>JAAYVH010000251.1 GCA_012517255.1 Chthonomonadales bacterium
CCCGCGCCTTGAGGCCGCCGACGCAGATCTGCGACGCGTCTTCGTTCTCCCCGCCGATCGCGTCGTCACGGTTGCCGATGTTGACATGATCGGAGCAATGATCGCCGCCGAAAACATCGGATTGCTCGTGCTCGACCCCCTCGCAGCGTTCCTGCCGGGCGCCGCCGACACCCACAGAGACGCCGAGGTACGCGCCATCATGATGCCCCTCGTCCTCATGGCGCGCCAACGCGGGTGCGCTGTCCTCACGGTTCGGCACCTGAACAAGGGACAGGGGCAGGCCGCCGTCTATCGAAGCGGATGTTCCATCGCCTTCACCGCCCTCGTCAGGTTCGCCTTCGCCGTCGCCCGTCACCCCGACAACCGGGCCCACCGAGTCCTCGCCTGCGTCAAAAACAACCTCGCCGCCGAACCGCCCAGCGTCGTCTACGAGCTCGTGCCCGCCAACGACGTCGCACGGATCGCCTGGCGCGGCACGTGTGAGCTGACCGCCGAGCAAGTCCTGAACCGAACCGCCGCCGACATGCCTGCCGATGATGCCGCGCAGTTCCTCCTCGACGCCCTCGCCGACGGACCCAGACCATCCCGCGACATCGAGCAGCAGGCCGCAAGGCTCGGCATATCCGACCGGACCCTTCAGCGCGCCCGAAAGGACGTTGGCGTCACAGCCTATCAGGAGGGCCGCTGCTGGATGCTCCGCCTCCCCGACCGTCAGACCGCCAACCGCTCATCACGTGGCGCTCTGAACCCTGCTCAGACCGCCAACCTCAGAACGCCACCGTGGCGCTCTGACAGTGGCGCTCTGAACCCTGCTCAGGCCGCCAACCCTGCGCCGAGTGGCGCTCTGAACCCTGCTCAGGCCGCCAACGATTCACCACTTGGCGCTCTGAACCACGGTCAGACCGCCACCCGTTCGCCACGTGGCGCTCTGACCGAACCCGACGACTTCGAGGAGTTCTAGGACATGGACATCCGCGACCTGTTCCCGAAAATCGCCGCCGCCGGCGTGACGCTCCGCGTCGTGGACGGCGCCCTGCGCGCCGGACCCGTCGAGGCCCTCACGGACGAACTTCGCGCCGCCATCCGCGAGCATCGAGAAGCCCTTCTCGCCGCCCGCTGCCAGCACTGCGGCGAGCCCACCGCCGGATACGGCTTCTGCGACGCCCACGACCCATTCGCCGACCTGCCCGCCCGATGAGACCCGGCTGCCTCCGCGTCACCCTCTTCATCGCCCTCCCCGACGGCCCGCCGGTCCCCATCACATACTCCGTGACGCCGAAGGAGGCCGAAACCGCCGCCCCTCCCGAGTCCCCTGCCTCCAGCCCCGACCGGCCCGCCCAACACGCACCGCACCACGGCGATAGCGACTCGATACCTCCCGGAAACCGTTCCAGCCCCAACGCCGCGCCCCCCGCCCCCCACCGGCCCCGCCACGCTCACCACGCACGCAGATCCGCCCCCTATGCGGTACAGGTTTCAGACGCGCCCGCGATACCGGATCGAGATACCCCGTCCCCGACTGACAGCCGCTGACGCCGCCCTCTGCGTCCAGACCACCCAACGAACGCCGCCGTCTGCCCCCGCCGTGCCCCTTCCTTAGCCCCCGGCGGCACGGCCCTCGGTGTCCGGAGGGTGGAGCGAGCCACTATGGAACGATTTCGACCTCGATCGGCTTGCCGAGAGAGTTCGTGACCTCGATCGGCTCGCCGAGAGAGCTCCTTACCTGAATCGGCTCGCGGTTCGTCACCGTCACGGGCAGTCCGTAGCTACCCCACAGTGATCGTCCGACACTGCCTGGGACGTCAACGTCGACGATCCGTACATCCGCCGTTGGCCTGCGCCCCGATGCCACACACAGCCACACGACCCCAATGGCTATGACCGTCAGCACCAAGCGGTCATATGCGCCCCATCGCCACCTGATCTCCACCGTTGCACTCTCCTCTCAGCCTCAATGCCGCTCCAAGTCCTTACTTGCCTTGCGCCTCCAGGGCGGCCCGAATCGAGCCGCATCGCTCGCTCAAGGCGCAGCCTCTCGCGTATGAGCTGCAAGCACATCGTCCACCCCAGGGCTTCGTCTTCCATAGTGTGCTATCCGTGTGCCCCCGCCCTCGAGTCCGGCCGGGCTGCACATTGCCCCCCTCATTTGGCCCGTATGCGCACGACGCTAGTACTCGTCAGGTCCCTCTCCCTCGTCACTTTGCAATCTCCAATAGCAGGAAACCAGCAGAGCCTCCTCTACCGGCGTCGGAACAAGCAGATCGCATCCCATCACCTCGATAGGCTTTAGGTCCGCGACGTAGGACCCGGCATCGCCGCTCACGGATATGTGAACCGTATTCTCGCCTGCCTGCCAGTGCCCCGCACTCTGCCCAGCAGCATTGCCCTCATCATCGTAGTACGTCAGCGTTGCGCGGTATCCGTCGGAATCCAGGGCAAGCGTGCGATCCCCGATCACCGACTCCCACTCGCCCTCTACGAACGCCACTGTATCCGCAATAGCCTCCGCGGCGCGCTCTTGTGCCGTAGGTTCCCGCGGGGTCTTCCACAGTCCCCCAAGCCACGTGAGCAACGCCAGGGCTGCCAGCGCGATCGCCCAGCACCCCCAGCTCGACACTCCATCGCCGCCGCGCGTAGATGCCGCCGGGATGCCCGCCGGGCGGTCGTCCTCGGTTTCGACAAACGGGTCAAAATCATCGGCATCGTCCTCAGGCAAATCGGTGCTGTGATCCTCGTCGGGTTGGGACACCTCAGACCCCTCCTATTCAGCGGTACCTGCGGCCCGTTCGGCTCGGGGAGCGAATCACGGTGCCTTGAACTGCACCTTGCCAGCACCATCAAACAGAACGATCGAACCTGGGGCCGTTCTCACCATTTCATCACCCCCCGGCCCAGACACGTATGCGACGCCCATCACGCATCGATGCTTGATCCCAGGGTCAAGAATCTCGACCACAGGGTCCCTCTGCCCCATGACGCCCGCATGCACCCTGAGGGCGCCAGCTCGATCGAATAGCGCCAGCAAAGGGGCTCCGTCATCGCCGACTGCCAGTTTGGCCCTCATCTCGGCGTCCTCGTGACTAAGAACCAAGCTGGGGGAATCATCCTCAGACACACTCAGACGCGCTCGATCTATCCCTGCGCGATCTGCCAGCGTGAGTCCGCTTGTGCCATCATCGAGTGCGAGGAGCCTCGCTGCCAGTTTCCCCGACTTGCTGTGCAGCGCCAGACCCGGGCCTCTGCTCAGCACTGCGAGACTCGCCCGGACCACCTGCTCAGCATCGCGCAGCGAGAGTCCTGGCGCGCCATCCGAAGCTACGTCCAAGCAGGCTCGCTCCTTCTTCCGATCATCGTACATCGCCAGCCTCGGGCCGGCGGAGGACACCCCGGCGTGCAACCGGAGGTCACCTTGCTCATCCCATACGTTAACGCTGCCGCCATCCTCAATGAAGTCTAGAGAAGCTCGGGCACGCCCCTTTGGGTCCCAGACGTCCACGCTTGGTCGTTCACTGAACCCTAGCGACGCCGCGAGTCCTCCGTCTCCGTCCATTACGCCGATGGTCGGCGACTCCTTCTCGATGCGTATCGCAGCGCGCTCAACGCCTTTGGCGTCCTGCAACCGAACGCTCGGTCCGCTCTTCTCCACGGCAATCACAACGCCCCCTGAGGTCTTGTCGGTGCCCAGAAGCAGTTGCGGAACATCCCCAAGCACTGCGAGAGCCACGCGCGGGACTCCCTTGCCATCTTGCGCGGCGAGTACTGGCCCGTCTGCAGTCCCTGTCAAGACCATCACCACTCGGTCGTTGGGACCAACAACCTCGACGCGGCGAGCCCGCACCACCTCGGGGGTGCCGCTTGCCTGTGTTGCATAGCTCGGCGCAACCGGGCGAGCGGCAACGGCCCATAACCCCGACCCGACCAACAACATGAGGGCCTTGGTAGTCGCATCCGTCTTCATAGCGGCTAGTCCTCCATTTCTATGCGAACGATCCGTGCTAGGACGGCACGCCCGGTGCCCGCTGACGCGCGCCCCGTCCCTTCCGTCCTATCCGTCCTTCCCCGACCCCACCGACCTCCTCGGCCTTGCCGTCCACGCCGACACCGCCAGCGTCGCCGCCGTGGCCGCGTTGACCCACCGCCAGGTCTCCTTCCGTAGCTCGACCTCGACGATCGGATTGTAGAATGCCGCCAGAGCCCACATCGTCCAGACCCAGCCCGACTGCCCCTGACGCATGGCGCGCGCTCCCGCATACGCGCATACGACGCACGTCACCCAGCGCAGCACCGTGTAGTAGTCGTGCGACCGCCTGCCCATCGCCAGAAGCAGCACCGCCGCGGCCACCACCCGAACGGGACCATCGCTTCGGATCCACGGCATCATCGGCCCCCACAGCCTTCGCGTCCATCGCCCCAACGACCGCACGCCGCTGGCCAACCGACGGCGCATCCTCAGGGCCAACACCAGGACCACCGCAACAGCCCCCAGACCCGCCGCGCCGCCGTAAACTGCCCGAACCGGAACCGTCCATACCCGCTCGTGCACCATCACGGTGAACACCCGCTCCGGCTCCCCGAACCTCCGCTTCCACTCGTCAGCCCAGATCTTCTCGAACGGTTTGGCATTCCTGTTGCCGCGAACGCGCCAGTAGTGGACCTTGGGCGTCACGCCGCGCTTGGCGTCCGTACCCCACGAGCGGATAACGTCGTCTGGCACCTCCCGCATGAGCACAGGGTCTTTGCGGACTACACGAATCACCTCAGCTTCGGTCGGCTCACGCGGCGTCTCGATGTCGAATGTGCGGCGACCTACCGTCACGATGTACCTTGGCATCGCCTATCGCCCCCTCCGGCTATTCGCCGGTTTCTCTCTGGTCCCCAAGTACGACAGCCATTCATCGCCGCTAGATTGCCCGCGAGTGCTTTGCCTGGTGGCCGGTCGTTGCCCCTGCCCTATCGGCACGATCTGTGTCGGCACGTACACGCCAACCGACGGCGTCTGCTGTTGCCGTCTCGCCCTCGGCGTCGGGAGCGGATGCCCGCCTGTTCCGTTGGGCTCGGTATGCGTCCGCCCTTTGGCGGCCTTCAGCGTTCCTCTTCATCACGGGATTGTTGTCCCCAGCCTGCGGGTTTGCTGCCGCTGCGGTCTCCGTGATTGGCCGACCGTCGCCTTGCCTCGGCGTCCTGTTGGCCACGCCCGCCCAACACCCGACTCGTTCGCCCCCCGACAGATCCGGAAAGCCTTGCCCCTGCCCTGCTCCGCCTCGTCCGCCGGTTCCTTTCGGCCCCTGTTCAACCCGCGTTCGGCCTGAATCGTGAAAAACGCCGATCCATATCCGCTGGCCCCTCTGCTGCGTACCCCTCCCCTGCCCCATCCCCTCCTGCGGCGTGCCTGCGTGTGCCTCACGACAATGCGCAATGCAGCTCCTGCCCTTATGCAAGCGCACGACCCGCCCCATCCTCCGGGGCGCCGCGCAGCAGGGACTACACCATGTCCCGGAACTCCTCGACCGTCAGGCCCAGATCGTCAATGATCGCGGCGAGCGTCTTGGGCTTGAGCGTTCGCCCGGGGTGAATGGGGATAACCACGCGTCGCCCGTCGCGCTCGCGGAAGTACACGGCATGACTCCCGCGCTGTCTATCGAACAGGAAGCCCGCACGAATCGCGACCTTCTCCACCTCCCGGCCTGTCACGACCGGAAGGTTCCGGCTCATGCCGCGACCTCGACAGGCCGAACGTACAGATCCTCGACGGGCGGCGACTGCCCTTGCGCCTCCAGGCTCTCCAGATACGCCGCCATGGCTTCGCGGACGTTCTCGAGCGCCTCATCGAGCGTGTCGCCCTGGCTATGGCACCCGCGCAGCGCCGGTACGAAGGCGTGGTACCCCCCGTCCTCTTCCCGCTCCAGAATCACCGTGTAATGCGCTCTCATGCCTTCCGTCGTCCTTTCCCATGCCCTCCGCTCTCAGCCCCGTGCCCCGCGCGCCCCGGCTCCATGCCCGAGTCCCGCAGCGCCTCCTGCCACCGACGTCGCCTGGCGCCTCCCCGCATTCCCCATGCCCTTGAAGGACACATCGGTACGCCCGGAGGAGTGGCTTCCCCGCATTCCCCATGCCCGTCAAGTACACATCGGTGCGCCCTGAGGAGTGGCTTCCCGGGTTCCCCGTGTCCGCAAGGCTCACATCGGTCCGCCGCAAGGAGCGGCTTCCCGGGTTCCCCATGTCCGCAAGGCTCACATCGGTACGCCATAAGGAGCGGCTTCCCCCCTCAACAGAAGCCACGGTCGAGCCCCCACATCGTCGGAGCGTACCGCACCCCGCCCGTTCGCGGCCACGCGCCTTGCCTCAAAGGACATGACCCTTCGCCGCTTCGCCGGCCATCCCTGGCCCGTAGGCGCACGCGATACCAATATGATATACTAACAACTGACATTCTGACTGGCGGGTTCTGGAGGCGTTCCGGACTGCCGGTTTGAGCGTGATACGACGCGGTTTGAGCTCAAAACCGTCACTCTGCTTCCCAAGCAGAGGGCCGCGGGTTCGAGTCCCGTTTCCCGCTCATACATTACATCAGACCCCGGCAATGCCCGGGGTCTTCGAGTCTGGAGCAGTGCATGCACATCGAAGCTGTCGAGACGACCACTCTAGCGAATGGTCTTCGCGTCGTGTCGGAACGCGTGCCGTACGTTCAGTCGGCCTCCATCGGCGTCTGGGTAGACGTGGGAGCGCGGCATGAGAAACCGGGCGAACGGGGTATCACGCACTTCATCGAGCATATGCTGTTCAAGGGCACCGAACGGCGTTCGGCCAGGGACATCGCTTCGGAGATCGAATCGGTCGGCGGATCGCTCAATGCGTTCACCGACAAGGAATACACGTGTTATTACGGCCGGGCGCTGTCGGAGCATGCGCCGCTCGTGCTCGATGTCCTCGCGGACATGATTCGGAACTCCACGCTGGATCCTGAGGAGTTCGCACGCGAGAAGAACGTCGTGATCGAGGAGATCAAGCGCTACGAGGACACGCCCGACGACCTCGTGCACGATCTGTTCGCTCGCGCCGTATGGCAGTCTCATCCGCTGGGCCGGCCTGTCATCGGCACGGCTCGCAGTGTCGGGAGCCTCACCGTCGAGCGCGTCCGGAGCTTCATGCGTGACCACTATGTGCCTTCGCGGATGCTCGTGGCTGCGGCCGGCAACATCACGCATCGGTCTCTGGTCCGTCTCGCCACTCGGCTCTTTGGCGACATGCCGGACCGATCGGTTCCGGCTCCGACGCGATGCCCGCTTGCCCGTGGCAAGCAGGTTCGCAGGCACAGGCGGTCGGAGCAAGTGCATTTCTGTCTGGGCGGTCCCACCTTCGCTCAGACCGATGACCGGCGCTATCCGCTCACCATCCTCGACATGGTCCTCGGCGGCAACATGAGCTCGCGACTCTTTCAGGAGGTGCGTGAGAAGCGCGGTCTAGCCTATGCCATCGGCTCCTATGCGACGGCGTTTCGGGACTGTGGCCTGTTCACCATCTACGGCGGCACCAGCCCGACGACGCTCCAGCAGGTCCTGGATGTGACTGCCGAGGAACTGGCGACCGTACGGCGGGAGGGGCTCAGAGACGACGAGATCGCACGTGCCAAGACGCAGATACGAGGCGCCATGGTGATCGGGCTCGAGAACATGAGCGGCCGCATGATGCGCCTCGGCAAGTCAACGCTCTACCATGGACGGGTCATCCCGCTGGATGAGATATCAGCCTGCGTTCAGAGAGTTACCGCGGAGGACATCCTCGAGGTCGCTCACTACACGCTGGACCCCGAACGTCTCAGCTTCGCTGCGATCGGCCCGTTCCCGCGAGGAGGCGCATCGCTGTGATTCGTGTTGCAGTTTCCGGAGCCGCCGGCCGGATGGGACGCGAGGTTGTGAGAGCTGTGCTCGAGGCGCCTGATCTTGAGCTCACTGCTGCCCTTGACACGGCCCAAATCGGCCAGGATGCGGGCCTGACCGCCGGTATGCCGGCTTGCGGCGTGCCGATCTCCCCGTGGCCCGATACAGCCGCGCTCGGAGCCACCGCCGAGGTGCTCGTGGACTTCACCACGCCTGCCTCGGTGGCAGACAACGCACTCCGGGCGCTTGAGGCTGGCGTTGCGCCCGTCATCGGCACAACGGGTCTGGCCCATGCTGACGTTGAACGCATTGCCGACGCTGCCCGTCGTCATGGGGTTGGCGCGCTCATCGCGCCGAACTTCGCCATCGGTGCGGTGCTGATGATGCGCTTCGCGGAGACGGCGGCGCGGTTCATGCCCGATGTCGAGATCATCGAACTGCATCATCCCGCCAAGCTCGATGCACCATCAGGCACGGCGAAGCTGACTGCGGCGCGCATAGAGTCCGCGCGAGCTGAGCAGCGCACCGGCGAGGTGCCCATCCACAGCGTTCGCCTGCCCGGTCTGGTCGCGCATCAAGAGGTCATTTTCGGCGACCTCGGACAGACGCTCTCGATCCGGCACGACAGCCTCGATCGGCGATCCTTCATGCCAGGGGTTCTGCTGGCCGTCAGACGCGTGCGCACGTTCCAGGGCCTCGTCGTGGGATTGGACGCATTCCTCGAAGGATAGCCCGTGTCCATCGCGTTGCGCGCACCCGAGCCGTTGCTTCCCGATATCCTCGCGCCGGATCTGGACGTCGTGTTCATTGGCGCGGCGCCCAGCCCGTGCGCCGCGCGTTTGGGACACTACTATGCCGGTCGGGGCAATCGGTTCTGGCAACTCCTGTTTCAGGCAGGGCTCACGCCGCGGGAACTGGATGCCAGCGAGGACAGCACGGTGCTTCGCTACGGCATCGGCCTCACAGCGATCCTGCCGCAGTGCATCTCAACGATGAACTGCCTCCTCCCGCCGCCGACCGACGAGGATCGCGCGGCTCTGTTCGAGAAGCTCAGGCACTACGGCCCGAGGATTCTGTGCTACAACGGCAAAGACGTGTACCGTATGTGCATGGGGGAGGCGGATCCGCCGTGGGGACTGCAGTCGGACGACTTCGATGGCATGCTGACCTACGTGGTGCACAGCTCCAGCGGTCGTGCCGACCGATGGGCCGCGGACCGACTTCTCCTGTATCGGGAGCTTGGCCAGCTTGTCCGCGGCCTCGCTCGATAGCCTCGGAACGCTTTGCGCCATGACTCCGTATCAGTGCTGATGGACAGGAAGACCAATCCACGCGCGACTACATGGGCGCTGCTTGCGGCGCTTCTGACGCTCTCGCTCGGCCTGCCCGGCGTCGTTCGCCACTCTTGCGGCGCTGATGATACGGGCTCGACCGGATCCACCATCCGCAGCCTCCATGTCTGCGTCGCGTGCCAACTTTCCTCGGTCGAGCGGACCGAGCCCCCTGCAGCCCCGGTGTACACAACCGAGGCCTCCGGGCCGTCTCAGCCTCTCCGTGCTGTCTTCACGCTCGTCCGGACGCCCAACTTCCCCGTAACGCTCCGCGCCCCTCCCACGCTCTCCTAGCTGCGTCATCGTTTGTCCCGGTCAGGTACGGACCCTGGCTGGTCACGCACCTGGCCGGTCCCGGGCTTCAGACAAGGTCAGAGACTCCGGGCTCAGCAAGCACGGCGGATCCGTGCTCAGGCTATGCGCAAACCAACGCACACAGGAGACAACCATGCTCTATTCGCGCTTATCCATGCCGATCATGGCGCTGGCGGCGACGCTCACGCTCGTTGCCGTTAGAGCCACGCCGGCAGCAGCGCAGACGGACGGTAAGTCGGAGATATCCGAGCTTCGAAAGATCATCGAGGACCAACAGAAGCTCATCCAACAACTGAAAGAGCGCGTCGAAGCGCTCGAGTCCGGCCGCACGAAAGAGGAACCCTCAGACGAGCTGCCGCCGGCCGAGATTCCCGCCACTCCCTTCGAGCGCGCCAGCGGCGGCGCAGCCTTCATGCCTGACCTGGCCGTGATCGGTAACCACCGCGGCACGTTCTTCGTTCCTCGCGGCTATGACGGGCGCAATCGGTTCGAACTCGGCGAGCTGGAGATCGCCCTGCAGCAGCCCCTCTACACAGGCATGAGCTTCTTCGCGACGCTCGCAGCAGGATCCGACGCAGGCTTTGGGCTCGGCATCGAGGAGGCCTATGCATCCCTCTCGCGGCCCTTCAAGGCTCCGTTCGACGCCGTGATTGGCAAACGGCGGTTGCAGTTCGGCAAGCTGAACCCGCTGCACCCGCACGCCTGGCGTCACGTCGATCAACCCGCTCCCATCGCGGCGTTTCTTGGCGAGGAAGGTCTCTTCGGCAACGGCAGCTCCATCAACTACACGCTGCCGATCGCAAACCTGTTCGCGAACGTCGAAGTTGGTCTCTGGGGCAGCGCCGAAGCGCACGCACATGCCGAAGAAGACCACGACGACGACGAAGGACACCATCACCATGCTCATCCCGGCGTCGGCATCGTTGGTGACATGCCTGCGGCCCGCGTCTGGCTGTCGCGAGCTCTCGGTTCCTCGACGGAGATCGAGATCGGCGGCAGTCACGCCTTCGGAAAGGCCGACAACGGCGACAACATCCGTCTGACCGGCGCGGACTTCACCTACCGCACGTACCCTTCGGCCTTCAGTCGCCTGCAGCTTCAGGCTGAAGCGTTCTGGCACAATCGCCGCGACCGCGAAGAGGGGACCGGCTCTCACACGCGATCCGGCCACTACGTATTGCTTAGCTACGCTCCGGACAAGTACTACGAGTACGGCATCCGCTACGACAACACACGCTACCCGTGGCCCATCGAAGGCCGCGAGCAGAGCCTGTCGCTCATCGCGACGCAACGGCTGACCGAGGCTACCCTGGCTCGCCTCCAACTGAAGCTCGGTGACCGAACCAGCGATATCTATCTGCCGGCGCGCAAAGGCTTCACAGAGGTCTTCTTGCAGTTCATCTGGGGCGCCGGCTCGCACAAGCATCCGCTGCAATGAAACGGAGGACAGCACACATGAACCGATGGACCGCACATTACTCCCTGGTACTCGCTGCGGCGGGAATGCTTCTCACGACTGCGTCATTCGCGCAGATAAAGGTCATTACCGTTGACACCAACCTGGCGGACATTGCGCGGCAGATCGGCGGCGCCCGAGTCGCCGTGGAGTCCTTGACACGCGGCACCGACGATCCTCACCACATTGATCCCAGGCCGTCCATGGTGGTCAAGCTCGCCCGTGCCGATGTGTTCGTCCGCATGGGCATGGACCTGGACATGTGGGCAGATGCGGTGCTCGAGCGATGCGGGAACCGCAAGGTGCAGCGCGGCGGCAAGGGATACGCCGACTGTTCCGGCGGCATCAAGCCCCTCGAAGTGCCAAAGGGGCAGCTTGATCCTTCGCTCGGCGACATTCACGCGTTTGGGAATCCCCACTACCTCCTGGATCCGGCCAACGGCGTGATCGCCGCCGCAGCCATAGCGGGAGCGCTGATACGCGTTGATCCCGCCAACCGGGCTGAATACGAATCCCGACTCGCCGGCTTCCGGCAGCAGATTGCGACAGCCCTCAAACGATGGCGTGAGCAACTCCGACCCCTGCAGGGTGCGAACGTCGTCCTCTACCACCGAACGTGGGTCTACTTCACCCAGCGCTTCGGGCTCCGCGAGTACGATGCCATTGAGCCAAAACCGGGGGTGCCTCCTTCGCCCGGCCATCTGCAGAGCCTCATCGCTCGCATGAAGAAGGACGGCGTGCGCATCGTGCTCTTTGAGACGTTCCGCGACCGACGCTACGCAGATCGCATCGGCAGAGAAACAGGAGCTCGCCTGGTCGTCGCTCCCATCGCCGTGGAGGCCGAGCCGGACGTCACTCGCTATATAGGGCTATTCGACCGTATCGTCGGTCGCCTCCTGGGCTCGTAGCCATGGAGCCTCTGATCCGTCTGGCCGATGCCGCCCTCGGTTACGGAAAGGTGCGCGTCCTCGACGGCGTCACGTTGGAGGTGTATCCCGGAGACTACCTGGGGATCGTAGGCCCCAACGGATCAGGCAAGACAACGCTCCTGAAAGCCATCCTGGGACTGATCCGGCCGCTGGCCGGATCAGTCCAGATCCCGTCTTCCGAGCACATCATCGGCTACGTCCCCCAGCGCGATACTCTTGACACAATCTTCCCGCTGACGGTCCTGGACATCGTCCTGATGGGCCTCTTCGACACGCTGTCGCCCATCGGACGTCCCGCACGACGCCACATCGCGCGAGCAGAGCAGGCGCTCGAGGCCGCCGGCATCGCCGATCTTCGCGACCGGCATTTCGGCAGTCTGTCAGGGGGGCAGAAGCAGCGGACAATCATCGCCCGCGCCCTGGTGGCAGACCCAAAAGTGCTGCTGCTCGACGAGCCCACCAACGGCATGGACCTGCCCGGCGAAACAGGCATACTCTCGTTGATCCGCAGTCTGCACGACGAGCGCAATCTGACAGTGCTGCTCGTCAGTCACCTGTTGAACACCGTCATCAACCACGCCCGACGCATTGCGTTTGTGGCCAACGGCCGTGTCGAGACGCTCGATCGCTCTGAAGTGATTGCCTCGTCGAAGCTTTCCGACATCTACGGCATGGACGTCGAGGTCACTCGCCACGATCATCGGTACCTCGTGCTGCCGGCAGCCAACGAAGGGGGGCAACCCGCATGACCGCCGAGGATTTCCTCATGGGCTTGAGGCTAAACGCGCTCGGCATTATCGGCAGCGTGCTGGTGGCGGCAACCTGCGCGTTCCTTGGCGTCTACGTGGTGCTCAAGCGCGTGGTCTTCGTGGGTGTCTCGCTGGCGCAGATATCATCGGCAGGCATAGCTCTCGCGTTCCTCGTGGGGCCGTGGCTGGCATCGGTGGCGCATCGGACGATCCACGGCGCTCCGCCCTTCAGCGCCATAGGCATCTGTTTCGAGTGGCTGGCGGTCCGGCCCGTGGTGGTGTCGCTGGTAGTGACATTTGGGGCCGTCTTGCTGTTTGCCCGGCCTCCCACGGGACGCGCGCTCCCGCGCGAAGCGTCCATAGGGATCGGTTACGTCCTGGCGTCGGCCCTTTCGCTCCTGTTCATCCTCAAGAGCGCCAAGGGCATGGAAGATGTCCGAGAGCTGCTGGACGGCAGCGTGGTGGCGCTTGGAGCAGCCGATCTATGGGCTCTTGGCGCGGTGTTTGCCGCGGTTGCAGCAGTCCATGCGCTCTTCTACAAGCAGTTCCTTTTCGTCTCGTTCGATGCCGAGATGGCGGCGTCTCGCGGCTACGCTGTCGCCCGCTGGGAAATGCTGTTCTTCGTCACGCTCGGAGCCACGATAGCCGTGGCGATCCAGAAGGCTGGCTTGCTCTCGGTGTTCGCGATGATGCTGCTCCCGGCCGCAACCGGACTGGTGGCGTGCCGACGCATGGCAGGCGTGTTCATTGTGGCGGTGGCGAGCGCCGTGGTCTCCGCTGCGGTCGGGTTCGCTCTTGCCTTGCTGTGGGACCTACCGGTGAGCCCGCCGACCATTGGGACGTCCGCCGCGCTTCTCGCTGGAGCCTACCTTGTTCGGGCAGGCCGGTAGCCATTACCAGCCAAAGAACGTCGCGAGGAGATACCCGACCACGACGACGAAAACAGGAATGCCGACGATCGCGATGATCAGCATACCGGTGCGGCTCCCCGCCCCGAATGGCGACATGTCACCGCAGAACGGGCATCGGGACCAGCTCTTGCCGATCATCCTGCCGCATGTCGGACATGGGGCCATCCGGGAATGGCCGCGGTGCCGTCGGTGTCTGCGTTTGCTTGTAGAGCTCTTCGAGCCTGATCCGCGCTCACGCGAATCCCGATCAGGCCCGTCTTCTGCCTGCGCCATCCTCTCCCTGCCCTGGTGGATGCGAGAAGCTTTACCCACGGGATGAACGCCAGACTGCTGCGCAGGCGGTCCGGCTATCCTAGCGCAGACATGTCATGTGGGCGATACAAGATTTGAACTTGTGACCTCCTCGGTGTCAACGAGGCGCTCTCCCCCTGAGCTAACCGCCCAACACCGAGTATTATAGAGCGTAAGCGCAACACCGAATCAAGGGTTGCTCGCGATTTTCCGGAGAACGTCCCCTTGACCACAGCAGATACTTCCGCCCCCCGCGACTCGGCAGGGCCGCCCTCGGTCATTGTAGGAGACGTGGCAACCACCGCAACAGGTTCCACCTGCAGTGTTCTCACCTACCGGATTCCTCCGGCGCTGTCGCAAGGCATACAACCCGGGACAGGCGTGATGGTTACGGTTCGAGACCGTCGGGTGATAGGCTACGTCCTGCGCATTCGGAGCATTCCGATCACCGACCCCCTCGTACCCAAGCTCGTGGATATCTTGGACGCCCCGCCTGAGATGGAGCCCCTGAGCGAACATGAGCGTGATCTGGCCGAGTGGATGGCCGCTCGATGGTTGGCCCCTGTCGCCGAAGCGGTGCGTATCATCAAGGGACCCTATGCGCGCCTTCGCGCAGATTCCGATGTCACGCTCACAGACAGAGCCCTGCTGGACGCACATACGAGTCAGAGCGCCGCGCTGTCGGAGACCGAACGGCACATTCTCGAGGATCTCCGTGCACACGGGGGATCGAGCCGATCGAGTTCGATCCAGCGACGCGTCGACGCGCGAGATCTGACTGCCGCGCTCCAACGGCTGGAAAACTCGGGTCTCGTGAGGATCGGTCCAAGAGACACCGTCCGTGAGACCAAGCCACGCGTCGTCGAGGCCGTCGTTGGATACTCGGAGCCGGACGCTGCACAGAGCCTGACGGAAGCTCAGCGGCGTGTGCTCGCCGTGGTGCGAGGTTTCGCACCAACGGAAGATAATCCTCTGCCGGTCTCCGAACTGATGCGCGCGGCGAGCTGCTCGGCCTCCCCTATTCGCACACTCGCCGCCAACGCAATGCTCGAAGTGCGACCGGCACGTGTCTTCAGGCAGCCGCAACCCCGACAGACACCTACGCGAGCGCCGGAGCTCACCCGGCGGCAGGACGATGCCGTCCGCGCGGTACTGGACGAGATGGCGAATAGCTCGCAGGATCGGAAGCCGGTTCTGCTGCACGGGGTAACCGGCAGCGGCAAGACCGAAGTCTATCTCGCTGTCATCGAGGCTGCGCAACGGGCTGGCCGCGGCGCCATTCTCGTTGTGCCTGAGATCGCGCTGACTACGCAGATCGTGGACGTGGTGTCGGCACGATTTGGCGCAGAGGTGGCCGTCTTGCACAGCGCTCTCGGATCGGGAGAGCGGTACGACGAATGGGATCGCGTTGCGAGCGGGAGAGCTACGGTTGCCATCGGCGCCCGGTCTGCCGTGTTCGCTCCTGTTCGCAACCTTGGCGTGATCATCCTGGATGAGGAGCACGACCACGCGTTCAAACAGGAGAACACGCCGCGCTACCACGCACGCGACGTTGCTATGCAACGCGCTCGGACATGCGACGCGCTCGTAGTCATGGGCAGCGCCACTCCGGCTATCGAGACGTATCACGCGGCTCTCACCGGACGCTACAGACTGGTGGAGCTGCCGACTCGGATCGCAGATCGCCCTCTACCCACCGTGCATGTTCTCGACATGCGCGAGGAGTTCCGCGCCGCACCTGCCATGTTCGCGGCGCCGCTGCGCGACGCAATCGCCGCGCGGCTGGCCGCGGGCGAGCAGACGATCCTCTTCCTGAACCGTCGAGGCTTCGCGCAGTTCATCCTGTGCCGCGATTGCGGCCACGTTATCCGATGCAAGCAGTGCTCGGTGTCGCTCACCTACCACGCCGGACGCAGTCTGCTCGTTTGCCACCACTGCGGCGATTCCATCAGGCCGCCGACCCTGTGTCCTCAGTGCCGGGGATCCCGCCTCCGGGGGTTCGGCCTCGGTACCGAGCGGGTTCAACAGGAAGTGCAGCACCTGTTCCCGTCAGCCAGAGTCGCTCGGATGGATCGGGACACCACACAGCAGAAGGGCTCCCACCGAGCGATACTCCAGCGCATTCGATCGGGCGATGCCGACATACTGATTGGTACCCAGATGGTCGCCAAAGGGCTCGATTTCCCACGGCTGACGCTCGTCGGAGTCGTTAGCGCCGACACCGGCCTGAATATCCCCGACTTCCGAGCGGCAGAGCGAACGTTCCAGATACTGACCCAGGTTGCTGGGCGAGCCGGACGCAGCGATACGGCAGGCGAGGTCTTCATTCAGGCATTCAGCCCGGACCATTACGCCGTCCAGTCCGCCGCCATGCAGGACTATCGCGGGTTCTACGAGAAGGAGATCGAGCAGCGCCGTGAGCTCCGCTATCCGCCGTTCTCCTGTCTCGCAAATGTCGTTGCTACGCATGCCGAAGAGCATGCGGCGATCTCCGCCGCACAAGAGGTGTCGGTGGCATTGCGCGACCTCAGCGTGCCGGGACTCGAGGTTCTGGGGCCCTCGCCGGCGCCCATTATGCGGCTCAAAGGTCGCTACCGCTGGCATGTGGTGGTTCGCGGCGAAGACCACGATCAAGTGGCCGAAGCGTGCCGCCTCGCTGTCAGGGCGATCCGCTCGGGTAGCCGTTCGCTGCTAACCATTGACGTGGACCCGGTGTCGCTGTCGTGACGGCGGATCAGAGCCGGTTGGCAGCGCAAGATCGGCGGTCCGATTGGTAGGAGGGCAGCCATGCACAGACTCGCCTTAGTGGGCATTGCGGCGATTGCGCTCAACTGCGCACTGCCCGAGCCTGATCGGCAATCCCGCCTCGATCGCTCCACCCTTCTCGTTTCGCCGGCGCCATCGACGCGACTGCCGCTCTTGAAACGCCCAGAGCGCACCACCGCAGACTACCCGCAGGCGCGGGACTACCTGCGCGTGATCGAGAGGTTCCCGCTCTATGTCGCCAGGGGCTGGCGCGACCCGGCAACCTCCGGTCATCCGGTCGGCTTCTTCGGTGACCCCGACCATGCAGAGATGGGCCTGCGATCACTCGGCAACACCGTACTCGTGCTCGCAACGCTGGCAATGGATGCCGACTATGACGCGCGCGTTACCGGCTTCGATCGCCGCTGGTGTCTGGCTCGTGCCCGCGATTGCTTGACCTATATGACACGAGGACACGTCACCGGCGACCTCGCGTGTGCCGACGGCAAGCAATGGGGCAACCACTGGCAGAGGGCCTGGTGGACCGCAAAGATGGCGATGGGCGCGAAGCTGATCTGGTCGCATCTTGACGACACTGAGCGGCACGCCGTCGAACGCGTTGTTGCCTTCGAAGCCGATCGCCACCTCTCGCGGAAGGCTCCTGGCGGAGCGCTAAGCAACACGCGATCGGAGGAAAACGCATGGGACACCGAAGTTCTGGCAGCAGCCGTCGCCCTCATGCCGCAACACGCCAATGCGTCCCGTTGGCGGGCCAAGCTGATTGAGTTCGCCCTGAACTCCCTGTCGGCGCCGCAGGACGCCTCGGACTCGAGCGTCGTAGATGGCCGGCCGCTGGAGGAACAGATCTACACCGCCAACATTCACCGGGACTTCACCATAGAGAACCACGGCGCCTACCACACGTGCTATATGGCCTGTCCGCTGCATTCGCTGGCCTGGGGCTGCTACGCGATCGAGGCATCGGGCCAACAGCCTCCCGCAGCGCAGTTCCATCATTTCACCGATGTCTGGAACCGCATGAAGCCGACCTTTCTGCTCCGGCGCTTCGCCTATCCGGCAGGCAAGGACTGGCCGCGCTATGCCTACGGCATGTCGTTCATCATGCCGGCGCTGGTTGTGCTCCAATACCGGTTCGGCGATGCCGAATCGCGCGCCATTGAGAGGCAACGCATGCTCGCGCTCGAAGCCGAGCAACTCGCCAACGCCGACGGCAGCTTCTACGGGAAGCGGTTCACCCGTAACATCATGGTGGACAGAATGGCGGAGTACGAGACAGACACCTACGCGAATCTTGCGCTCTGTTACTTGCTCCACCGACGCTGGGGTCCGCCGGCTCGCCCTGTCTCACTCGCTGCGCTTCACCGTTCCATCTCGTCATCCCATGTCAGTCGCGAAGCAGGGCTCGCGTGGGTACGAACACCCCGTGCGTTCGCATCGATGGCCTGGCGGCGGCTGGATGGCCCCTTCCCCGCGGCGTACTTCATCCCCGTTGACCACGAGGACCTCGCAGAGTGGGGCATCAACAACCTGCTGGGCCGGATTGTCGTCGAAGGCGTGGACCCGTCCAGGACGCGCGTCGACGCGACCAGTGAGGCAAAGGAAGGCCGGCTGAACTGCCGGGGTTCGCTCACCTATCGGTCGAAGGCGGGCGATCCGCTGTACACGCACCATATCGTCTTCCAGGCGGATCCGATTGCCGGCCACGCTTATGTCGAGTACCTCTTCGTGGCCGACGCCTCCCTGAGGGTGCAGTCGCGCGAAGGGCTGCGGCTGCATATCGCGAATGACTTCTTCAACGGCTACCGGCGCGTATGGCATCACGATGGGTCTCGCTACGTCCAGCGATACACCCCCAGGGAGCCGCCTCCCGACCGGGAGACGCTCCGTGAGGTCCGATTCGCGGGCAACTGCATCAACGTGGATGGCAGGCTCGGCGTGGCGGACCTCGATGACACCGACCGATTCGCCTTGCGCGTTTCCGACCGCGCGAACGGCCCCTGGGGCAGCGTCCACTACGCAGTGCTCGACTGCCCGCGCATGGACACTCAGCCGCGCACCTATCGCAGAGGCGACACGATACTGTCTGGCCGGTTTCTGGTAGTCCTCGGTGACCTTCACAAGACGCGGTCCGCAGCCGCAAGGCTGATCCGCAAGCCATTCAAAACGACATCGTTCAGGGAGCAACGTCCATGACAAGCCGGTTGCTGGAGTCGCCAGTCTCGCCCGACTGGCAAGCGCTGATGCGGTGCATCATGCGTCAGGAGACGCCTCGTCGGGTCCATTACATCGAGCTGTTTCTCGACCCGGAAGTGAACGACGCCGTGGCGGAGCGCTACGACCTGGACACTTCCACGGCGGGAGATCCGTTCGACCGGTATATGGAGCGGTACGTGGCCATCCAGCGCTGCCTCGGCTATGACTATGTGCGCTGCGGCGTCGAGGACATGGCATGGCCCATGAACCGGGACGCGACCGAGGACACCGCAGCCCTGGCGCGAGCAGGCGGCCGGAGCTACATCGACGAGCACCGGGGCCCCATAACATCATGGGAGGAGTTTGAGCGCTACCCGTGGCCAGACCCGGCAAAGGCAGGAACCAGAGCCCTAGAGTGGTGCGAAAAGCACCTGCCCGACGACATGTGCGTCATCGCCGGCGGCGGATTCGGACACATCGCGGAGCATCTCATCTGGCTCATGGGCTATGAGACAATTTGCTACGCGCTCTACGATCAACGCGATCTGGTCCAGGCAATCAGCGACAAGATCGTGGCCATCTTCGTCGACGTGATGCGGATCGTCCTTCAGTTCCCTCGCGTCAAGGCAACGTGGGGCAGCGACGATCTGGGCCACAAGACGGGCACTCTGATCAGTCCCGCCGACACGCGGGAGTTCATGTTGCCTGGCCACAAGCTGCTGGCGGCAATGAGCCATGACGCGGGCAGGCCGTATCTTCTTCACTCATGCGGGAACCTGTCCACGATCATGGACGACCTCATCCATGACGTCCGCATAGATGCCAAACACTCGTTCGAGGATACGATCGAGGACGTCACCGAGGTCAAAGACACCTACGGACGCGAGATAGCCCTGCTCGGCGGCATAGACGTGGACTTCCTGTGCACAGCCGATGAACAGATGATCCGCAAGCGGGTTCGTAACACGCTCGACAAGTGCATGCCGGGCGGAGGTTACTGCCTCGGCACAGGCAACAGCGTCGCCAACTACATCCCGCTGGAAAACTACCTGATCATGCTGGATGAGGGGCGACGCTGGCGCGGATAAGGTATCGGCGCAGGCCTATTCGGACGATTGTCCGCGGGCCGCTTTCACCATGTAGAGAAGCATCACGGTCTTGGTCCGTGCCACGATGCTGTGCGGCATGTTGGCGGGCATCCAGGCCCAGAAACCGGGACGCGCATCGGAACGCTCAGCGCCGATCGTCACGTCGGCTTCGCCCTCGAGAATGTGGATCGTGGCAGGTACCGATGCCGTATGCTCGCTCAGCTCCTGCCCTTTGTCGAAACCGAACAATACCACCTTGATGTTGTCGTCCGACAGCAGCGTGCGGCTGATGATTCCGGAGTCGGGGATCTCGGCGGCGCTGTGGATGTTGAGATGGTACACGATGTCAGCCATGGGTCATCCTTTCACCATCATCCGGATGGTTGTGATCTTGAGCATAGTATACCTACCTCGATGTCTGATATTTGTCTGATCTTCGCCGCGACCTTGACGGTGTTGGTTTTCTTGCGTCTGTACAATGCCAAGAGGGCGCCCTTCGCGTTCATCGCGCCCAGTGAACCGCCCACTGGGGGCAGCTCTGGTGCTGGCCAAACTTGACGCGGTTGGTTCTCCCACGCCAGCCTGAGGCGGCCCTTGACTCGCTTTGGCACACCAGCCGCATTGAGACCGCGGCGGCGCCGAGAGCCCGGTGACATGCAACCGGATCGATTCGCGCCGTGTTGCTCGCTCAGCCCGGCACTGCCACCGCCCGATGCGTCTGTTTGACTCGCCAAGCAGAGGTGCGGTAA
This sequence comes from Chthonomonadales bacterium, assembly GCA_012517255.1. Classification (GTDB taxonomy): domain Bacteria; phylum Armatimonadota; class Chthonomonadetes; order Chthonomonadales; family CAJBBX01; genus JAAYVH01. The sequence continues at coordinate 20,656 of JAAYVH010000251.1, forward strand.
GATACGCTGAGCGTCCGGGTACGGCAGTGTCCGGGCGCAATCCGTGTATGGGTGGCTCCAATGAAGCTATCAGCCATAACCGACGAGATATCGCAGGACTTTGAACACGCGCTGGATGTCCTTGCCGAGTATGGGGCCACAGGCGCGGAACTGCGCGGCCTCTGGGGCACGAACGTCGGCGAGCTGTCCGACGAGCAGGTGAAACGGGCACGCCGGGCGCTCAGAGAGCACGGCATGCATGTGAGCTGCCTGGCCAGTCCGTTCTACAAGTGCGACATCGAGAGTTCCGAGGCCTCCGTCGCGGGCCGTATGCATCTGGCGACCGCCCGCGGATATGATCAGCAGCTTGACCTGCTTCGCCGATTGTGCGACATCGCGGATGCGGTGGAGACCGACCTGATCCGTGTGTTCGCCTTCTGGCGGCGAGGCGATCTGACGCCTGAGATCGAGCAGCACATCATCGAGGCATTCCATGCGCCGCTTGAGATCGCGGCGACCCGCAACAAGGTCCTCGTACTGGAAAACGAGCACGCCTGCTACCTCGGAACCGGCGCCGAGATCGCGCGTGTCATAGCCTCCATCAATCATCCCAATCTGCGGGCATGCTGGGATCCGGGAAACGCGCTATCGGCTGGCGAAACGCCCTACCCTGATGGGTATGCTGCCGTTCGCCCCTACGTCAAGCACATTCACATCAAGGATGCTGTATTCGTAGACGATGAGCCCCGATGGTGTGTCGTCGGCGAAGGGGTCATAGACTACTCCGGACAGTTCGCCGCCCTCCGTGCCGATCACTATGACGGCTACATATCGCTCGAGACGCACTACGTGCCCAAGGACGGGACCCCCGAAGAAGGCTCTCGCCCCTGTCTGGCAGCACTTAACCGACTTCTGAAGGACAACGCCTAGTATGGCCAGCAAGCAAGCTCCTCGTCGAAGGTCACGTCAACCCGGCATCACATCCATCACCTACTGGCGTCGGTTCGCCTCGCTCCGACTGATCTACGTCGGTCTTGCGGCGCTGATCGGCTTCAGCATCATCGCCTACTTCGGCACGAGTCCGTGGGGAGGCGGTTCCGGAGCTGCCCGCGAGCAGTACCTGTCCGACAGCATCGCCACCGTCAACGGCGAGCCGATCGCTCGTCGTGACTACGAGCAGCAGGCCGAGATGGTCAGGCGCCGCAGCGCAGGTTCGCCCGCCATGTCAGCAGCCGAGGAAGGCCTCGTCCTCTCAAGTCTCGTAGACGCGGCCATTCTCAGGGCCGCCGCCAAGCAGCGCAGGCTGTCTGTAACCGACGCCGACATCGACAAAGCGATCGAGGATATCCGGAAGGTCCAGCAGGGCAACCAGAAGACCCGCCTGAGCGACGAGGATCTGCTGCAGCTTATGGGCGCCCTCAGCATGAACGACCTGCGCGATACCTTGCGGCGCGACCTGCTGCCAAGGCGATTGGGCGAGAGTCTCGCCGGCGCAGATCGGCTGAACTATGACGACCTCGCGAAGTCGTACGATGAGATCAAGGTTCGGCACATCCTGATCGCCGTGTCGTCGGCCGAGAACCCGGCCCCCAGGGGGCTTCCTGAGGAGCAGGCCAAACGCAAGGCCGAACAGATCCTGAAGGAGCTGCGTGCCGGCGCCGACTTCGCGGCCCTGGCGAATAAGTACACCGATGATCCCAGCAATCAGCCTACCAAATGGGATCAGAAGAGCTCGAAGATGGTTCCGGACGGCGCTCCCAAGGGCGGCAGTCTCGACTGGTACAAGCGGGGCGGCGGCTTCCATAAGGACTTCGAGAAGGCTGCGTTCGCACTGAAGCCCGGCGAGATCAGTGACCTGGTCAAGACGCCGTTCGGCTATCACATCATCAAGGTTGATGAGACGCGGCGGAACCTCCCACCCGATTACGAGAAGAAGAAGGCTCAGCTACTCGAGGAGCTTCGATCCCGCAAAATCTCGGAGGCGGTGTCCGAGTTCCTCTCGCAGGAGCGCCCAAAGGCCAAGATCACGTGGAATGACCCTGCTCTCGCATGGCGCTACGCCTATTCCAAGTCATCCCCGATGGGCGGCTTCGGCATCCAACCCGCTGAACGAGACAAAGCCGAAGCCGAGCTGATCAAGACGTTGCGCGCCTACATCCCGACACATAAGACCGACTCTGCAGCCGCACTCGTGCTCGGGCAGATGCTGTACCGACAGTACATCATGGCAGGTCTGCCTGCCGGCATTGCCGGTCAGAATCCGCCCAAAGTGGACCGCGATAAGCTCCTCGCCGAGGTCATGGAGAACTACGAACTGGCCCTGCAACACCTTGAGGACCAGGACACGCGTCTGACCCTGGCGCGGCTCTACCGCGAAAACAAGCAGCCCGAAAAGGCGCTCACGCACTACCGGCAGATGCACAAGATGCTCTCGTGGGACAGCAAGCCGGAGTCCCTGCCCGTGCGAGAGCAGATCGAGAAGGCCCTGCGCGAGCTTGGCGATACCGAGAAAGCTGATGCCGAAGCAAAGCGCATTGCCGAGATCAAAGCGAAGCAGGAAGCCGATCGCAAGGCCGAACAGGAGCGTGCCGCTCGCGAGAAGGCCCGGAAGGATGCTCAGGCAGGAGCCAAGCCCGGCGCGAATGCCGGCGTAAAGCCGGGCGCTCCTTCGCAGCCGACAACTCCGGCCACCACCGGCACGATCAAGGTGCCGCTTGCGAACCCCGATACCAGCAAGCCCTGATGACAGGGTGCCGGGCCAATGCGAGCCATGCAAGCCCGGCACTCTGTACGTTGTCGCCACACCCATTGGGAACCTTGAGGACATCACGCTCAGGGCTCTGCGCATCCTGCGCGAAGCGGACCTGATCCTCGCCGAGGACACGCGCATCACGCGCAAGCTCCTGAGCCGCTACGACATCCACACGCCTCTGGCATCCTACCATGCACATTCCGAGTCCCAACGGACCGACGAGTACGTGCGTCGGTTAGTCGAAGGCGGCTCGCTGGCGCTTGTGACGGACGCCGGTACGCCGACTGTCTCGGACCCGGGCGATCGTCTTGTGGCTGCTGCGGCACAGGCAGGGGTCCCCGTGACGCCCATCCCCGGCCCGAGCGCACTAACCGCCGTGCTCTCCGTTAGCGGCGTGCCGGGAGGCCGCTTCGTCTTCGAGGGCTTTCCCCCACGCGGTCGAAGTGACCGTCGCGAGTTCTTTGAGGGTCTGCGTGACGAGCCGCGCGCGATTGTCCTGTATGAGGCGCCGCAGAGGCTTGTTTCGACGCTGCGCGCAGCCTTTGCGGCCCTCGGAAACCGAGAAGCTGTCATCGGTCGAGAGCTGACTAAGACCTTCGAGGAGATCATCCGTGGGACACTGGAGGCGGCCATCGAACGGTTCTCTGCGACGCCTCCCCGCGGCGAGCTGACCATCGTCATTCATCCCGCACTCCCAGTCGTCGCCGGCGGCGGTCCTGCTGACGACGAAGTCCGTTCCGCAGTGGCTGAAGCTCTCGGTCGCGGCCTTACGCGCTCAGACGCTGCGCGCTACGTGGCGACGGCGCTGGGCATCTCTCGAAGGGACGCATACCGTGCAGTCCTTGAGCACGTTGATCATGGGTGAGGCGCGGCAGACTGACCGTGCGACTGCTGCCGATGCGCCAACGGTCTTGCTGTCGGTGATCATGCCCGTGTTCAACGAGCGCGACACGGTTCTCGCTGTCATCGATAGAGTGCGGAAGTCCCCCGTCCCCAAGGAGCTCATTGTCGTGGATGACGGCTCAACCGATGGCACGACCGAGCTGCTGAAGGGCCTGGAGGGATCCCACTCCGACGTGCAGGTGTGCTACCATGAACGGAATCGCGGTAAGGGGGCTGCCATCCGAACTGCCATTCCGCTATGCCGGGGCGAGTTCATCTTGATCCAGGACGCCGATCTCGAGTATGACCCTGCCGAGTACGCGGACCTGCTCAGACCCCTTCTCGACGGTCGAGCGGACGTGGTATACGGTTCGCGCTTTCTCGGCGCAGGGGCGCACCGAGTCCACCTCTTCTGGCACCGGGTCGGAAACGGCTTACTGACAACGCTATCAAACATGCTGACCAACCTGAACCTAACCGACATGGAAGTAGGCTACAAGGTCTTTCGCGCCGACGTACTCAAGAGCCTTCGCCTCCGGTGCGAGCGGTTCGACTTTGAGCCCGAAGTGACCGCAAGGGTTGCGCGCCGCAGGTGCAGGATCTACGAGGTCCCCATATCGTATTCCGGCCGCGACTACTCCGAGGGGAAGAAGGTTGGTTGGCGAGACGGTCTGGCGGCGCTCTGGACCATCATCCGGTGCAGGTTCACCGATTGAAACAGGCGGAACAACGCGCATGATTCTTGTGACTGGCGGCGCCGGCTACATCGGCAGCCACTATGTTCTGTATGAGCGGGAACGAGGCAACGAGGCGCTGGTGCTCGACGATCTGAGCCTGGGCCATCGGGAAGCCGTGCTGGATGCGCCGCTCATCGTGGCCGACCTTAGCAATGAAGCTGTCCTCGACGCGGTCTTCAGATCGTATCCCATCGACGCAGTCGTTCACTTTGCGGCGCTGGCGTCGGTACCGGAATCCGTTGCGAAGCCGCACCGCTACTACCGCCACCACGTGGCGCACACCATAACCCTGCTGGATGCCATGCGTCGCCACTCGATCCCGTACCTCGTTTTCTCATCGTCGTGCGCTACCTACGGTGACCCGCAGTACACCCCCATGGACGAGCGTCATCCGCAGAATCCGATCAACCCGTACGGTGAGTCCAAACGGATCTGCGAGCGCATGATGCAGAGCTTCGACGAGGCATACGGTCTTCGGTACGTTTCGCTCCGGTACTTCAACGCATCGGGGGCGGATCCGGAGGCCAGAATCGGCGAAAGCCATGATCCGGAGACGCATCTCATACCCATCGTCCTGCAGGCGGCTAACGGAAAACGCAGGTCGGTGGCTGTATATGGCAACGACTACGCCACTCCGGACGGTACATGCATTCGGGACTACGTCCATGTCAACGATCTCGCGCAGGCTCACGCGCTGGCGCTGGATCGTCTGCGAGCAGGCGGTCCAAGCGCCACTTACAATGTCGGGTCGGGCACGGGACACTCCGTGCAGGATGTGATCGCCGCCTGTCGCGAGGTCACCGGTCGGCAGATACCCGTTGAGGAGGCTCCGCGCCGTGCAGGTGATCCGCCGATCCTCGTTGCCTCGTCGGCCAAGGCGGAGGCCGAGCTCGGATGGCGTCCGCAGTACGCCGACCTCCATACCATAGTGGAGACGGCATGGCGCTGGGAAGAAAACAGGAGGTTCTGAGAGGTGAACGACATAGGAAGCGCGATCCCGGGAGTTACGATGCGCCGACTCGTGCTTCACAGTGATCCCCGGGGCTGGCTCGTGGAACTGATCCGCGAAGACGATTTGCCCGGAGGCGTGGTGCCGCGCATGGCATACCTCTCGGTGACCCATCCTGGTATCGGTCGCGGACCGCACGAGCACGTGCATCAGACCGATGTGTTCTGTTTCGTGTCGGGTCGCTTCAGCCTGCATCTCTGGGATCGCCGACCGGGAATGACGCCGCGCGACGAGGTCCATGTCGTCGGCGAAGATGCGCCCGTGCTGGTTACCGTCCCCCCGGGGGTGGTGCACGGGTACCGCAATACCGGCGATACGGATGCCTTCGTGGTGAACCTACCGGACCGACTGTACGCAGGCTGGGGCAAACGAGAGCCCGTGGACGAAATCCGCCATGAGGACCTCGGCTCGGAGTTTCAGTGGTGACCGGCTCGATCTTGATCACGGGCGGCGCCGGGTTCATCGGCTCGAACTTCGTGCGTTACTGGGCCGAGCGACATCCTGACCAACGTATCATCGTGCTGGATGCCCTGACGTACGCCGGGAATCTGGCCAACCTGTCCGAGTTCGACGGAGACGCGCGGTTCCGGTTCTATCCCGGCCGCATCGAGGATCCGACCGTAGTCTCCGGAATCTTTCGCTGCGAGAAGGTGACCCACGTCGTCAACTTCGCTGCGGAATCGCACAACGACCGGAGTATGCTCGACCCAACGGGCTTGATCGGCTCCAATGTCACCGGCGTTAGCGTGTTGCTGGAGGCAGCGTCTCGCTATGGCGTAGAACGCTTCGTGCACGTCTCGACCGATGAGGTCTACGGGCAGATACATTCCGGCCTGTTTCGTGAGGATGACCCGCTCTTGCCCCGCACGCCCTATTCGGCCGGCAAGGCTGGCGGGGAGATGCAGGTCCGGGCCCACGTCATCGCGTTCGGCACTCCTGCTATGGTGACGCGTGGCAGCAACACGTTCGGACCCTATCAGTACCCGGAGAAGATTCTGCCGTTCTTCATCACGCGTGCGCTCGACGGCAAGGCATTGCCGCTGTACGGCGACGGACGACAGGTGCGCGACTGGCTGTTTGTCGAGGACCACTGCGCAGGCATCGCCGTCGTGCTGGAGAAGGGCCAGAAGGGTGAAGCCTACAACATCGGCGGCGGCAACGAGTTCACGAACGCAGATCTGACGCGGAGGGTACTCGGTCTTCTCGGGAAGCCCGAGTCTCTCATCCGACACATACCCGATCCGCGCGGTGCGGCCCATGACGCTCGCTACGCCCTCGACACGGCCAAGGCCGCGGCCCTCGGGTGGAGCCCTGGCGCCGACTTCGATGACGCCCTCGAGGCAACCGTCCGTTGGTATGTGGACCACCCGAGTTGGTGGCGTCCCATCGTGGAGTCCGAGCCTTATCAAGCTTACATCCGCCGGTATTACGGCCCGACCCTTGGAGCGGACCTTTAGGACATGAGCAGCGCAGCGTCTCAAAAGATCGTGTCCCGCGAACGCCTTCGCGAGATCATGGACGCCAGCCATGCCGAACATCGTACGGTGGTGTTCACGAACGGCTGTTTTGATCTTCTCCACATCGGGCATGCTCGGTACCTCGCCGAGGCCCGTGCGTACGGCGATCTCCTCGTCGTGGGTCTGAACAGCGATGCCTCGGTACGGGCGCTCAAGGGTCCTCGTCGCCCGCTGATCCCACAGGCAGAGCGTGCCGAGATGCTCGCCCACCTCGCGTCTGTTGACTATGTGTCGGTTTTCGACGAGACAACCGCCGACGCGCTGATCGAGGTCGTTCGTCCCCGGTTCTATGTGAAGGGCGGCGATGTGGATGTTGCGCGCATTCCGGAGCTGCCGACAGTCGAACGGTGCGGCGGTCGCGTTATAGTGGCGCAGTATGTTGCAGAGCGCTCGACCTCCGAGATCATCACGCGAGTTCTGACGGCGTATGAGCAAGCCGGTTCCTAGCGTCCCTGCGCCTCAAGTCAGCGCACATCGAACCGCCGTGGCGCTCCTTCAGGCAATGCGGCCACGCCAGTGGACCAAGAACCTCTTCCTGTTCGTGGGAATGGTGTTCACCGACAACTGGCATCTTCTGCCGCGTGCCCTGTCGGCGTTCGTTCTCTTCTGTGCACTGTCCTCCGGTATGTACCTTCTGAACGACGTGCGTGACCGCGAACGTGACCGGGTCCATCCAACCAAACGGAACCGTCCGGTGGCGTCGGGCGCATTGGCAGTGGGCGCTGCCACGGCGTTCGGGATCGTCCTGATTGCCGGAGGTCTCGCCGGTGCGCTGCTCTTGGGCAGACGATTCGCTGCAACAGCGCTCCTGTTCGTCGCCTTGCAGGTGGCGTACACATACGGACTCAAGAATGCCGTGATCCTGGACGTGTTCGCAATCGCGATGGCGTTCGTTCTCCGTGCCATTGCTGGAGCCGCAGCCGTTGGGGTACCGGACTCCGTGTGGCTGCTGGTCTGCACGTTGCAGCTCGCTCTGTTCCTCGGTTTCGGCAAGCGTCGCCATGAGCTAGTCGAGCTGGAGCAGGAGGCCGGCAGCCATCGCGATACCCTCGATCACTACAGCGTTCCGTTCCTCGACCAGATGATTTCAATCGTGCTCGGCGCTCTGGTTGTGTCGTATGCGGTCTACTCGGTGTCGTCCCCGACAGCCGCTTCGCATCCCGGCATGGTGTTCACGTTGCCGTTCGTCCTGTACGGTATCTTCCGGTACCTGTATCTCATCCACATACGACGCATGGGCGGCAGCCCGGAGGCTGTCCTTCTGAGCGATCGGCCGCTCCAGATGGCTCTTCTACTGTGGTTGCTGTGCGTCGTTGCCGCCTTCAAACTCCGTTGAGAGGTAACCACCCGTGAAGGTACTCGTCACAGGCGCCAACGGCATGCTCGGCAAGGCCATCTGCCTGCAGACTGCGCCGGCCGATGTGGAGCTTCATGCCGCCGACATTGTGGGCGCTCAGATCGACCTGGACATCACCTGCCCCACCGCCGTGCGGGAAGTCATCCATTCCATCGCGCCCGACGTGATCATTCATTGCGCCGCGTATACGCAGGTGGACCGAGCCGAGGAAGAGCCCGATGTCGCCTATCGAGTGAACGCACTGGGCTCCGAGCTGGTTGCGCTGACCGCCGACCGTGTGGCCGCCGCAATGTGTTACATCAGCACCGACTTCGTTTTCGACGGCGCCAAGCGGGCCGCCTACCACGAATATGACGAGCCTAATCCCCTCAGCGCGTATGCGCGCACCAAGCTGGCGGGTGAGCTCGCCGTTGCGAGACACTGCCGCCGCCATTGGATTGTCAGAACGGCATGGCTATACGGCGAGCACGGACGCAACTTCCCGGCGACCATCCTGCGGGCCGCACGCGAGGGCAGGCAACTGCGGGTGGTCGCGGATCAGACCGGCTCGCCGACGTATGCTCGCGATCTTGCACGAGCCATATGGCGTCTCATCGCTCACGCCGGGTACGGGACCTACCATATCGTGAATCTCGGAAGCGCCTCGTGGTACGAGCTTGCTCGCCGCACGCTCGACGCCGCAGGACTTTACGACGTCCCGGTTCAACCGATACCGTCCTCCGACTGGCCATCGCCCGCTCGACGTCCCGCCTATTCGCCGCTCTCGTCGCTCCGCGGACCGGCCGAGGGTTTGCCTCCGTTGCGCCCCTGGCAGGACGCAGTCAGCGAGTTCGTATCCCATGTGAGGAAGGAACAACCGTAGGCACATGACGGATCTCCGAGTGCGCGGAGCGATGCACGTTGCCATAGGGCTCGTGTTGGTGGCCTCATGGCACGCGCCGAGCGCAGCGCAGACAGACCTCTCGCCGCCATTCACCCGAGCCCTCAGCTACTACGCTCGGCTGCAGCCGCGCGTGCTGTGGGTAGACGCTACGGCCAACCTGTCCAGGATCACGCATCGTGCGGGCGTCGCCGACATCGTTGAGAATGCACGGCGTTCGAACGTCAATATCATCGTTGTAGACGTGAAACCGATCAGCGGCCAGGTCCTCTATCCAAGCGCCATCGCCGAACGCATGACGTCATGGCGCGGGCAGACATACCCCGAGTTCGATGTACTGCAGGCGTTCATCGAGGAGGCGCACAAGGCCGGCATCGAGGTTGCCGCATCGCTGAACGTGCTCGCAGAAGGCCACAAGATGTTCGGCGTCGGGAAGGCGTACCAGAAGCGGGATTGGCAAGCCGTTGTTCTGACTGTGCAACGTTCGCTTCGCTCCCCTGATGGGGCGCGGCTGCGCGTTCGGGGCGCCGAGGACCCAGAGGAGGTGGGCACGACGCTGGTACAGGGCCCCGAAACACTCATCGAAGGGACGTCCACGCCGGGACAGGAGCTGGCGGTAGTCCTCGAGCATAGCGGCCGCGTGGCGGGTATGGTGGATCCGGCGCTGTTGGGAGACGTGCCGCTTGCGCCGCCAGATGAGGGGCGCATGTTGTTGCTTCGGGACGATGCGCGAACATGGGCCACCAGCCACCTTCGGGCGGGCGACACTGCCCGATTTGAAGCGGTCACCCGTCTTGTGCCGATCACGGAGGCCCCGGGCGAACGGATAGCGGCCTTCGTGAACCCGCTGCATGCTGAAGCCCGGAATCATCAGTTGGCGCTGATTCGCGAGATTGTCCAGCGGTATGACATAGACGGCATCGTACTGGATAGGACCCGCTATGCGTCCCTGTACGCCGACTTTGGACCCATCATGCGCAACGCGTTCGAGCGCTGGCTCGGACAGTTCATCGAACGATGGCCCGACGACGTGCTGGCGATCAGCCCGATTCCGGGGGAGTCGGTGCGGCCGGGACGGCACTTCAAGGCGTGGCTTGAGTTTAGGGCACGGGTGATCCGGGATCTGGTTCGCGACATCCGCGAAACCGTCAAGCAAGTGAAGCCCAATGTCACGCTGGGCGCCTACGTAGGGTCATGGTTCTCCGAGTACTATGGCGTGGGAGTCAACTGGGCAAGCGAACGCTACCCGGTTGGGTACTCATGGGCATCGCAGGCATACAATGAGGCAGGGTACGCCGAACTCCTCGACTGGTTGACGACAGGCTGTTACTACGGTATACCTACGCGCGATCAGGCTCGTGCCCTGGGCCAGAGAGAGGGCGCGACTGTTGAGACGGCCGCCATCCTCTCCACACGGGTCGTTGCGAATGCCGTACCTGTCGCCGCGGGCCTGTATGCACTGAACTACGAAGGACGACCCGCTGACTTTCGGTCCGCCATGGACGTCGCCATGCGTCGGTCCGCCGGAGTGATGCTGTTTGACACCTCGCACATCTACGATTACGGTTGGTGGGATATCGTGGCGCAAGCCATGCCGGATCAGGCGTATCCGCTCCATGCCTGCGCCGGCCTCCTGTCGCAGCTTCGTTCGGCCCATGATGCGGTTGTGGGTGTCGGTGAGCCGGATCCTCTTGCCAGTCGCATGCCTATTGTCCCCTATCAACCGGGCGGAGGCTAGGCAGTCCATTTCGCCCTCACCACCGAGTGCGACAGTCTGGATGCGCATACAGAACACCGCGCTGGGAGCCATTGATATGGCGACCACGCGCGACGGCCCCTGGACGCTCGTAGCGCGCACGGAGCAGCCGGCGCTCATCGATGCCCCGTGTGCGGAGTCAGGGCTGGCACAGGGCGCTTTGCGCGTGTCCGGAACGGCCGCAGTGCTAGCCCTGAGCGCCGGTCGGGCGATCAAGGTGATACCGGCACGTTCGACCCCAGCGGCGCGGGACGTGCTGACGGTCCGGCCTGCGGAATCTCTTGGCGCCATCCTTAAGCTGGTTCGCGACGGCACAGCCACGATCGGGCTCCTGTACGGAGGCCGCATCGTGCCGGTGCGGGAGGGCTACGCCCCGTCGGACGGCGATTGGCTTGTGCTGGAGCTGCCAATCTCGGGAGTGTCAGCCGAAGAAGTCCAGAAGCAGCTTGCGCAGCTAGGCGCCGACTACCGCAAGCACGCCTCCGAAACGCTGCGAGCCCGTGGCGGCAAACCGACGAAGGGCGCGCTGCGGGTCTCGGCCAATCTGAAGCCAGGCACGTCCGCCATGTCGGTCACGTTTCTCCTCGACGGCGTTCCCGTAGCCCTGTTGAACAGAGCGCCGTTTCAGGTGCTCTGGGACACGCGCGACTGGTCGGATGGCGAACACCTGATCGAGGTGCGTGCTCTCGATGAACGGGGCATGGTCCTGACGCGCACGAAGACGCTTGTGCTCGTCGCGAACGCAGGGTAGAGAGATGGCACGAAGGCCTGCTTCCGCCGGCAGCCAATCCTCGGCTGGCCCTCCGGCGACGATCGAAGGCGTATTCGGTGTCGAAGGCCGGCTGAGCCATTTGTTCTCCAACTTCGAGTATCGCCCGCAGCAGGTTGAGGCCGCCCAGGCCATCGCAGACGCCCTTGAGGCCGGTCGCAAGTGCATCGTCGAGGCTGGCACAGGCGTCGGCAAGTCCCTCGCCTATCTGGTACCTGTGGCGCTCAGTCTAGGTCCGGACCATCGCGCCGTCATCTCCACGTACACCATTAACCTTCAAGAGCAGCTCATCAAGCAGGACATTCCTGCGCTCACGGCTCTCTTGCCCGAGGTCTCCATCAAGGCATGTCTCGTCAAAGGCAAGGGGAACTACCTGTGCAAGCAGGATCTGGACGTCGCTTCCGGCGATCTCTTTCACAGCGCTGAGCCTCTGTTCCGGCGCATATCATCCTGGGCGCGAAGAACCAGGACAGGAGATCGCGCCGAGCTGAGCTTCGACTATCCGCACTGGAATGAGATCGCCTGCAATAACGATACATGCCGGGTGCGGGACTGCCACTACTTCGACACATGCTTCTACTATCAGGCGCGACGTCGAGCCAACGCCTGCAATCTGATCGTTGTGAATCATGCCTTGCTCCTCACGGACTTGATCGCGCGCGGGTCGTCGGAAACAGGCGAGGGTATCCTGCCGCCCTACGATGTGCTGGTCGTCGACGAAGCGCATCATCTCGAGGATGCGGCTACCTCGACCTTCGACATGGCGCTCGGAAGCTGGGAGCTGCCGGTGCTCGCGGACCGCATGCGGCGAGCAGCCGGAGCAGCCATGGATATGCGTCTGTGCGATCAGATCGAGGATCTCAACGCGGCTTTCTTCCGG
>JAAYVH010000252.1 GCA_012517255.1 Chthonomonadales bacterium
GACTCCCGAGCTGGACGGAACTGTGGAAGGACTATCGGGAGGGCGGCAGCCGTTTCAGCATCCGCGCAGAGACCGACAACGCGGCGTTGCGCCGTTTCCTGCACCCGCGCTGCATCGGCTTCCCCATGAACGTGTCGGATCAGTGGCGAGCCGATCAGTACATAGCCGAGTTGCGAGAGTGGGAGCGGAGAGGAAAGATGCCGGCGCTCTCGATCATCCTTCTGCCCAACAACCATACAGCCGGGACCAGCCCGGGCATGCCGACGCCGCGTGCGACGGTTGCCGACAACGATCTCGCGTTCGGGCGGATCGTGGATGCCCTGTCGCATAGCCGCTTCTGGCCCGAGACACTCATCCTGTGCATCGAAGACGACTCGCAGCTGGGCGTTGACCACGTGGATGGCCATCGAACCCTTGCCTACTGCGTATCCCCGTACACACGACGCGGAGCAGTCGTGAGCAGGCTGTACGACCACACCAGCATAGTTCGCACCATCGGCCTTGTCCTCGGTTTCCCTGCCCTGAACAACTTCGACCGGGCGGCTCGTCCCATGCGGGAGTGCTTTCAGACCACTCCGGACCTGCGTCCATACAGCCATCGCGCCAACCGCATTCCGCTGGACGAGATGAACAAGCCCGCGTCGGCCCTAAGAGGCGAGATTCGGCGTCTGGCTGAAGCATGCTCTCGGCTCGACTGGTCAGACCTCGACCGCGCGAACGGCCCGACGGTGGCGAAGGCCGTGTGGCGGTCCCAGAAGCCCGGCTCGCGGTTTCCCGACGAACTCTATAGCGCGGAGACGGCGGCTGAATAGGGAAGGGCGAGGAAGAGGAGAATGGGCGATACTGGATTCGAACCAGTGACCTCCTCGGTGTGAACGAGGCGCTCTACCACTGAGCCAACCGCCCGAGACTCCCAGAGTATACCGACGTCGGAGGGGTTAGTCAAGCGCAAGTCCGTGGGCCGGGGCATCGCCCGGAGAGTTGACCGCGCCTAACGCGCTCGGATATAATCGGAAGTTGTTTATCCACGTTAAACAGGAGCGTTCCGGAACGTGCATGCTTATCTGACCGCGGCGATGTTCACGCTGATGGGTTTCGCCTTCGTTGCGTCAACGCTGCTCCTATCGCGCCTGCTGCGGCCTTCAGCGCCAAACCCCGACAAGCTCGAGACCTATGAATGTGGACCGTTGCCTGTCGGCGATGCATGGCAGCAGTTCAACATGCACTACTATCTGTTCGCGTTGCTGTTTGTGGTGTTCGATGTGGAGGCAGCATTCCTGTACCCGTGGGCGGTAGCCTACAAGCAGGTGGGTCTCTATGCCGTGGTTGAGATGATACTGTTCGTCGGCTTGCTCGGCTTCGGGTGGGCCTATGCGTGGCGTCGAAAGGCCCTCGAATGGGATTGATCGCGAAGGGCGTCACGCAGGAAGAGGCCAACACCTGGAAGGTGCCGATCCCGGGCGGCAGCGTGTTGATCGCTCCCGCCGATCGTCTCGCGCAATGGGCTCGGCGTAACTCCCTCTGGTCGCTGACGTTCGGGCTTTCGTGTTGCGCCATCGAGATGATGGCGGCTGCCGGGCCGCGGTACGATCTCGACCGCTTTGGCATGTTCTTCCGTGCAACCCCGCGCCAGGCCGACGTGATGATCGTGGCAGGCTGGGTGTCCGTCAAGATGGCTCCGTTCATCCGGCGGTTGTACGACCAGATGCCAGAGCCGAAGTACGTCATCGCCATGGGGGGATGTGCTTCGGCGGGCGGTCCCTATCGCGACAGCATCACCATTGTCAAAGGGGTTGATCACGTCGTGCCGGTGGATGTGTATGTCTACGGATGTCCGCCACGCCCCGAGAACCTGATCCACGGCATCCTCAAACTCCAGGAGCGCATCAAGGCAGAACGGGCGATGACCCGACGCGGCCAGCAGCCTGTGAAAGCTGATCCCATAGTTGTCGAGGGCTGAAGGGCGGACGCGAACGATGATGAATGAGCACCGAGGAGAGGAAGCGTTGCGCGCCGCGGGAGGGGACGGCATCGAAGCGCTCGCGTGGCAGGCCGGTCCGCGCCAACAGGCGGAGTCCCTGCGCATGCGGGTCTCGGCGCGAGTCCTCCGGGATGTGTGCAGAACACTGCGCGATCATCCCGATCTGCGGTTTGACTATCCCGGAGATCTCTGCGGGACCGACCTTGGCTCGGAGATCCATCTCTGGTACAGGCTGTGGTCCCATGAGCACGGACGTTCGGCGATCATTGACGTGATTCTGCCGTCGTCGGATGCTGTCGTGCCGACCGTGAGCGACATCTGGCCCGGTTACGACTGGCACGAGCGGGAGTGCTTCGACATGCTGGGGGTTCGCTTCGAGGGACACCCGCGCGACGGCGATCCGGCGCGCATGCGCATCCTCCTTCCCGAGGACTGGGAGGGGCATCCTTTTCGCAAGGACTACCAGCCGGTGTTCAGCGGCGACCCGCTGCACGGACCTCAGGAGACTAACTGAGTGGTCACGGGCGAGCGGCGAATGACAGACACATGCGGCGCATCAGTGCGCAGCCAGCGGTGTACCCATCGTGAGGGTGTGGATGGCGGGGTCTGAGGCGGCGCAGGTTCGGCTGGAACCCGATGGCGGTATGACCGTCAACCTCGGGCCGCAGCCCCCATCAACGCACGGCGTGTTGCGCCTGATGGTGCAGCTCGACGGCGAGTACGTGCGTTCCTGCGAGCCGGTGATAGGCTACCTTCACCGCGGTCTCGAGCGGATGTTCGAGGCTCGCCCCTATCGTCAGCTGGTGCCGTTTACCGATCGGCTCGACTACCTCGCATCCCTGAACTGCAATCTCGCCATGTCGCAGGCCATCGAACGGCTCGGCTCGGTGGCCGTGCCGGAGCGCGCACAGTACATCCGGGTGATCCTGTGTGAGCTCAACCGCCTTGCCAGCCATCTGGTCTTCTTCGGCACGTTCGCGCAGGATGTGGGGGCTACCACGGCCTTTCTCTACGCCTTCCGCGAACGCGAACGGATCCTGGACCTGCTGGAGGCCATGACGGGAGCTCGCCTGACCTACAACTGGATACGCCCCGGCGGCGTGCCCGCCGACTTGCCGGAAGGCTTCGCTGAGGGGGTGCTCTCGTTTGTTCGCGACCTGCTGAAGGAGCTTCCCTTGTACGACCGGCTGCTGACCAACAACCCCATATTCCGCATGCGAACGGAGGGGGTCGGCGTCATCAGCCGCGATGTTGCAGTCGCATTCGGCGCGTCCGGGCCAGTCGCGCGCGGGTCGGGGCTGAGCTACGACATTCGGAAAACGGAGCCGTACGAGGTCTACGACCGTCTTGACTTCGACGTGCCGGTCTACGATGAGGGCGACTGCATGGCCCGATACCGCGTCCGCATGGACGAGATGTGCCAGAGCGCGCGCATTCTGGAGCAGTGTTTCCGGGACCTGCCCGAGGGCGATATTGCGACGAAGATGCCCAAGGTATTTCGGCCTCCGGCGGGAGACGCCTATTCCCGCACGGAGTCGCCGCGGGGCGAGCTCAGCGTGTACATGAGGAGCGACGGTTCGCCCAACCCCCAGCGGGTTCACGTTCGGGCGCCTTCTTTCGTGCACCTGTCCATGCTTCCCTGTCTCCTGCGGGGGGTGAAGCTTGCCGACGTGATCGCCATTCTGGGTAGCCTGGACACGGTGCTGGGAGAGGTTGACCGATGACGGGACGGACGGCAGGTTCAGGGGAGGGCGCGTGATGGCCGCTGCCAATATGACCGCCGGACAGGATCGCCGGGCCGTCGCCGCGGGTCAGATTACGGCGGGCGTGATACTCCTGGCAGCGCTGCTGGCTCTTGCGTCGGTGGGGTACCACGCTGTCGAGCGCGTTCGCGATACGCCGGTTGTGGCGTTCATCGGCGAGCACCCGCTCCTCAACGCGTTCGCGAAGTCGTTCATCGTTGCCAACTTCGTCACCCTGCATGTGCTCTTCTTAATCTGGTGGGAGCGTAAGTTCGCTGGGTGGATGCAAGCCCGGCTGGGCCCCAAGCACGTCGGGTGGAACGGCCTGGCCCAGACCGTCGCCGATGCTGTTAAGCTCCTTCTCAAAGAAGACATCATCCCCGCCAAAGCGGATGGGCGGCTGTTCGTAATCGCGCCGTTCCTCGTGTTCATGCCCACGCTCCTCACCTTCATGGTGCTTCCCTTCAGCGCGAGCTGGGTGGGTTACAACTTTGGTCTGGGGGCTCTGTTCGCGCTCGCCGTGAGCACCAACGTGTCGCTGGGCATCCTTGCAGCCGGATGGGGCGCCAACAACAAGTACTCCCTCCTGGGCGGCGCGCGTGCTTGCGCGCAGGTGCTGGCCTATGAGGTCCCTCTGGCAATCACGGTGCTCGCGGTGGTCGCGGTATCTGGGACGGTGTCCCTCGTAGACATCGGCGCGCAGCAGAGCCGATGGTGGAACATCGTCGCCCACGCGCCCGTGATGATCCCGGCGTTCGTTCTGTTTCTCATCTGCGCGCTGGCCGAGCTCAATCGGACGCCGTTTGACCTGCCCGAAGCGGAGTCGGAGCTGGTTAGCGGGTTCCACACTGAGTACTCTGGCATGAGGTTTGCCTTCTTCTACCTCGCCGAGTTCGCCAACAACTTCTTCATGGCTGGCCTGGCCGTGACGCTCTTCTTCGGAGGATGGTTCGGCCCCCTGCTGCCGGGACCCGTCTGGTTCACCATCAAGACAGTAGGCCTCGTCACCGCCATGATGTGGATACGATGGACGGTACCGAGGTTCCGCGTGGATCAGATGATGGGATTCTGCTGGAAGGTTCTGGTGCCGGCGTCGCTCGTGGTATTCTGCGCGTCGGCGCTATGGGGAATGTGGGTCCAGCGATGAGACGCAAGCACGGCTTCTGGATCGGATTCGTCAGCGTCTTTCGCGGCCTGGGAGTGACCCTTCTGAACCTTGTCGGCCGTCGCAAGGTCACGGTGCAGTATCCGCTCGAGAGGCCGAAGGTGTCCCCGCGCTATCGCGGGCTCTTCTATCTTCCCTTTGACGAAGAGGCGGGTCGGCTCAAGTGCGTCGGCTGCACGCTGTGCGCGCAGGCGTGCCCCACCAAGGTGATCTCGATGAAGAAGCTCGGCTCCGGCAAGCACGCCGGCGTCAGCGAGTTCACGATGGACCTTGGGCGCTGTATGTTTTGCAACCTGTGCATTGAGGCCTGTCCGTTCGACGCCATCCATATGGGACCTGAGTATGAGCTGGCCTCCTACAACCGCAACGCCAGCGTGTTCACGATCGTGGATCTTGCGCCAGGCGGAGCGGAAGCGGTTCGGCGTAACAACGCCACCATAGAGGCCGCGATCAAGGCCGAGAATGAGACCGGCGGCAGCGAGCGCAAGGGGCATATCGCCGAAGTGAAGCTGGTGGTCCCGCCGAAGACTGGAGGCCAGGAGGCTTGACCGCGCACCTCGGAACCATCGCTTTCGTCAGTCTGACTGCGCTCACCATCCTGCCTGCGATCATGGTGGTCTCCACCCGGAACCTTGTGCACGCAGGTTTCTGGATGCTGCCATGCCTCATCGGCGTTGCCGGGTTCTACGCGCTCCTGGAGGCCCACTTCTTCGTCGTGGTGCAGATCCTCATCTACATCGGGGCCATTCTGGTGCTCATCATGTTCGCCCTGATGCTGACTCGCGACGTGATGGATCCCAAAGAGCGGCAGACGAACGCCATGGGGGTGTGGGCAGGCGTGATCTGCGGCTTGGGTCTACTGGCATCGGCGCACATGCTGTTCCGGCATCCCTGGGTCGGCGTGACCTCTCATCCCGGTGACGCTCATGCCCAGACAGTGGCACTCGGCAAGGCGCTGGTGACGCGGTACGCGCTGCCGTTCGAGGCGGCGTCGGTTCTGTTGCTGGCGGCGCTGATCGCTGCGATCGTGATCGCCAAGAGCATGCGTCCACCCGCGGCCTCGGTGGGATGCGACGGCGAGGTGAGCGGAGGATGATCGGGCTTCCTTACTACCTGGTGGTTGGATCCATCCTGTTCGGCATCGGGGCGTTCGGCACGGTCACCCGGCGGAACGCCATTGCCGTTCTGCTCAGCGTCGAGCTGATGCTCAACGCGGCGAATCTGAACTTCCTTGCGTTCTGGCGCTTCCTCACTCCTGCCGCCATGGAGCCGCATCTGTTTGTTCTCATCGGACTGACCGTTGCCGCCGCGGAGGCCGCCATCGGCCTGGCCATCGTGCTCAACGTGTACCGCGAGTATGGGACAGTGAACCTCGATCAGATCGCGGAGCTGCGAGGCTAGCCATGGGGGGACTTCACGGGCAGTCGGGACTGTGGCTCATCGTTCTGGCCCCTCTGGCAGGTGCATGTGTCGCCGGGGCTCTTGCGATCGCTCGTAAGGGCGAGAGACTGGCGCCGCTCATCACGCTCGCAGGCGCTGCGGCAGCGGGACTGTCGGCCCTTATGAACCGGCCCAGTCGTTCGGCGGGCTACCTCGGCGACACCGATCTGACCTGGCTAACGATCGGGAATGGATTCCGCATCAGCCTCGGAGTTCATCTCGACCATCTGGCCTGGGTGCTCGTCGGCGTGGTGATTGCGGTTAGCTTTCTTGTACAGCTCTACTCCATCGGCTACATGCGAGGCGAGAACGGGTTCGCGCGCTACTTCGCCTATCTCTCGCTCTTCACAGCCTCGATGCTCGGCCTTGTCGTCGCCGACAACCTCGTGCAGTTGTACGCGTGCTGGGAGCTGGTGGGCATCTGCTCGTACCTGCTGATCGGGTTCTGGTGGCACAAGCCGTCGGCGGCTGCAGCATCCAAGAAGGCGTTTGTGGTCACGCGGTTCGGCGATGTAGGGTTCCTGCTCGGGGTCATACTGCTTGCGGCCGCTGCCGGCTCGTTCGATCTGGACCGGGTGCGTTCCATGTTCCAGAGCCTGGGGACCGTATCCCAGCAGGTATCGCCGCTCGTGAGCAACGAGGCGCTGCTGTGGCTCGCGCCGATTCTCCTTCTGTGCGGCGCGGTCGGCAAATCGGCGCAGTTCCCCCTTCACATATGGCTTCCGGACGCCATGGAAGGTCCGACCCCGGTTAGCGCGCTGATCCACGCAGCGACGATGGTGGCTGCCGGCGTTTACATGGTGGCCAGGCTCATGTGGATGTTCGCTGGCGGGGGAGACGCAGAATCGGCCACAGCACAGACCGTCGCAAGTTTCGGGCTTACGCCATTGGCCGTGGTGCTTCTGGTGGGATCCATCACTGCCTTCATCGGCGCGACGATCGCGCTCGTGCAGACGGACATCAAGAAGGTCCTCGCGTACTCGACGATCAGTCAGCTAGGGTTCATGATGATGGCTCTCGGCGCGGGCGGCGAGGCA
>JAAYVH010000253.1 GCA_012517255.1 Chthonomonadales bacterium
GACAACACGATCCACGTTCGTCGCGGAGCGACGATGGATGATAGCCGAGGTCCTCGGACCTCGGGATCGCGAGGGCGCACCACATTCCCTCGCCTTTGGCCCTTGCCCCGTGCCAACCGTAAGGGCCATGATCGTCGCCAAGGGCGTACCGACCGGTGGCCGCCGTCGTCCCGGCGGCTTGCGCCGCCCGGCTATCATGCTTCGTCGCTACGCGACGGGTTCGGGTGATGGGGGGACGCCGTCGTCCCGGGGCTTGCGCTGCCCGGCTATCATCCTTCGTCGCTACGCGACGACATCCATACCCAACACTATCGCGTAGCGACGACAACATGACCCACATCCGCGGCACCGCGACGACAACACGATCCACGTTCGTCGCGGAGCGACGATGGATGATAGCCGAGGTCCTCGGACCTCGGGAACGCGAGGGCGCACCACATTCCCTCGCCTTTGGCCCTTGCCCCGTGCCAACCGTGTGGACTCTCGGCTAAAACTGAGCCACCCGCAGAGCCGCCTGGTTGCCTGTGAGCAACCGGGGAGGGGGGCAGCCCACTCTAGAGGCTGCGGCGCTTTCTCAGGAGGATCCCCGCCGACAGGTCAGGCGCGTTGACGGCGGCGCCACCATGCGATGCCGCCGAGACCGGCCAGCACGGGGAGCTGGAGGAATGCCGGCTCGGGCACAGGATCGCCGCCTGTCGGATCGCGCAGCAGCATGTTGGGCCCCCACCAACCATAGGCCACGTTGGGGTCTACGTTGAGGGGGTTCTGCAGCGTCAGGCTGTTGATGTACCGGTTCTGAATGTAGCGCAACCTCGGATCAACAGAGAAACCGGTCGGCGGATTGGTCAGCCCGTAGGCATAGAAGAGATCGTTCGTCACTCCGCCGATGCGATAGCCGTTGCCCGGGGTCAAGGTGACAGGCGACACCAGGCTCGTGAAGCGGAAGTAGCCGGTCTGGGGATCGGACGGGAAAACGGTCGCCGAGGCAACGAGCGAGCCGCCCGGGTCGAATATCCCCACAGCGTGACCATCCTGGCTCAATCCGTTATAGTCGAACATCCCGAGGCCCGTCACTTCGACGGGGTTCAGCACATCGAACTCCCAGCCAACGACGAAATAGCCCTACGTGACCGTCGAGAAGGCGGAGAAGTTGAGCGCCGCGTCATCTGCCTGAACAGGACGGGCGCATAGCGCTCCCAGCGCTATCAGCATGGCAACGCAACGTAGGGTGCGGTCGAGCAATCTCACCATGACACCTCCCATGGGTCGGGACAGGCCAGCACGTTATGTAATAGAGAGACGATGTCGGCAGTCCATGATACGCAGTCATACGTCAACTATGCGCGGCGAATCTCCGGCTGGTCTGCTGGCCTCGGGTCGGCTGGAGTGTCCAGGTGACGACCAGCCCGCCGCCAGCTCGCATCGGCTGTGGTTTATGGACGCATCCGGGGCAGCGCGGGTTCCATGGCGTCCGGTGTCTGTCTGCCATGCCTTCTGCGCGCACCGCTGCGATTTCGCTTGACGGGCGCCCACACGCACCTGTAGAATGGGCATGCAAGTCCGCTGTCCGATCCCGGCTTCCGGCTGGAAGCCGTCGAGCCCGTGAGGGAGGAGACGCAATGAGTGCGTTGGCAGCTCCACTTCGTCAGGCCGGACTGGCGGCCCTCAAGGCCGGCAGGCTGCAAGAGGCGATCGCGAACCTGCTCAAAGCCGCGCAGGCCGATCCCGAAAGCTTCGAGACGTACTCGTACCTTGGAGCCGCCTACTCGAAGGTCGGCGATTTCGAGAACGCGCGCAAGGCGTTTGGCAGGGCGATCCAGATCGACCCGACGTCGGCAAGAGCCTGGTACAACCTTGGCGTTGCGCACCAGATGGCCGAGGACCTCGAATCGGCGCGCACCTGCTTCAACAACGCCGTGCAGCGGGATCCCAATCACGAGCAGGCGCGGGCAGCGCTCGAGAAGCTCGCTCCGCGGCCCATGTCTATGTCGGAGCTGGCATCGGTCGGCGGATCGGTCCGGTTGCCGGGAGCTCATCGGGCTGAGCTCGAGGAGGAGGCGCAGGCCGAGCCTGCCCGCGAACTGACGCCGCAGGACCTCGCCCGGCTGGCGACCCCCGAGGGGTCCTTCCATATGTCAGGAGCGCAGGCTACGGACCTGGGTGACGACGAGCATCATCAGCCGTAGATTGGTCGCTGCCCGGCCGGACGGCGGCGCTCACGCTTTGCCGAGAACTTCGCGATAGAAGCCTTCGATGTTCGCCGCCATAGCGTCGGCGGTGAACAACCGTAACGCGCGCTCACGGGCTTTGGCGCCCATGGCAGCCCGTCCTGCGGGATCGCGACACAGACTGACCACAGCCGCGCCCACATCCTCCGGAGTTCGTTCGGTGAGAAGGCCGCTGACTCCGTGTTCGATGAGCTCGGGGTTGCCCCCAGCACGGGTTGCGACAACAGGCTTGCCCATGGTCATGGCCTCGATGATCGCCATGCTGCATGCCTCCGTGCGTGACGGCAGCGCGATGACATCCATGGCGTCCATCATGCGGGCCACGTCATCCCTGACGCCCGTGAAACGCAGACGATCCCCGACGCCGGAGGAGGCGGCGATCTCCCAGAGCCCCTGCTGGATGCTCGGCTCGGCGTGACCGACAAATACGAAGTAGGCGCGCGGACACTTAGCCACGATACGCGAGGCCGCATGGACGAGGATGTGCTGGCCCTTGAACTCGTCCACCCTGCCGAACACGCCGATCAGCTCGGCATCCGGCGGCACGCCGAGTTCCGCCCGCACCGAGAGCGCCGATCCCGCGCCGTCGGGTCCCAGCAGACCTATGTCCGTGCCGTTGTGCACCGTCCGAATGCGATCGGGCGCGGCTCCGCGAGCGATGAGGGTTCGTTGGAGGTCCTCGGAGACCGTGACAAACCAGTGGTTGTGCTTGGGAAGATAGCGGTAGGCCCAGTCGCGCGTCAACGTGTGGACGCTTGATACCACCGGCACCTTCGCGAGCAGTCCGGCGATGTAGCCCATGTAGGTCGCTCGGGTCAGGTGGGTATGGATCATCTCGATGCCATGCTCACGGACATACGACCGGAGCCGGAGGATGGTGGCAGGAGCGCCCAGTCCGTGCATGGGCCACTCAAGCATCGGAACGCCCGCAGCGGCCAACTGGCGCGTGATCCATCCGCCGGGGGGACATACGGCGGTTACCTCGTGGCCTCGACGCCGCAACCGGTCCGAGAGCACCACCATGTGCTTCTCGGCGCCAGACGTCCGAGAACTCGATATGACCTGGAGAACGTTCATCCTATTGGGCTTGGGACAGACCCGTCCGACTAACCCGGACCTCTGATATCATTCTACTTAGACGCAAGCCTTCCTGTCGCGGCTTCGGCCTTTGGCTACATCCGCAGGAATCCCGTCGAGCGGGCTCGAACGACGGATTGTGGCATCCACCGGTCAAGGAGGCAATCCATGCGCCTTGCGCTCGCCATGACAATACTAGCACTCGCCATAACGCCCCAGAAGGAGACCGCCGTGTACGACAGGTACGGCGGGCTGCTGACGCTGAAAGGTACCCGAACGGGTTTCTTCCATGTGGAGCAGATCCGCGACCGATGGTGGATCGTGACGCCTGACGGCCATGCGTTCATCAGCAAAGGCGTGTGCCACGTGTCGTATACGGCCGATCACGCCCCCAGCCTGGGCTACTCGCCCTACGGCCGGGTGACGGAGGCGAAGTACGGCTCTGCCCAGGCATGGGCGAAGGCGACCGCCGAGCGCATGAAATCCTGGGGCCTGAATACCGTCGGAGCCTGGTCGAGCCCCGAGATGCACGCTCAGGGACTGGCCTATGCTCCGATCCTGAATGTCGCAGCCAGCATAGAGCGGGATCTGTGGCTCAAGGGCGGCGTCGTGGATGTCTTCGCGCCCACCTTTCTGGAGGGGGCCCGCAGGGTGGCCCAATCCCTCTGCGCACCTCACAAGAACGACCCGTGGCTGCTGGGCTACTTCACGGACAATGAGCTCCGGTGGGGAGCGGACTGGCGCTCGAAAGAGAGCCTCCTTCAGACGTTTCTCAAGATGCCTCCCGAAGCTCCGGGACGCAAGAAGGCCGAGGAGCTCCTCAAAGCGCGCGGCACATCCGGCGATCCTACCCCGGAGGACACCGCCGCGTTCCAGCGCATGGTCGCCGAGCAGTACTTCCGTGTGTGCCGAGAGGCCATCCGCGCAGCCGATCCCAACCACATGGTCATAGGATGTCGTTTCGCCGGCTATTCCCCCGAACCCGTTCTGCAGGGGCTCAAGGGCCACGTGGACATCGTGTCCTACAACGACTACGGATTCGAGCCGCCCATCCGCATGCTCGAACGGATCGTCGAGATCACGGGCCGACCGGTGATGATCACCGAGTTCTCGTTCAAGGCGCGTGACAGCGGCCTGCCCAACACACGGGGGGCCGGCTTGCCCGTGGACACTCAGCAAGACCGCGCCGACAAGTTCGAGTCCTATGTCCGCAAGCTGGCGGCGCTGCCTGCCTGGGTCGGCTATCACTGGTTCGAATGGTGCGACGAGCCCAAGGAGGGCCGCTTCGACGGCGAGAACAGCAACTACGGACTGGTGCGCATTGACGACACGCCGTGGGAGATCCTCACCGAGCGGTTCGCCAGGCTTAACCCCCAGCTCGAAGCCATCTGCACTGCCGCCCGCGCCGACCGCGACCGCGAATAGGCATGCTTCGCATCGGTTCCGTCGGCTCCGTTCTGATCGGCAGCGTCCATGTTCTAGCGGTGGCCGCGGCGACGGCTCACGGTGCGCCGTCGGGGAGTGGCGCGAGCGCCAAGGCATCGGTTCGCCAGGCGCCCGGCACGCTGGCTGCGCTCTGCAGGACCAGCAATCCGGCCGGTCGTTCAGCCCGGCTCATGATCCTGTCGCACAACGTCTGGCGCCGCCGCGCCGATCTCGACGCCGGCGCCGTTCGATGGTCGCTCGACGGCTCTCGGCTGATCGCATGGGCACCCGACACGGGCGCTGTGTGGGCGCTCACGGCTTCGGACAATGAGCCTCCCTGGAAGGTTGGCGACGCTGCGGGCGCGCCTGCGCTATCGCCAGACGGCGCGAGCGTCGCCTGCGCGAGACCGAGCGGCGGAATCGCCCTTGCAGACCTGCGCTCCAGGACCTCCCGGGACCTGTCGGGAGCCGAGAGAGGCTATGCCCCGTCGTGGCATCCTGATGGCCAGCGCATCGCCTTCGCCCGATCAGTGGGTGGTTCCGGATCCGTCTGGATGATCCCGGCAGTCGGCGGCGGCGCCGAACGCATCGCCGTCTGCGCGAAGCCGGTGAGCATGGCATGGTCATCCGACGGAGGTTGGCTCGCGATCATCGAGCACGATCCCGACCGCATGGTTCTGCCGAGGCTGTCCATCCTGAAACTCGGCGACACCAGCCCCACGCCGATCTGCGACGTCCGCGGCTCGGACGTCCGATGGCTTGGCAACGATGCCGTGCTGATTGCCGATCCTTCGGGAGCCCCCGTCACGGTGAGCATCGCCGCCGGCAGGCCAGAGCCGCTTGCGGCGCGCGACGAGCGCGCGTTGCTGGTTCATGTCTGCGCGGGGCCTGTCATGTCGCTCGTGGGCGACGGAAAGAATGGGCGGTATGGACTGCGCGGTCTCAGCGGCGAAGAACGGACCATGATCCCGGTGCCTGCTCTCCCCGATGGGCTGACCGTGCTGGATGCCTGCTGGACTGCTCAGACCATCAAGGCGCCGGCGGAAGCTGTCCAGGCAACAGGCGCCGCCCCCGGCAATCAGAGCGAGCCCGATCGCGCCATCGGGCCGCCGGTCGCCGAGCGCAGCGTTGTGACACCCATGGTCTTCCCCGTGTGCGGACCGGTCACGTGGACCAACACGTTCGGCCATCCGCGCGGTCCCACGCGCCGCCATGCCGGTCAGGACCTCATGGCTCCGAAGATGCGCCCGGTAGTGGCCGCATTCGACGGCGTGGTCACCCTGCGGAAGGCAGCGCAGCCGGGCGGTCATAACTGGCTCATCCTCATCGGCGACAACGGCTGGACCGCCACCTATCTGCACCTCAACAACGACACGCCGGGCACCGACGACGGCCTCGGCACCGATCTCTACGCGTTTGCTCCCGGCCTCGCCACAGGCGACCGCGTTCGAGCGGGCCAGTTTCTCGGGTACGTCGGCGACAGCGGCAACGCCGAGGACACGGCTCCTCATCTGCATTTCGAGCTTGCTCCAACCGCAACGCGCATCCCCGTGGACCCGGGCCCGTCGCTCGAGGCTGCCGAGCGGCTTGCCGAGCCTCGCACATTCGACAGGCCGCACATCTAGGCCGCGACGCCCACTCTCGTTCGGGCATTATCCAGACAAGGAGGACCTACCGATGGTCATCGAAGGTCTCAAGCAGGCGCCGTTCAACTACACGCTCATGGGCGCCGTCCGCGGCGCTCTCGACCACTATGGCGTTCCGGTCTCGGATGCGTACCTCTACGGGGCCACCGGCCAGGCGTTCATGATGAACATCCACCGGGAGCTTTGCCCGAGCGGACCCTACTGCTGGAATCGCGACCCGTTCTTCCGCCTCCTCGCCAATGTTGGCATCGCAGTCACCGAGCTGGGATTCCATCATGCCGAGACTCCTCCCGAACAGCGCGCTGCTTCGGAGGAACGCCTCCGCGCTGCCCTCGACCGGGGCGCTCCGTGCATGCTGGTCAACATGGAGTACCAGTTGATCACCGGCTACGACGACACGGGCTTCTTGACCGCCCAACCCTGGCCCGGAATGGGCTTCCCGCCTGCCCATTTGGCCTTCGGCACCTGGTCGGAGCTGTGCGACGAAGTCCACATGGACTTCTACATCCTCGACCGCGTCGAGCCTGCCGAAAGGGCCAAGGCCGTCAGAGCGGCGCTTGCCTATGCCGTGGACCTCTGGCGTCATCCAGTGGACCACACATCGGAAGACTACGGCGTGGGTCCGAATGCCTACCAGAACTGGGTCGAGGCCGTGCATCGTGGACATGGCGCCAGCCACGGCAACTGGTGGAACGGCACCGTATGGGCCGAATGCCGCGCGCACGCCGCGAGCTTCCTGAAGGAGGTCGGCGACCTGGCGCCTGACGCCGAGGCGCTGTCTGCCGAGTACGCTGCGGTCGCTGACCTCGTCGCCCGCTGCAGCCACAAGGAGATGCCAGCCCCGGAGAAAGACGAGCTGCTGCGGCAGGCGGCGGCGCGTGAGCGCGCGTGCATCCAGAGGATGGAAGCCGCGCTGTGACCTCGCCGAGGTTAGCGGACCTTCAAGGCTTGCCGGACGACGCCGGCTGCTTCGCGCACCACCGTCATCTCCTGCTCGTCTAGCTGGACGAAGAGCCCTTGCTCGCGCAGGTCGAACGAGCGCCACGGCTTCGTCACGGTTCCATCGCGCGTGCTGCCGTTATGGAGGCACCATCCGGCCGCCTCACCCCTCACGGCGCCGCGCAGATCGGTCAGGAAGTCCGCAGCGGCCGGCTGCCAGTCGCCGTAACCTCGCCGGAACGGCTCCTGATAGTGAACCGGCGCGAGCCTCCCAATGCGGCGCATGGCGGCGATGCATTCGCGCGTGTGCTTCTCGGTCTCTGCCGGAGATCCTGCATGGCGCGGCCGGTGCGGAGCGACGAAGTCCAGCCCGGCTTCGATCAGCGCCTCGCGCACGTAGGGCTCGCCCAGATCGTGACCGCCGAACGATGCGGTGACCGGCACGAGGGGGTCGAGAGCCCGCGCGAGGGCGCGCAGGTCATGCACTTCGCGTGTCGGGACGTAGCGCGCGTCTCGGACGTCCCGCTCGTTCGCGAGATCCAGATACCAGTTGCGCCTGCCCCGAAGCGCCGTCATGATCGAGCGTACGGCCTGCCGATGCGAGTCGTACGACGGTATGCCGCCCCCGATGGCCGACCGTCCGCGCGAGAGCGTCACGTCGGCAACCATGCCGCGCTTGCCGCACTCGTCCACGAGCCTGACCAGTCGGCCCATGAAGGGCTCTCGCGGCGCGCCCTCGGCATCAACGGCAGACACGTCAAAGTCGTTGGCCGCCCAGGTTGCCCACACGCGAATCCAGTTGAAACCGTGCTTCTTCATGGTATCGAGGTCCTGCCGTACGATGCCCTCGGGAGCGCCGAGCCCGCCATAATAGCTGATTCCGAGCAGAAACGTCGGGCGGCCATTCAGCGTGAACTGCGTGTCGGCGATGCCAAGCACGGGTCCGCGCGGACCAGATGAGAGTGCGACGACCGCCGCAAGCAGCGCTGTCATGGGTGTGCCTCCTCCTTCAGGATGCCTTGTCGTTGCATGTCGTGTCGCGTGCCATGCGGCGTCCTGTCATCCATACGGACGATTTCAGGGCCGCCAGGGTGTCGCCAACCGGGAGACACTCGCGGGCCGGCAGTGCGATCGCGCCCTCGCGAAGCCGCCGCGAAGCGTCCGGATGTCCATTGTGAGACATACTGAAAACGATATGAGCGATCATGACGTGGTGCCCGTGAACAGCGTCATCGTCGGCGACTGCATCGAGGTGATGGCGGCATGGCCCGACGCGACGTTCGATCTCATCTTCGCCGATCCGCCCTACAACCTGCAACTGCGAAACGAGCTGTGGCGGCCCAACGAGTCCCTTGTGGACGCGGTGGACGACGCATGGGACAAGATCGGCAGCTTCGCCGACTACGATCGGTTCAGCCGCGCATGGCTGTCCGAGTGCCGTCGGTTGCTGAAGCCCAACGGCGCGATCTGGGTCATCGGCACCTACCACAACATCTACCGGCTGGGGGCCCTCATGCAGGATCTCGGCTTCTGGTTTCTCAACGATGTGGTCTGGGTGAAGTCCAATCCCATGCCCAACTTTCGCGGCGTCCGGCTGACCAACGCCCACGAGACGCTCATCTGGGCGGCTCGATCGGATCGGAGCCGTCACACGTTCAACCACCACGCAGCCAAGACCTTCAACGGCGGCAAGCAACTGCGCAGCGATTGGCGGTTGCCGATATGCTGCGGGTCCGAGCGGCTCAAGGCAGACGGGCGCAAACTCCATTCCACCCAGAAACCCGAAGCGTTGATCGAGCGGATCGTCGTCATCTCAACCCGGCCGGGCGACCTCATCCTCGATCCTTTCTTCGGCAGCGGAACGACTGGCGCCGTGGCCAAGCGGCTCCAGCGCCGATGGGTCGGCATCGAGCGGGAACCGACCTATGCAGAGGCCGCCCGACGCCGCATCGCGGACGTGATCCCCGATCCCCTGCTGGCCGGCGACGAGCGGCGTCGGCCCGAACGTATCCCCTTCCGAACCCTCGTCGAGAGAGGGATCCTGCGACCCGGACAGACGCTGTGCTTTCGCCGCGACTCGTCCTTGCAGGCGGTGGTCACCAGTTCCGGGCATCTGCGGCGGGGCGCCGAGGAAGGGAGCATCCACCGGCTGGGAAGCTCGCTGTCCAACGGCGCCCCCTGTAACGGCTGGGATCACTGGTACTTCGAGGCCGAGGATGGAACGCTGCAGCCCATCGGCACGCTGAGAGAGATGCTCAGGGATCTAGACCGAACGCAGGGATGACCCTCAGCGCTCTCATCGCCACGTTCGCAGTTCCATGCGTTCGCACTCGCCATCCGTAATGCTTTCGCTGCCGCGCGGAACACGGGCGCACCAGCCGGTTCGGACCTGCGTCCGTCTGGTTGCGACGCTGATCGTTCGGCTGATGCGCCCCTACGACACACGCGCCAGCTGCGGCTCGATGACGCGGCGGGTCGCCGTCCCGTAGGGGCACGTTGCAACGTGCCCCAACCCGTGCCGCCAGCGCATCCATTGCCGTCATTCCCGCGAAGGCCG
Source organism: Chthonomonadales bacterium (assembly GCA_012517255.1). Lineage (GTDB taxonomy): Bacteria > Armatimonadota > Chthonomonadetes > Chthonomonadales > CAJBBX01 > JAAYVH01. Next base: position 9,873 of record JAAYVH010000253.1, read on the forward strand.
GGAGACACCGACGGGCCTTTGGGGCCCTGCCGACCACACGCGGGGATAACGAATGAAGGGAGCGTGTCTGGCATCGTGCGAACGCGCGTCAGCTTGCAGACAGAGCCCCTGAGCAGCCAATCGGAGAGACCCCTGCGCAACGAAGACTGGACATGGCCGGTGTTGACATCTCTCGATGCCCGGTGCTAGATTGTGCCTGCAAGCAGCGTATCGGTTGACAGATGCAGCGGGCCGCCGGTGCGGTCAGGTGCGATATGGGGACCGGCAGCGTCTCTGAGCGTAGCGGCGCTCCGAGCGAGCCGGTCCGATGCATTTCGGCAGGCAGTACAGGGGGAGCCGCCGTGGTTCGGCCCACGAAGGGCGAAGTGGAGGCGCAGATCGCCAACGCGGTCGTGCGGTTCCAACGGGAACAACAGGGCAGGGGCCCTGCCGATGTTCGAGCGCACATCGTCGGCGACCTTGTGATCGTCCGGTGCCGGGGCATATTCACCCACACCGAGGCGAAGCTTGCTGTGTCGCAGGAAGGGGCGAGGCTCATACGCAGCGCGCGACATGAGCTGCGGAGCATCCACCATGGCGAGATCGAGGCAATCGTGGGCGAAATCGTCGGAGCGAGAGTGCTTCGCAGTTACTGCGACGTGGACGTGGCTGCCGCAGAGCAAATGGAGGTATATGTACTCGACGCGAGCATCGAAGAGCGATTGAGTCCATCGCGGCGAGCGGCATGACGTAGGCTCCGGCCATCGGGGCACGACAACAGAATAAGTTCGGTTGCCAGAAGGCAGGGCGGCGTCCGGCAGAGACGGCGCCAGGCGTGAAGGAGGCCGGGAGACAGACAGTCCGCGCTTTGGGAGACAGAGCGCTGGGAAGTCCGTCTTCCGGCCTCCTTGCTTTGGGGAGTGCGGCGGAGTTGTGCATATCGTGAAGAAGAACCTGCGTTCGCAGTTGCTGGCGAGCCATATCCTCACGGCAGCGGTGATGCTGAGCGTGATGATGGGCGCTGTCTTCAGCCTGTTCCACCTGGGCGGCAGCATCGAACGCATCGTTCAGGACAACTACAAGAGCGTCGAGGCCGTCCTGCGCATGAACGAGGCGCTGGAACGGATGGAGAGCGCCGCCAACTACTTTCTGGCGGGCGCATCGGACCGAGCGCGCATCCAGTTTGAGACCAGCGCGCAACGGTTCACCGAGGCGCACCGTACGGAAGCCAACAACATCACCGAAGACGGCGAGATGCAGATGTCCTCGGAGGTGGAATCCCGGTTCGATGCATACGTTCGGGACATGCGCCGACTGATGGATGCATCGTCCCCCATGCCGCCGCGGGATGCGTACGGCCTCTACAAGGCCAGGCTCAGGCCCGGCTATGATGCCCTCAAGGCCCGGGTTCATGACATCCTGGTTCTTAACCAGAACGCCATTCTGCGAGCCGACGCACGGGCAAAGGCCGAAGCGCAGCGCGCCTCATGGTTGGCCATGGCAGGCACGCTGGCGGCGCTGCTGGTGGCGGCCGCGATCTCGATAGGAATGGTTCGCTCAGCGTTGACCCCCCTGCTGGATATCGCCGCCCGGGCGGACGAGATCGGGGCCGGCAAGCTCGACCAGCACATCGAAGCTGACCGCACCGATGAAATCGGCGTGCTGGCAGGCGCCGTCAACCGGATGGCCGCTCGCCTTCGCGAGGCCAGAGATGCCGAGGAGCGTCGGGTCCATC
>JAAYVH010000254.1 GCA_012517255.1 Chthonomonadales bacterium
AGGACCCGGGTCCTTCTCGTGCGCGACCTTCCCAAAGGTCATCCGATCAGCTACGGCTCGACACACATACTGGCCACCGCCAGCCGCGTGGCAGTGCTGGGAATCGGCTACGCCGACGGGTTCCGACGCGAACTGAGCAATCGGGCGACCGCCATCATTCGGGGTCGCCCGGCTCCGGTCATTGGGCGTGTGTGCATGGATATGACCATGGTGGACGTGACGGATATTCCGGGAGTTGTCGCCGGTGATGTGGCCACTCTCATCGGTCGTGACGGGACGCAGGAGATTCGCGCGGTCGACCTCGCGCGGATGATTGGCGCCACCGAGCACGAGATCACGACCGGCCTGTCGGCGCGCGTTCCTCGGCGGCTGGCTGACGTATGCTAGAATAGCTCGGTACATACCAGAGGTCAAACCGGGAGTTGGTTCGGCTATGCCTATCTACGAGTTTCGATGCAACGCATGCTCAACGACGTTCGAGTCGTTGCAGCGATCCTATAACTCCGAAGGCGTTCGGTGCCCGGAATGCGGCAGCGATCGCCTTGCGAGACTCATTTCGTCGTTCGCTGTCGCTCAGGGGCTCACTCCCTGTGGAACCCGCGCATCAGACGCTCCTGCGAGTTGCGGGATTGGGTCCGGTGGCGAAGCCTGCAGCTCCTGTTGCAGGCTCGGCGGCTGAGACTCCGCTCCCCGATGAGCCGATCCGGCGCAGCCGTAGGGGCTCGCTACGCCGCGATTGACATCGGCTCGAACACAGTAAAGCTTGCCATAGCTGAGGTCCAGCCTGACGGCAACCTGATCTCGTTGTTCGACGGAGGCGTGACGACTCGGATCGGCGAGGGCATGCAATCGCGCCGCCTCGGAGAGCGTCCGATGCAGCGCACCCTTGACGCTCTGACGCAGTGTCTTGGGGTCTGCGTTCAGCATGGATGCGCGCGGGTATTCGCAGTCGGAACTTCGGCGCTCCGCGACGCCGATAACCGTGATGATTTCCTGCAGCGCGCCCGCACGGCTGGGCTCGACGTGACGGTGCTGTCGGGCGAAGAGGAGGCCCGTCTCTCCGGTCTCGCTGTTCGTCGGGATCCCCTCTGGCGTGATGCCGAACGACTGGTTGTGCTGGACATTGGCGGCGGCAGCACAGAACTCACTTTCCTCGGCAAGGACGACTTGTCCCGGTCCGTCAGCCTGCAGTTGGGCGCCGTTCGCCTTACCGAACGGTATCTCCACGGTGACCCGCCGCTGCCAGCGGAACGCCGCCTCGCCGCGCGCGCTGCAAGCCGGGCCCTCACGCGGGCGCGCCTCTCGAGCGAAGACGGCTGTGTGAACGTGGTCGGAGTTGGCGGCACGGTGATCAACATGGGCTCGGTGGCGGCAGCCAGTGAAGCCGGTGGGAGGGCGCATGTACACGGCATGAAGCTGACCGGAAAGGAGGTCAGGCGCCAGATTCGCCTGTACGCGGGACTGACCACGGCACAACGGAAGGGCCTTCAGGGCCTGGACCCATCGCGTGCTGATGTGATCCTGGGCGGAGCCATCGTCCTGCTGAGCGCGATACGCGCCCTTCGGGTTGAGCATGTATCAGTCAGTTGCCGGGGTCTTCGATGGGGCGTGCTGTACGACAGACTGGCGACATGACGACGCGCATCGCGCCCTGACGTCGCGGCCGAGAGGAGTCGAAGAGCATCCATGAGCTGGGATACACGGAGCAGGTCGAGCCGGACGCGACGTCGGCGACGGCGTTCACCGGTCTTCGGCTGCATCGCGATGGTCTTGATCCTCCTCGCCGGGCTCCTCGCGGTCGTTCTCTTCACGCTGTCGGGAAGCGATCCGCCGCCGGTGATGACGGGCGGAGACCGAGAACGGGTCGCAGGAGAACTGCGCGAGCTTCAGAGTGACATCGAATCCATCCGCAGGGACGCCGATCGCGGCGTAGCCCGCGACTTCACGATCCATGTGACCGAAGATCAGTTGAACCTGTGGCTATCTGAGGACGAGAGTATACGCCGAACCCTTCGAGAGAAGGACATTGAGGACGCCTGGGTCAGGCTCCACGATGGCGACATGGAAGTGACGGTCCTCAGGGCTGTGGGTACGCTGACGGTTCAGGTGAAGGCGTCCATGGTTGCCGAGATCGACGAGGCCAACACCGTGCGCGTGCGCATCACCAGCATGTCGTTCGGGCGCCTCGGCGCCCCGCGTTCGGCATCCGAGAGACTCGCCGAGCAGATCGGCAGAATGATGACCTCGAAGCTCCAACGACCGAACGTCCGGTTGGTATCGCTCAAGGTTCGACCTGAGGGAATCGAAGTCGTCGGCCGAACCGCGGGCAGCAGGCCTCCCGCACCCACTACGCCGAGCTAGCAGCCCGCCTGCTGTGCCGCTTGCCAGGTCAGGTAGGCGCCCGAGACATTCGTGGCTCGGAAGCCGTTCTGGGTCAGTATCCGGCAGGCATAGTAGGACCGCAGACCCGACCGACAGTACGCGATGATCTCCTTGTCGCGAGGCAGCTCGTTGAGCCGCGCTCGTATCTCGCCGAGGGGTATATGAATGGCCCCTGCGATATGTCCCTCGGACCATTCTGACGGCTCGCGCACATCCAGCAGTACCGTCGTGTTCGGGTCACGGCGCGACACCTCGGTCGGCGAAATGGAAGACACAAGTCCCGTCCGGTGGTTCGACGCGATCATGCCGGCCAGATTCGCCGGGTCCTTGGCCGAGCCGAACGGCGGGGCATAGCCCAGCTCAAGCTCCGCTACATCCTCGACGGTAAGACCGGCCTGAATGGCAGTCGCCAGCACGTCAATCCGCTTGTCAACGCCATCCCGACCCACGGCCTGCGCGCCCAGGACGCGCCCCGTATCAGGATCGAACAGCAACTTCATGGCGATCAGGCACGCTCCGGGATAGTAGCCGGCGTGCGAAGACGGATGCAGATGCACGGCGCGGTACTGCATACCGGCCGAGTCGAGCGCCCGGCTGTTGGCGCCTGTGCTTCCTGCCACCAGATCGAAAACCCGCATGATGCCCGTGCCAAAGGAGCCTTTGTAGGTTCGAGGAGTCCCAAGGATGTTGTCGGCCACGATCCGGCCCTGCCTGTTGGCCGGCCCGGCCAGCGGAAGCAGCGACGGCGCTCCGGTGACGCCATGACGGACTTCGATCGCATCTCCGATCGCCCAGATAGCGGGGTCGCTGGTGCGCAGGTGATCATCCACTTTGATGCCGCCGGTGACGCCAATGGCAAGTCCGGCATCGCGAGCCAGAGACGCCTCAGGTCTCACCCCCATAGCGAGGATGACAAGGTCGGCCGGAAGGCGAGCGCCCGACCGCAGGACCACCACCGAAGCCGCCGCCCGTTCGCCGCTGCGCGCGTTCTCAAAGGCACTGACTGCGTCCGAAAGGTACAGCCCGACCCCGTGCGCGCGAATCTCTTCGTGAAGCAGGGCCGCCGTCTCCGGATCCAGGAAGGCCGCAACCTGAGGAAGGGCTTCGGCGATGGACACCTGCATGCCGCGTCGGTGGAGCTGCTCGGCCATTTCGAGCCCGATGTAACCCCCGCCGATCACCACGGCTTGCCCGCCCGGGTAACGATTGGCCCATTCCTCGATGGCTAGCGCATCGGGCACGTTTCGAACCACGAAGTGGCCCGGTCTCTCTATGCCGGGTACCGGAGGTCGCACGGGAGCCGCGCCCGTCGCCAGGATGAGAACGTCGTAGGGCTCCGAATACTCGCGATCGGTAACGAGGTCTCTCAACACGACCGTTTTCGCTGCTGGCTCAATCCTGACGGCTTCGGTATTCACCCTGATGTCGAGGTTGAAGCGTGCGGTGAGCGCTGCTGGCGTTGAGACAAGCAGATCATCGCGGCTGGCTATCTCCCCTCCCACGTAGTAGGGGAGGCCGCAGTTGGCGAACGATACGTGGGGACCACGCTCGACCATGATGATCTCGGCGCTCTCCGATAAACGACGCGCTCGGGCAGCCGCACTTGCGCCTCCTGCTACGCCGCCGATAATGAGTATCTTGGGACCACGTGACACGGGGCAGACCTCCGTCAGTTTTGTTGCGACGCGCTCGGAAGCAGTCCGAATTCCACCAGCGCAGCGCGCACGCGTCCGCTCTCTGCCTCGTCCGCGGTCACGAGCGGCAGGCGCAGGTGGTTGCCGATGATGCCGAGCATGGCAAGCGCGCACTTCAGTGGTGCCGGGCTGGGGGTCGTCGGCTGGAAACACGCGCGAACGATGGGAAGCATGCGCTGGTGCAGCCGCGCCGCCTCATCGGGCTTGCCCTCCAGATGAGCCATGACCATGGCGCTCATCGCGCGGCCGACGAGGTGGGACGTCACGCTGACCACGCCATAGCCTCCGACGGCCAGCAGCGGCAGAAGCAGGCCGTCATCGCCGCTGTAGATGAGCTTTCCAGGGGGAGCGCCGGCGGCTATCTCCGAGACCTGCATGAGGCTTCCGCTGGCTTCCTTGACCGCCACAATGTTGGGAACGTCCCTGAACAGACGCAGACAGGTTCGAGCCTCAAGGTTTACGCCGGTCCGTGTCGGCACATTGTAGAGCATGATCGGCAGCTCCGCCGCTTCAGCCACGGCACGAAAGTGCGCGTAGAGCCCCTCCTGCGAGGGCCGGTTGTAGTACGGCGTGATGAGCAGGAGACCGTCGGCGCCGCGCGACGCGGCATCCCTCGACAACGCGATGGTGTGCGCAGTGTCGTAGTTGCCCGTGGATGCAATCATCGCCGCACGCCCATCGGTTGCGGCGCGCACCAGCTCGAACATTCGCAGTTTCTCGGCATCCGAGAGGGTAGGGGCTTCGCCGGTCGTGCCGCAGACGACGATGCCCTCGGTGCCATTGGCGAGGAGATGGTCTACCAGACGCCCAACCGCCGGTTCGTCAATCTCGCCGCTGGCATCGAACGGCGTCACCATGGCGGTGACCACCCGTCCCCAGGCTGGGCTGAAGGCATCACCGGTCATTGCGCGTACCTCTCGATCAGTGTCGCGGCTATCTGGAATCCGTTCAACGCGGCTCCCTTCAGGATTTGATCGCCGCACACAAACATCTCAATGGCGTTGTCGTTCGACGCGTCCTCGCGAATGCGTCCTACGAGCACGGAATCGCGTCCCGTCGCATCCAGGGGCATCGGGAACCGGCCGTGTTCGACATCATCCACGACCTCGATGCCGGGGCTGTGGAACAGAGTCTCGCGCACGGCGCCAACACTCGGCCTGGCTCCTTCGAACTCAACGTTGATGCTCTCGGCATGAGCGCGGAGCACCGGCACGCGGATGCATGTCGCTGTGATCCTCAGGCTCTCGTCGTGGAGAATCTTGCGCGACTCGAGGATCATCTTCCGTTCTTCGTCGTTGTATCCGTCCGAGCCAACCGGCGTGTTATGCGAAAACAGATTGAAAGCGATCGGGTGCGGAAAGACCTCGGGCTGAAGCGGCTGACCCTCAAGGTACCGCCGGGTCTGTTCGATGAGCTCATGCATCGCCTGAGCGCCCGCACCGCTGGCAGCCTGGTAGGTTGAGACGACGATCCGCTTGAGTTTGCCGAGCTGGCGCAGCGGAGCTACAGCCATCAGGGCTATGATCGTGGAGCAGTTGGGATTGGCGATGATCCCCTTGTGGCTGCCGATGTCTTCCGGATTGATCTCCGGCACGACGAGCGGCACCTCAGGATCCATCCGAAATGCCGACGAGTTGTCGATGACGACGGCTCCGGATCGGACGGCAGCGGGACCGAACTCACGACTTCTTGATGCTCCGGCGGAGAAGAAGGCGATGTCGCAGCCCTCGAACGACTCCGGTCCGAGAACCTCAACGGGAATGAGTTCGCCGCGAAACTGCAGCGACTTGCCCTTCGAGCGTTCTGAGGCGAGAACGCGCAGCGATGCCAGGGGGAATGGGCGCTCTTCGAGCAGCTTCCTGAACTCCTCGCCGACAGCGCCGGTCGCGCCAGCGATCGCCACGTGATACTGCCTTGCCATCCCAGTCCTCCAGAGGTACAAATGCGCCTGGCCGCAGAGCATTCGCCGGCCGGCGCTTCTTCAGCATGGCACACAAGGACAGCGAAGCGCAAGCGCAGAATGGTGAAATGAAGCGACCACTATCCTCAAGGAGACGAAACTTGGATCCACAGGCTTCACGCATTAAGCTTGCTATCGTCACCGGCGGTCATCCCTTTGATGTCCCGGGATTTCACGCCCTCTTCCGGGGTCACGCCGACATTGATCCGTACCCTCAGGAGTTCGACAACTGGGTCCACGATTGGGGGCACGTCCGGCGCATCTACGATGTGACGCTTTTCTACAACATGCACATGGATGAGCCGACCGGTCCGTTCCGCGAGGCCATTGAGGAGCTTCGGGATCGCCCTCAAGGCGTGGTCGTTCTCCATCATGCGTTACTGGCCTGGCCCAAGCTCGAGGCTTGGAACGACATGGTCGGCGTGGCGGATCGCTCCTTCGGGTACCACCCGGAGCAAGCATTGCCCGTGCGGGTTGCTTCACCGGATCATCCGATCACGCGCGATCTCTCGGATTGGGAGATGCCCGAAGAGACGTATGTCATGGCCGATCCCGGCAACGACAGCCAGACGCTGCTGACCACCGACCACCCGCTGAGCATGCGTTCGCTCGCATGGACACGGCGCTCAGGCCTCGCGCCGGTCTTCTGCTTCCAGTGCGGCCACGACCGTCGCTCATGGGAGCATCCCTCCTTCCGTGAGGTACTGGCGCGGGGGATTCGGTGGGCGGCCGGACGGCTTAGCTAGTAACCGGCCACGGATTGCTTGACTCTGGCGTCTGGGCAGGCTATACTGCCGGTGACTGCTGATAGGCGTATCTGGATATCAGACTTGGAGTGGTGGCCCGTGTTAGGCAAAGCTCTCAGGGTAGCATCGCTTGCTGACGTGCCCGGTCGGTTGCGCATTGCGTGCTTTGTCGCTCTCGGCCTGGTTGCCGGTCTCGGCATATACACCATCCGCGTTTCCGAGGCTGCATCGTATCTGTCAGACGATCCCGAAACGTGCATCAACTGCCATATCATGGTCCCCGAGTACGCATCGTGGCAGCACTCCAGTCATGCTCGAGCGGCAACCTGCAACGATTGCCACGTGCCTCACACCAGCGTCTTCGCCAAATACTACTTCAAAGCGAAAGACGGATCCCGGCACACCGCGTTGTTCACCTTGCGACGGGAGCGGCAGGTCATCTTCGCCATTCCGGAGTCGCGCAAGGTGATCCAGGACAACTGCGTTCGCTGCCATTCGAACGTCTTTGAAACTCCGCAGGTTCACACGCGACAGGATCGTGCGTGCATAGATTGTCATCGCGAAGTGCCCCACGGTCGCCAGCACAGCCTCTCAGCGACGCCCAACGCGGCGGTACCGCCGCTTGGCGCTTCAGTCCTGCCATTTGTCGAACGCAATCGCATGAAGGGGGATGAACGCTAGATGAGTGAACGCAAGTCCGGCGAGAGCCGGAAGGGACTCGTGTTAGGCTGGGTTGTGCTCGGCGGCTCCGCCGTGGTATTCGCCGCACTTGGTCTCCTCGCCGGTTCGATTATCGAACGACGCGCCGAGCGCTCAGTGAACCGCGTCCAGATGATCACCCCCATCGGCGATTGGGAAACCGACAACGAGAAATGGGCCATCAACTTTCCGCGGGAGTACAACTCCTGGGAACGGACCAGGGAACTGGCTGAGGCGACGAAGTACGGCGGCAGCGAGGTGAAGGACTATCTCGCGAAGGACCCGCGACTTGTGATCCTGTTCGCGGGCTTCGGCTTCTCCAAAGAGTACAACTCGCCGCGAGGGCACTATCATTCGATCAAGGATGTCACCTCGACGGCGCGCGTGTCTGAGAAGACGCCTGCGACATGCTGGACGTGCAAGAGCCCCATGGTTCCCAAGCTTATGCATGATAAGGGAGTGGCGGAGTTCTACAAAGGGAAGTTCAAGGACCACGAGGGCGTCATGAAGGACCCGATAGGCTGCCTGGACTGTCATGACCCCAAGACCATGGCGCTTCGGATATCGCGTCCGGCGCTCAAGGAGGCATTCGCCCGACGGGGCCGCGACATCACCAAGGCGTCGCATCAGGAGATGCGGTCGCTCGTGTGCGCCCAGTGCCATGTCAGCTACTACTTCAGAGACAAAGAGACGAACTATCTCGTGTTCCCGTGGGATGACGGCTTCAAGGCTGATGACTTCGACAAGTACTACGAGCGGACGAAGTTCGTGGAGTGGGTCCATCCGGTAAGCGGCACGCCCATGACGAAGGCTCGGCATCCCGACTACGAAGTGTGGCTGCAAGGCACCCACGCGTTCCGGGGCGTCTCATGCGCCGACTGTCATATGCCGTACAAATCGGAAGGCGGAGTGAAGTTCACCGATCATCAAGTGCGCAGCCCGCTGTACAACATCGCCAACTCCTGCCAGGTGTGCCATCGCTGGTCGGAGGACGAGGTGAAGCAGCGCGTCGAGAGTATCCAGGATAAGAACCGCGAGCTTCTCGACATCGCTGAGGATGCCATGGTTCGGGCGCACATCACGCTCGGCGATGCCGTCAAACTGGGCGCGACCGATGCCGAGCTTGCGGCTCCCCGCAACATGCTGCGGCGCGCCCATACCTACTGGGACTACATAGCCGCGGCCAACGGCATGGGCTTCCACGCCCCTCAGGAAAGCGCCAGAGTCCTTGCCAAGGCAGCCAATCTCGCGCAGGAATGCCGCATTGCCACGGAGCGGATCCGAACGAAGTACGGCGCCAAGTCCGAAGCCCCGATGCCAGACCTCTCCACGAAGGAGAAGGCCGCAGCGTTCGTCAGGCCGTTCGTAGAGGCTCAGAAGGCAAAGCAGGCGCGTGCCCCTCAAGGGCGGACGGCATCGCGCTGAGACAGCCGCGTGACGTAAGGAGACCACGGTCCGGCCTCGCTGCTATGGCGAGGCCGGCTCCGTCTTTCCTCCTGCCCAGAACCTCCTCATAGCCAGCGAGACGTTGACAAGTCCGATCAGGACCGGGACTTCCACGAGCGGCCCTATGACTGCCGCGAACGCAGCCCCGGAGTTGATGCCAAACACCGCCACCGCTACCGCGATAGCCAGCTCGAAGTTGTTGCTCGCCGCCGTGAACGACAATGTGGCGGACTTGGCGTAGTCGGCTCCGAGCTTGCGACTCATGTGAAACGACACGAGGAACATTCCGACGAAGTAGATCAGCAGCGGGATCGCAACGCGGATGACATCCAGCGGAATACGCACGATGTACTCGCCTTTGAGCGAGAACATCACCACAATGGTGAAGAGCAGCGCGATGAGGGTGATCGGGCTGATGCGCGGGATGAACCTCTGCTCGTACCATTCGCGCCCTTTCGCCCGAAGCAAGAAGAAGCGGGTCAACATCCCTGCGATGAACGGAATGCCGAGGTAGACAAACACGCTCTCGGCAATGGCGGCGATGGTGATTTTGCTCAGATCCACGTCGCCGAAGCTCACGCCGAGCATCCCCGGGAGCACCTTGACGAAGATGTAGGCATAGACCGAGTAGAACAGCACCTGGAAAATCGAGTTGAATGCTACGAGCCCTGCGGCGTACTCCGTGTCGCCCTTCGCGAGATCGTTCCACACGATCACCATGGCGATGCACCGGGCGAGCCCGATCATGATGAGGCCGATAGCGTACTCTGGCTTGTCGTGCAGCAGAGCGATGGCCAGGAAGAACATCAGGAGCGGGCCAACCACCCAGTTCTGGATGAGAGACAGCGTCAGGACCTTCGTATTGCGGAAGACCTCGCCGAGCTCTTCGTACTTCACCTTGGCCAGCGGGGGGTACATCATCAAGATCAGACCGATCGCAATCGGGATTGACGTCGTACCAACCGACATGCCCGTGATGGCCTTGACCACGCCAGGCGATGCATAGCCAAGCCCAACCCCAAACGCCATGGCAAGGAATATCCAGAGCGTCAGGAAGCGATCCAGAAACGATAGGCCCGTCCGGTGATCTGACGGGCATCCGATGTCAGGCGCACTCACTTAGCAATGCCTCCACTCTGTTGATGATCTCGTCACGAATGCGACGCACTGTCTCGATCGGCTGCCCAGCCGGATCATCAAGCCCCCAATCGTCCGTCACGAGGAACCGCGCCGGGCAGGCTTCGGCGTCCACGCCGCAGCCCATCGTGATGATCTTGTCTGCTCGATCCGCCATCTCCTGTGTTAGCTGCTTGGGTCGCTGGTCGGCGAGCGAGATGCCGATCTCCGCCAGAACCTGCGCGGCAACGGGATTGATGCGCTCGCCCGCGACAGTGCCGGCCGATTCGGCCCGAACAGGCAGGCCACGCTGCGCGGCGAGATGGTTTGTAATGGCCTCCGCCATCTGCGAGCGGCCCGCATTGTGGACGCAGACATAGAGGATGTGTGTCATGAGGTCGGCTTCTCTGCTCGGATGAACGCACTCATCATCGCGTCTTCCAGAGCCTCGTGCAGGGCTGGATCCTGCCGCCGACCTTTGTCGGATGCAATGAGGTCCTGCATATCCCGCAGCGTGTAGACCCGGGTCGGGGTGATGCTAACTCTCTCGAAGCCCGCCGCGACGAGCTTCTCGAGGTACTCGCTCTCCAGCAGCGCGCCCGCGATGCAGCCTGCCCATAGATCGGCGCTGCGGCGAATCGAGTCGGGGAGGGGGCGGCGCCAGACGATATCCGATACCGCCAGACGTCCACCCGGCTTGAGGACGCGGTAAGCTTCCCTGACCACCCGATCCTTGTCAGCCGCAAGGTTGATCACGCAGTTCGATATGATCACGTCAACGCTGCTGTCGGGCAACGGGACGTCCTCGATAGTTCCTTTGAGGAATCGCACATTCGTAACGCCCGACTTCTGGCGATTGCGTTCGGCGAGTTCGAGCATCTCGTCCGTCATGTCCAGCCCGTAAGCGAAACCTGTGGGACCGACTCGCTTGGCCGAAAGCAGCACGTCAATGCCGCCGCCGCTTCCAAGATCCAGCACGACCTCGCCTTCGGCGAGGCTTGCTAGCGCCGTGGGATTGCCGCATCCCAGCGAAGCTAACACCGCCTCTTCTGGCAGATCGCGAACATCGCCGTCCGCGTACAAGCCGGCAGTGATCGGATCGTTACCGGCAGTGCCCTCGCAACATGCAGATTCTCCACAACAGGAAGTGCGCTCGCCTTGTTCAAGGACCAGGCGAGCGATGGAGCCGTAACGCTCCTTCACTGTGTTGACAACCCCAAGGGTCGTGGTTATGTCATCCATCACGTTCGTGTCTCCTCTGGCGCACCATGGCTCGCAGGGCACCCATCAGGCTCGAGACCGAGGAAGTCGAGCAACTCCTGGACAGCATCGCGGTCTACCGAGCAGACGATGTGTTTGCCCCGCCGTTGGGTCTGTATTAGTCCAGCCTGACGCAACGCCTTCAGGTGGAACGACACTCCGGACGTAACCCGCTGGATGCCGGTCACGTGGCAGCACACGTCGCCTACAGTAGGCCCGGCCACCTTGCGAACGGCGCCCGTGGAGTCGACCGTCACCTCCGAGCAGCAGGAGCTCAGAAAGGCGAAGATCCGAAGCCGCATCGGATCGCCGAGCGCCTTGAACATAGCCGCTAGTCTGTCCGTGTCAGTCATGCGACATCATTATACAACAGTTCAACAACCGTTGCAATATCACCCGTGCAGGAATCTGGTAACGGTCTACGAAACATTAGAACCATGACGCACGCCAACCGTAGAGCCTCATCATGGATCCTCGTGGGGGCTATGCTGCTCCCTTCGGTCGCCCTGCTGCTCGTGTTCAACTACACGCCGGCGATCATCGGCCTGTATCGAGCCTTCACGCACTGGGAGACCGGTGAGGCGCCGCAGTGGTGCGGGATGGCTAACTTCGCTGCCATGGGCCGCGACGAGTTCCTACGGATCGGTATCGGCAACCAGCTCGTGCTCCTCGTGGCGAGCCTGGCGAAGACCCTCATAGCGCCCTTCATCGTGGCCGAGCTGTTGATGAGCCTGCGTTCGCCAAGGTTGCAGTATGCGCTCCGAACCCTGTTCATCCTGCCGATGGTGGTACCGGGGATGGTGACGATGCTTCTGTGGGCGTTTGTCTACGACGGCAGCATCGGCCTGCTGAACATGGTGTTGGAGGCCATGGGGCTGGGCTCCATGACACGCGCGTGGCTCGGCGAAGCAAGCACGGCGCTGCCGGCGATCATCGGCGTCGGGTTTCCCTGGGCAGGCGGCCTCGCGCTGCTAATCTACCTGGCCGGGCTCAACGGCATCTCTGCCGACGTCTGGGATGCCACGTCGCTCGACGGCGCAACAGGTTGGCGGCGCATTCTTGCTGTGGACTTGCCGCTGCTCAGGCCACAGATCAGACTGCTCGCGACGCTGACCATCATCGGTACGCTGCAGGATTTCGGGAGCATCCTCATCCTGACGGGCGGCGGTCCCGGGCTCTCCACCCACGTGCCCGCCCTCCACATGTACTTCCAGGCGTTTCGGTTCGGGCACATGGGCTATGCAAGCGCGATCGGATTCGCGCTCTTCATCGTCATCTTCGTGCTTGCCGTTGCCAACCAGCGATGGGGCCGGCACGAGGCTACATAAGCCTCACCGTTTCTCGTCTTTGCCGAACAACACCCCGACGTCAATGTACTGCCCGCCCGTGGTTTGCCGACAGTGCACCGCCATCACGTTGGTTCCCGCAACGAGCGCCTCCCTGAGGGCCCTGGTAGCCTCGACCTCTTCGTAGCGTCCAGTGTATCCCGAGAGGTTCGCAACCAGCTTCCCGTTGATGAACACCTGCGCATCTTCGTCGTGATGTATGTCGAGAGCTGCGAGCTCAAAGTCAAGGTCGCTCAGCACAAACGTTCGCCGCAACCAGATCGTGCCGGACTTCCACTCGGTGCGAACCACTGAGCCGGGCGTGCCCTCGGCGCCGAATCCGCCGGGGGCTTCGCTCCACGACGAGTCATCAAAGTCGGGCCTGTACCAGCCATCGCCCGGATTGTCGATGGTGTAGCGCCATGTCTGGGCTATCTCACGGCTCGTCGGTACTACCGCTCGCCATCGAACGCTGCGAACGCGCGGACCCTGCGTCTCGTAGGCGGCCGGACGAGCATTGATCGCGCGGAGGAGGGCTGGGTCGTACTTCGCTTTGCGGTCGTAGAAGTAGATGCCATTCTGTTCCTGCTCGACATCGGTCAACTGCGTGTAGCAGAAGGCAAACATGTTGGGGTTATCGAGAAGGGCGTCTGTCAGGCCCTTGTACCGCTCGATGAACCCGGTGAGGTCCGTCTGACCGTACCCCCATCCGGGCTCTCCGGTATCACGATCGGTCTTGAGCCGGATGCCGCCATATTCGCTCACGAAGTAGGGCTGTCCGAGGTAAGCGCTTCGAGCATCGCTCAGATTGTTGTTATAGGGGCGGGTGCCGGTCTGACCGAAACCGGCGTACCGCGCTGCGAAGGAATCCGGGTTCTGGTCGTAGTCGTGGCAGTCGTAGACGTCGGTCCGTGGGTCCAGATGGACGTACCCGCTTGTGTCGAGGTACGGCCTCGTCGGGTCCATCACCTGCGTCAGGCCGAGGATGAGTTGGGCGGCAGCAACGGCGTTTCCAGGCCCGGTTTCGTTGAGCGGACACCACCCCACGATGGACGGGTGATTCCGGTCTCGTTCGACGACCTGGCGCCATTCGTTGGCTACGTGCGCGACAGCGGCCTGATCCGCGAGATTCACTCCCCAGCTCGGGTATTCACCCCAGACGATGTACCCCAGCTTATCGGCCCAGTAGAGCAGCCGCGGCTCGAACACTTTCTGGTGGAGGCGAGCCCCATTGAACCCCGCCGCCATGGAGAGCTCGATGTCACGCTTCAGGTCCTCGTCGGTACGGGCGGTATAGATGCCGTCGGGGTAGAAACCCTGGTCTAGAATGAGCCGCTGAAACACCGGCTTGCCGTTGATGAGGAAACGGTTGCCTTCGATGGCCAGCGTGCGCATGCCGAAGTAGGAACGGACGCTGTCGGTGACCTTGCCCTTGCGGATCACCTCGATCGTCAGCGTGTAGAGGTAGGGCTTGCCGGGCTGCCAGAGCCTCACAGAAGGGAGCCTCAGAACAGCGAGGGTGTTCCGCCAGTTGGCAGGCACGGTCTCCACGGCGACGGCTTTGTCGCCGGCAAACGCCGTCACCCTCACCGTCGTTCCGGTCAACGGACCGTCAACGCTGCCCGTAAAGATGAGCCGCTTTCCGGCCGGATCGGGGACGAGGCTGAAGTTCCGGATCGCAGCCTCGCCGACGGCTTCGAGCCACACCGTCTGCCAGATGCCCGTTGTGCGCGTATAGACGCAGCCCTCGCTGTTCTGCGAGTGGGCCTGCTTGCCGGTCGCCTGCAGCCCCGAGCGCGTGTCGTCATGAGCGTGCACCACGAGCTCATTGGCTCCCCTGCGCAGATAAGGCGAGATGTCGAAGGAGAACTGGACGTAGCCGCCTCGATGCTCGCCAACGAACGTGCCATTGAGCCACACGCGCGCATGCCAGTCCACAGCGCCGAAATGGAGCAGAATGCGCCGCCCCGTCATGGATTTCGGAAGCTCGAAGGTGCGCCTGTACCAGACATCCTTCATGAAGTCCGTGATGCCGATGCCTGAGAGCTTGCTCTCGGGGCAGAACGGGACGAGGATCCGCTGAGCGAGCCGCTTGCCCGACGTCAGTCCGCGCGCTTCGCCGTCACCGGCCTCGTCCACTTCGAACTCCCACTCGCCATTCAGGTTGAGCCACGACTGGCGCTCGAAGTCAGGCCGGGGATGTTCGGGCCGCGGGATGGCAGCGCAGGCCGAGGCCGCCAGGGCGACGGCGAAACAGATGATCAACGCAGAAGAAGGATGCATTCCAACGTCCTTTCAGGGAGATACGTCTGTGGCATGCTCTGGCGCATACACGGCTATGGCAACGATCCGCGAGTACATCTCGTCGTTTGCCGAGCGCACCAGTATGCGCACGCGGTCGCTGCGGATGCCTGGCACTCCAACGACTATGGACGCGCTCGCGTTGTCACGTACTTCGGCGACCGTGACCCAGTCTCCAGCATGACGCACCTCTACGTCGAAGTCGCGAATCCCGTAGCGCTCCGCTGGATCGAGCGTGATGATCTTCACGGCGCGTATCTCCACGGGCGACGGCAGGGCCACTTCGATCCAGTCCGGGAACTCGCCCTCGGTGCCGTCGTTCCATCCGCCGCCGCGAGCCCACCGCTCCCCGGTTGTGAGGCCCGCTATGACCGTATCGGCGAGATACTGCCCCGAGGGGTGTTCCGACGAGGCGGTCGCTACGGCTCCGCGGGAGGCTAGCGCGACGTTCGTGAGGCCAGACAGGCTCGGCTGAGGCGGAGGAGGGGCAGGCGGTCCGGTGAGGCGCACGGGTCCAAACAATCCGGACGCCTCCTGGCCAGCGAACACGTACGGAGTGGGGTAGCCAGCGCCAAACTGCGGCGCCAGCGTGTTGAACACCGTGACTTCGATCCTGTTCAGGCCGGCCTTGAGCAGATCGGTGACATCGAACCGGTACGGTCGCCATATCCGCACGCCGGCCGGCTTGTCATTGACCGTAACCTGAGCGGTGCCGCGCACGCGTCCGAGATCAAGCATCAGCGGAGCTCCGACGTACGAAGCCGGTATGGTGATCTCCTGCACATAGCGGACGCCGCCGGAGTAATGGGGGAGACCCAGCTTCGTCCAGTCGCCGGTCTTCATCGCGCCGACGCCCACCGTGAACCGTACGGGGCTATCGAAGGCTGCCCCGCCGTAGCGGCCGGCAGGCTGCTCGATGCGAATCGCCGCGACCTGGCTGTGCTCCTGCAGATCCAGAGGCACTTCCACGATGTTGCCGTCGGTCACCTCGCAGGCGCGTCCGGCAATCCACACGTTGAAGCGCCCCGCCGTCGGCACGATCATCTGGCGGGTGCCCGGAGGAGTTCGGAACCTGTACCAGCCGACGCGCTTGTGTATCCCGGGCAGAGGATCAATGACGAGATCAGGGACCCAGGGCAGCACCGTGCGGTTCAGCCACGCCGAACCTGGCAGGATCGCGGGACGGGTTCGCGTCAGCCTGTCAACGACGCCCCACGGTTCACAGGGATGAACACCAACGACACGGGCACGCGACCAGCGCGCATCGTCAAACCCGATCTGAACCCAACCTGCCGGCGCGGCCCGGATCACACGCCATGCGCTATCGGTCATGATGGTTTGACCTGCCGGATCGCCACGAGCGCCGTAGCGTAGAATCGCCACGATGCCAGCCGGTCCACCGAGGTTCATTCCGTGGATGGCGATGACGTTGCGTCCCGGTCGGAGGTAGCGTTCGACCGGGTAGCGCTCGGCGACGGACCACTGAGCCGAGCTGTTGCCGATCTCACGCCCGATCCGCGTGCCGTTCACATAGAGCTCATACCCGTTGTCCGCCGATACGGTGATGGCAGCCCAATCCGGACGGGACTTCAGGTCAAAGGTGCGCCTCGCATAGCAATCGGAGATGTCTGAGGTCTGGTCGGTCCAGATCCACGCAGGCTCGTCCATCGCTGCGTCGGGACGACCGATGTGCACGTAGGTTCTGAGAGGACTGGATCCCGCGTGCCTGAACTGCGCAGCCACCGCGTTGTAGCCTGCGAGCAGCCGAACGGGAACCGGATTCCCTGCAGGCAGCCACCGTCCATTCACGGCAACGCGAGCATCTCCGGCGCCACAACGAATGAGCGCATCGCAGGCCGTGGGTACATGAACGAACGTCACAGCGAAGCGGACGGTGCCGGCAGGAGCCGTCCCGAAATCCAGGAAGTTGTCGGGTACACGGCCCTTTGGCCCAAGCCATTCGTTGTAGATGCTGTCTTTCTCGATGCCGCTGCGTAAGGAGAACACCGCAGGGAGCCACACGTCGGGATCGGGTCTCCAGTCACCGTCGTCAGGACCGGGCATCTTGAGAGGCTTGTCACCCACGTCGGCCCGGCTGATCCACCAGCGCAGTCCGTAACCAGCCGTGACTGTCTGCCAGTCATCATCCTCGTGGTCCGGGTCATACCACTCGGACTCCACGCCGTTCTGTTCGTCCGTCTCCTCGCGGCATTTGAACCGGCGGCACTCCACCGGCACCGGATCGGCAGATGCCGGAAGCGCGAAGTCGCCCCAGCGATTGTCCAGAGTCGGCGCGAGGGCGACCCTCCATTCGTCGCGAATATTGATGGCCGGCGCCGAAGGGGTCGCCGTCGACGGCCTAACCCTGACCCGAGCACTGGCTGGCCACACGACGCCTTTTGGCTTCGTCTCGATCCTTTCCGAAGGCGCCGAGAGCTGCTTCGACGATAGAATGACGAACAAGGCCCGGCTCGATGCGAAGCTGACACGCGCCGTGACGCGGCCTGGCGATGCCGGACGCGACGGGACGGGGTGGATCGAGCCGGTCCACGGGTCTGCCACCCACGCGCGCCCGCTTCCCTTGAGCGTGACTTCCTGCGGTCCATCCTGGCCCGCACGACCCTCCAGGAAGTACACGTCCCTGCCGGCGATGCGCCGATGCAGGTACCGTCTGACGCCTGAGGCATGCGGCGGGACGCGCGCGGCGAGAAGGCGCGCCAGATGGGCGGCATTGGACTCCTCTGCGAGCGACATGCCTTTGCCTATGCGCTGCACCCGAGGCTGACCGATCGCGGCCGACTGTGCCGGTGGAAAGAGGGCAGATGTCGCGGCGGCCATTCCCGGATCATCGGATCCCGTCTCGGTAGCCATCGAGGGTACGGCGCCGAGCGCCGCCACAATGCCGCCATCGCGAGCCAGATCGAGCAGCTTGCGCAGATCCGCGCGGCTCATGGCAGTGACGGAGGGCAAGGCCACGCAGCGGTACCGCTCGGACCCGACGCGCAGGAACCCAGATTGAATGGTGCCGCGCCTGAGAGACGCCTCGTCGAGAATGTCGTAGTCAATGCCAGCCTGCTCCAGCTCCCGGCAAAGCGTCAGGTAGGCATCGCGCGCCTTAGCGCCGGTCGCCGATACAGCGCCCGCATACGTGGATGCAGCGTGAATTGTGGACGACGGATAGAGGACGGCGATATCCGAGACATGCGCTCCTCTGCTCAGCAGGAAGCTCAGGCGGGTCACATAGTCGGAGAACAACCGGTAGTGTTGCCAGTATGGCTGCCGAAATGAGGTACAGGGGGGAGCCCATTCCCACCACCCTCCCAACGTGGTGTAGTACCACGCGTGGGGATTGTACAGGTTGGCCCCCTGCGCATAGAACTCATGGATTCGCCCGGAAAGCTCCTCGAGGGTCTGCCCCCATCCGCTGTTGTAGAAACCCTCCAACCAGACGCGAGGCCGACCGTAGAGATGGGCGAGCGAGCTGTGGGGCTTGCTGCTTCCAGTCTGGTCGTTGCCCGGCGCCTGATACCATCGCATGGTGCGCATGTAGTCTACGTAGTAACGGTTAGCGGACACCGGATCGGCGTCACGCGTCATCTGATCGTACGCGCAGATCATCCCGTGCCTGCGATGCCATTCGTAGAGAGGCTTGAAGAACGCGCGCTCAAGCAACTGGGCCTGCACATCGGCAACGTCGCATCGCACCTTCCCGGTGCGCGGTCCGATGTCATACCATAGCATGGGCAGAAGAGGCCGCAAATCGTATCCCTTGCGTCGCCGGAACTCCTGCAAGAACTCCCGAGTCCATCGGTTCATCGGCGGCAGCTCATCCTGAAAGGTTCCCGGGATGGTCGTGCCGAGGTAGGGCTTCAGCTTCCGCTCAAACTCCCCATGCACGAAGTTCAGCAGCTTGCCCGCGGCTACCGGGCTCATGTAGTCGAAGCCGCCCGGCGCTTCATGAAACAGCATGATCCGATATCGCCCCGCCGGCAGTTGCCTGCTCAATCTGCCGTCTTGCAGTGATGAGCTGAGATCCTCGACAACGCCCGTTGGTCGTCCTTCCTTGTCGAGTTCGACGGCAGAAGCCGCCAGCGCACGCCCGGGCGCCGCCATGCGTACCAGTTTGGGTCCCACTACATCCTGCTCAAGCACGGCGAGCTCAACGGCGCGCCATGCCGGCTCTCGCTCCATCAGACGGTCCTGGATGCGCGCAGTGGAGAACCCGAGCTGGTCGTACAGCCATATCCGCATGCCCAGGGTCTGTGCCTTCGCCAGAACCCGTCGCACGAGGCTCCACCATGCAGCGGAGAAGAACGGCGGGTTATCGGCAGCCGAACCATAAAGCGGGCCTGACGGAGCGAGATTCAGGATAACGGTGTTGTACACGTGGCCTTCGACCATTCGCTCCATTTGCCATTCGAGGCGCCGCCAGTCGAGGCGCTCGCCGCTCCACCACCATATCGGCACAGGACTGTAGGATCGCGGAGGTGACGCGAACCTGGCCAGAATGTCCGCGAAGGCGCGATCCTCGGGAGAGAGCGGATCAGATTCGAGATGCGGGTGGACCGCTCGGCCGGCCTCGGCCGGGTTGGGCGTCGCAGGGGAAGGGGATTGGTTCGATCGGGACTGGAGTTTCCCCGCGCCAGTGGCCGCCGTCAGCATGCCCAGTGCGCCGACAGCCCACAGCACACGGACGGTCGCACGGGGGACGATGCTCCCGATCGGTTTGCCACTCATCACAGACCTCCTCGCTGCCACAGGACGCACGCAGTATACTGTCAAGACGCGGTGCAATGTTAGGGCGTTCTCACGAGGGAACGCGGTAGGAAGTATGCCGCGTAATCCCGTTGTCTCGCGAGCCGCGCAGGGCGCCGACGGCGTGCCGCGGGTCGCACCAGTGTCAGTCAGAAGGGAGCAGACCACCTTGGAGCATGCTCGCCCATCCCCCGTCCGGGCGTTCCCGCTCGCGGCTTTTGTCCTCGCCTCGCTCGCATGTGGCGGCTCAGCATTTGCTCAGCAGTACAGGAATGTCGTCAACGAGCCGTTCCGAACCGTTGCTTCCGGGCCAATGAGCGCCATCGTCGTCGATGTACCCGCCACCCGAGCGACAGCCGACCGCGGCGCTGTGTACTCGGCGGTGCGCGCCGCTCGATCGCGCAGGGACCGGTCCGTTGCCCGGTACCTTGAAGTATTCCGGCGTGTGACGGGCTATCGCGGCCGTCTGCACCCATGCGTACCCGACATCGTCGTTGAGCGCATGGGTGGCAAGCCCATTCTGCCGGCGCTGGCGCCGACACGCGCCGCCAACCAGCTGAGCTTCGCCTTCTTGCCAACCGGAACCGCTGGGGGTTGGACGGCCGCGTGGCAAAGCGACCTCAACACGATCATTGGCGTCGTCTACGCGGAGCTCGTGAACGTCTATGGCCCTCCGTCATGGTCCGGTACCGTCACGATCATCAACGGCGACAGCCTGCCAGCGGGCGAGATCATTTCGGACCCCGATGCTCTGTCGGGCGGCATCTACAACGTGTCGAGAGGCGAGATCACCATCCCGCAGAACCTCTCGGTGCAATCGGCCATCCTCAACCTGACCCAGATGCTCGCCGTCGCATTCCACGGCCCGGCCCTCATTTCGTATGACCCCTGGGAGCGGGGCATGGCTCGTGCTGCGACTCTGGCCACGCTTCGCAATGTCAAGCCTGTGCTCCAAACCAAACCGTCGGCGGTGTTCGGCGGCAGCCTCGGCGACTTCGAAGTCTACGATCCGATGTGGCACGCCCTGGATAGGTACGACTGGCTGAATCAGCCCGCGCTCGGCAACGACCGGTTCTACCCGGTCAGCCGCCAGAACACGCAGGCCAACACGGCGGGCTTTCCGCTGATGCTCGTGCCTCGGTTGCAGATGGCGGGATCGGCGTGGCTCAAGGTTCTCACCGAGGCGCCCACGTTTCTGGCGGCCTTCAACTCCGCGTACTACGCCGCGCTGTCGGCCGATCCCGGTCTGCGCAATCGTGTGCCCGACCTGGTCGCGGTGGCAAGGCAGGCGCTCGCCAGTATCGGCGTGACCTCTATCGAGGGACTCCCGTTCGACGACTGGTTCCTCCGCCAGCACGTCCTCGACTCCAGCGTCTCGCCGGGTCCCAAGTTGTACGCGATGCCTTCGGCTCTACGACCCGATGCGACGGACGATGACTTTGCTCTCGGAGTGATCCTGGCCTACTATCGCACGACGTTCGACGGCTCTGGCAACAGCGATGAAGTGGACCTCAACGCCATCGGATATCCCATATACCGTGACTTCACCTTCGACAACCGGCTGTTCATTGGCGCCCAGTATGAGCGGGTGGACATTCGCGATGGGATCGGGACGGTGGCTCCGACCTTCTTCAACACGATCGGCGGAGATGCGGCGCTCCAGGGGCGCATGCGGATTACCATGGACTTCCCGATGGGTGCGGAGTCCGTTCGGATCGAGGCCGCGCCGCGATCCATGGGGAAGGTCGGCCAGCCGAATAACCTCTGGGGTGTTGTCGTCGGAGCCGACACGGGCACCCTGAGGCTCGAGGCTGACGGGATCGCCACGGCCGATATACCGGTACGTCAAGGGGCGTTTGGGGCGGCAGTGGATCCCGTTCTTCTCAATCAGCCTCGGAGAGCGACCGTGACCTTCACGGATCCCACGAACAACGTAACGCAGCGCCGGTTGATCAGTGGGGTCGGCGAGCAGATCCTGGTGCTGGATGTGGCCCCGAGCATAGATGCGCGCGAGGTGACGCTTCCGGCAGGACCTGCGATGGTGGCGTTTCCCATCCGGCCTCTCCAGTCTCGAGCTGCAGACGCGCTGGTGAGCCCCACGACCGGGCTGCCGCTCTTCTCCGATGCCAGCCTGCTGATGGCGCAATGGCGACAGAGCCAACCCGGCGAGGACAAGTACCTGCGATACCCGAGCATGGAGCCCATCACCCCGGGCAAGGGATACTGGCTGTCCTTGCCGGCGGCGACAACCGTCAAGATCACCGGCCGTCTGGCAAGTCGCGAGCGTGATGTCACCGTGGGTCTCCTGTACGGATGGAATCAGATTGGCAACCCCTACGAGACGGCTATCACGCCCAATGACCTTCAGTTCCAGTACATGGCAGACAACGTTCCCGTGGATCTCTCCACGGCCGTGGCCCGCGGCTGGGTTGTGTCCCATACCATCCCTGGGGTCGGCCAATCGGCAATATGGGGCTATAGCCCTGCGACCGGCTATCGGCCTGCGCTCGTCCTGGAGCCGTGGACCGGATACTGGATTCGCGTATTGGTGTCCGAAGGGCTGACGCTGACCTACCGATCTCCGGCCGGCAGAGCGGCGCCAACGGCCGCTGCCGTGCGCTCATCCTCTGCAGGATGGTCTGTGGCGCTAACCGCCACCGATGTATCAGGAAGAGGCGCCACGGCGATGTTTGGCCAAGTCGCCGGCGCCACCCGTGGGCGAGATGCCCATCTCGACGCTGCTGCGCCTCCTGCGTTTGCGACGGGGGCTCCTGTGATCGGCTTTGACCATCCTGAGTGGACGGTGCAGGACGGTCTCTGCTACTCGGACTTCCGCGGCGCCGGCGACCGCTCCGTCTGGCGCCTGACCGTGGACACGCCCCTCCCGAACACCGCGTACACTCTCCGATGGGATGGACTGGCTCGTGTGCCGAGAGCCACGCGACTGTGCATTGTTGATACCGCGACGGGCACGCGCCGATACATGCACGCTGCATCGAGCTATGCGTTCTCGTCGGGCACGTCACGGACACGAGTGTTCGAGATCGTGCCCGAGGTCCGGGGCTCCAGCGCTTTGCGCATTCTGAACGTACGGAGCGATCAGAGCCGAGCCGGTCGGGGACGGCCCGTGAGCATGAGCTTTGATCTTTCGGCTCCGGCCTCGATCAGTGCGCATATCGCGGACGGGGCAGGCCGGCTGATTCGCCGTCTTTCGCAGGGCAGATCGGCATCCGCAGGCACGACATCGCTCCTGTGGGACACACGCGATGACCGTGGCATTTCGGTTCCCGCTGGCGCATATACTGTCGTCATCACTGCACGAACTGCCGACGGCGATCTCGCCCGGGCAATCTCGCCGCTGGTGCTGACCAGATGAAAGGAACGGGGATGCAACGAATGCGCAGCGCGCTGGCCATCATCGGCGCGAGTCTCGGGGTTGCCCTTGCCGCAGCTGGATGCGGCGGAGGCGGAGGCGGAGGCACTCCTGCTGATATCGTGGGTCGGGTCCTGCTGACGACAACCGGTCAACCGCCCAATCCGGCCGCGACCGTAACCGTCGCGGGAGCCGCATCGGTGTCAACGGGCGTGGATGGCAGCTTCACCATACGGAACGCCTCATCGGCAGCGAAGGAGATCACCGTCTCGGCAACCGGAATGACCACGCTCCGACAGGCGCTTCCAACGCTGACGCCCAACGCGGTCAATGATCTCGGCGACATCTTCCTCACTGATAGCACCTACAACGCTGATGTGGATGGCGTCGTGGTGCGCGCTGACACGCTGGCTGCCGTCAGCGGCGCGGTGGTGCTCATTTCCGGCTTGCGCACGACGACCGACGCCTCTGGAGCGTTCTCGCTCAAGGGTCTTCCCGTCGGGTTGGGCGGAACCAACCAACCGGTGGGTAAGGTCATCGCAACCGGGTTCGAGCCGAAGTCACTCATTCTCGATCTGCCGCTCGGCCCGACCGCGCCGCCCGATAACCTCGTGAACCACCTCGGAGAGATCCTGGTCTCGCCGCCGGTTGGCAGCATTCCGGGCGGGCCCTTCACGGTAGGCGGCAAGGTCACTTTGCAGGGTCAGACGGTCCATTCGGGCGTAACGGTGACGCTGATCAGGGTCTCCGATGACGTGACGCTTGGCTCGGTGCTGACGAATGACGCGGGGGCGTTTGGCTTCTGGGCTCCGGTGGGCGCCTATCGTGTGCGCGCGGAGAAGGCAGGCTTCGAGACCCAAGCGATGACTGTCACGCTCACCCGTCTCGACCAGCCA
The DNA here is from genome assembly GCA_012517255.1 of Chthonomonadales bacterium. Taxonomy (GTDB): domain Bacteria; phylum Armatimonadota; class Chthonomonadetes; order Chthonomonadales; family CAJBBX01; genus JAAYVH01. Next base: position 23,954 of record JAAYVH010000254.1, read on the forward strand.
GTCACCGCGAACATCACTCTGGCGCCTGCACCGTAGGCCCCCCGCCTCCCTATCTGATGCTCGACAGCCATTGCCATCTGAACCACCCGGACTTCGCCGAAGATGCCGCGGCCGCAGTCGAGCGTGCCGTGGACGCGGGTGTCCGGTGCATGGTCACCGTCGGATACGATCTCGACAGCTCGACAAGGGCTGTCGAGATCGCTTCTCGGCACCGTGAAGTCTGGGCCGCCGTCGGCGTGCATCCTCATGAAGCGCGCGCCTACGATCGAGCGGCAGAGGACCGCCTCCGCGAACTGGCCCGGCATCCGCGTGTTGTTGCGATCGGCGAGATCGGTCTCGACTACCACTATGACTTCTCGCCTCGCGATGCGCAGCGGGCAGCTTTCCGGCGGCAGCTCGAACTCGCTGATGAGACGGACCTTCCGGTGATCATCCATTGCCGCGAGGCACACGATGATGCTCTGGAGCTGGTCGAGCGCCGACCGCCTCAGCGGCGAGGGGTGATGCACTGTTGGTCCGGATCGGTCGCCGAGGCCCATCGTGCGGTTGAACTGGGTCTGCTTGTCGGCGTGGCAGGCGTCATCACGTTCAAGAAGCGGGGTCAGCTGGCCGACGTAGTCCGTGGTGTTCCTCCGGAGACGCTCCTTGCTGAGACCGATGCGCCCTACCTCGCGCCTGTTCCCTGGAGAGGAAAGCGCAACGAGCCCTCCTATCTCCCGCATGTGATCGAGCGCCTGGCCCAGGATCTCGGCTATGGGACGGCTGAGACAGCCAGGCTCACCGAGGACAATGCTCGAACGCTCTTCTACCGCCTGGGGCTATGAGCTTGCCTCGATGTATGCGCGAACGACGTCCTCGGTCGAGCCGTCCAGACGAATGACACCATCGGCAAGCCAGATCACCCTCGTCGCGGCGCGTCGAACCACGTTCATGTCGTGGGATACAAACACGATGGTCTTGCCCTGGGCCTGTATCTCCTCGATTCTGCGGAAGCACTTCGCCTGAAACGCCTCGTCGCCAACCGCGAGCACCTCATCCACCAGGAGGATGGAGGGGTCGGTGTGGATGGCGATCGAGAACCCGAGGCGCATCTTCATACCCTCGGAGTAGTTCCGGAGCGGGGTGTCGATCTTGGCGGCTAGATCGGGCGCGTCAAAGGCGAAGGCGACGATCGCATCGAGCTTGGCGCGAACTTCGGCGCGGCGCATGCCCAGAATGGCGGCATATAGCTCGATGTTCTCAATGACCGTCAGGTCGGGGTGGAAGCCCGCTCCGAGCTCCAGCAAGGGGGCGATGGCTCCGTTCACTTCGACGGTTCCGCTCGTCGGGCGGTACACACGCGCGATCAAGGACAGCAGCGTGGACTTGCCGGATCCATTGCGGCCTATGAGTGCGACCGTCTGCCCGGTCGGGATCGTGACGTTCAGGCCTTTCAGGACTTCGATGGTCTCCCTGGGCCGTCGCCGGAGGGCGTTCACCGCAGCGACCTTCACGGAGCCGTATACCTGATGCTGAACCGTGAACGACTTCCGCAGATCACGACAGACGATCGCATTGGCTTCATGCCTGGCAGATGTCATGGCCGCTCCACAAACTGCCACTTGCGGCTGTTGAAGTAGGCATAGCAGGCGAGGAGTATGCCCAGGGACACCGCTCCGGTGATCAGCATAGCGACCGGATCCAGCGGCAGAGATGGCCGGCCGCCGATGGCGGCCGGGTGGGGAGGCTGCAGCAGGCATTTCCGGTAACCGGTTATGATTGCGCTCATGGGGTTGTACATATAGGCCAACCTGAGCCACTCGCGGCCAGGAGCCGCAAGCGCCGGGGCATTCGCAACCTGCTCGGCGACGTACATGATCGGCAGGAGGAAGAACAAGAGGTTCAGCAGAACCGTCGCCATGTACTTGATGTCTTCATAGAAAACGTTGAGGCAAGAGACGAGCAGGGCGAGCCCCGTAACCAGCATCATCTGCACAACGATGAGATAGGGGAACCAGATGATGGTCGGCAAGATCGGCGCCCGGACGTAGAAGATGAGGTATGCAAAGAAGACAAGCCACGACAGCATGAAATGGATGAAGTTTGCGATCGTACTGCTGAGCGGCACCACCTCGCGGGGGAGATAGACTTTCTTGATAACGCCGTACATATGGAGGATGGACTGGCTCGCATCAAGGATGGCTGTCTGGAAGAACGTCCAGGGGATGATGGCGACGAGCACGTAGGCTGAATAGCTCTGGAAACGGTTGGCGAAGCCGGCGTACTTGAACACGAAGGTGATGCACGCAACCTGCATGAGTGGCGGGGCGATGGACCAGAAGAAACCGAACCGTGAGTTCTTGTAGCGGACCTTGAGGTCACGGCGCACGAGCTGCCACAGCAGTTCACGGAATCGCCAGAGCTCTTGTAGTTCCTTGATCAATGGTGAGAATGCTCCCAGTGTCACGAGCGATTGAGTATACGTGCGTGTGCTTCCTGCTGTCAACGCAGGCGGCGGTGGCGGCGCCTCTCGACACCAGTGCCCAGAGCCGTGAGGTGCCCCTTGCCTATGTACGGCGTCTGGCCATGCCTCGCGTTACCGTGCGCGTCACTTCGTCGGAGGGCGCCACCGGTACCAGATCTGCAACAGCCAGGTCCGCCGACCGACAGAAGGAGCTCGGCGCCAGGGCTGCGGAGATGCTCGACGCGGCATTGCGTCGCGGCGTGAGCCAACTGGGCGGCTGTACCCTCGCTTCTGAGGTGCCAGGGCCGATATGGCCGGATTCCTCCGACGCCGGCTCCCATGGTAGGCGCTCTGGCGTGGGCGGCGCCGATGCCATTCTGGCCATAGCGGTGGATCGATTCGGCGTCAGGACGGCGTTCTTCCGCGACGTCTGGTTACGCGCCGTTGCCTATGTGCTCATCGAACGTACCGGCGAGCTGAGGGGCCCCGTGTACGCCGTGGGTCTCGGGAGGAGCGCACCGCGGCTCGTTCGGGCAGGTTTCATGCGTTCAGACGAAGAGATCCTGGAGGAAGCCGTTGCTGATGCGTCGGCGAGGTTGATCCGCGCACTCGACCGAGGCGAGACGCCGCTCTTTGCGGCTGATGTGCGCGTGGCCGTCGTGCCGTCGCGGGTGCCCGATCACGCCCTGGTTCGGGACGCTGATGGCGGATCCGCGAGGCCGCTGCCCGTGCCGGCTCTCAAACGGCAATCGGACGTGCTGTTTCAGCCAGATGTGGGACCTGTCGCGGTCCTGCTGCCGCCCGCCGAGGTCCAGAGCGCACTGAAGACGCGCGGGATCGACATTGGCGACCTGTGGGCGGGCAGCACACCGAACATGCCGGCAATCGTGGAGCTGGGCAGGAGCCTCAGGGCGGACTATCTGTTCATGACGGCCGTCAGCTCTGCATCCATCGGCACATTCACCGGTGAAGACGGCTTTGAGAGCATCGGCGATGCTGCCGAAGTGTCAGCGCTGGGCGTGCTCGTTGGCATACATGATCGCCGGTCACTGTGGGTATCCGAAAAGTTGGGAAGCGCGCGCAGCCACATCGTCACGCCAGAGGGCTCTCGGAGGATTCGGAACAGCGAGCAGTGCGTGATGGACGCTGCGGTCGCGGCCATGGCATCGGTGCGCTTTGCCCTGGAGGAATGGATGCGTCGCAGGAAGAACTAGAAGGCGAGGTATCGCCCGGCCAGTCTGGAAGTGCACGCACGGCGCATCGGCGTGAAGGCGCGCCGAGTGCCCGAGGTGCAGTGATCAACGACGATGGGAGGTGGTGCAATGCGCAAGTGGAAGTATCGGACCATGGTGCTGCGAGACCTGTCAATCGCCGAATCGAAGCTCAATGCCGAGGGCGAAAAGGGCTGGGAGCTCGTTAGCATGTGCTTGATGGACAGCAACACAGCCCGAGCGTTCTTCAAGGCCCCCATAGAAGAGGATCAGCAGCAGGCGGCTATCGCGACGGAGACCGGACTAGAAGGTCACAGCCCGTTCTGAGACCAATCGAACCTCTCAGGTTCCTCCTGTGGCGAGGTGCATGATTCTCTCCTGCGTCGCCTCGGAGGCTGGAAGCTCGCCGACGATGCGTCCCTCGTGCATAACGAGGATGCGGTCGCTCATGCCAAGGACTTCCGGGAGTTCTGAGGAGATCATCAGTATCCCGACTCCCTGAGCGGCAAGATCGTTCATGAGCTGGTAGATCTCGGTCTTCGCGCCGACGTCAATGCCGCGCGTCGGCTCATCGAAGATCAGCAGCTTCGACTGGGTGAAGAGCCACTTGGCCAGCACAACCTTTTGCTGGTTGCCGCCGGAGAGGTTCTGCACCGTCTGCTCGATGCTCGGCGTCTTGATGCTCAGGCTGGACACGTATTCGCGAGCCACCTGACGCTCGCGCCCGGCCATGATGAAGCTAAGGCGTGTTAGCGCTCCCAGATTGGCGAGCGTCACGTTTTCGCGCACAACCATCCCGAGAACGAGCCCCTGAGCCTTCCGGTCTTCGGTCACGAGCCCGATGCCGAGGCGGATCGCTTCCTGGGGAGAACGAACCCGCACCGGCTTCCCGTCGATCAGGATCTCGCCGCTGTCGATCCTGTCGGCGCCGAATATGGCTCGCGCCAACTCGGTTCGCCCGGCCCCGACGAGACCGGCAATGCCAACGATCTCACCCTTGCGAACTGTGAGGGAGACGTCGTGAAGCAGCCCCTTGCGGTTCAGCGAGCGCACTTCGAGGATGTTGTCGCCGAGCGGAGCAGGGACCTTCGGTATCATCTGTGTCAGTTCGCGGCCCACCATGAGGCGAATGATCTCCTCGCGCGTGAGGTCGCCAATGTTCCGTGTGTCGATGCGCTTGCCGTCGCGGAGGACCGTGACCCGATCCGCGATCTCGAAGACCTCTTCGAGCCTGTGCGAGATGTAAACGATCGCGACGCCCTCCGCCTTCAGTTGCCGGATCAGAGCGAACAGGCTCGCGAGCTCGTGGTCGGTCAGGGTGGCCGAGGGCTCGTCCATCACAATGATGGAGCTGCGCCGCGACGTGGCTTTGGCAATCTCCACCATCTGTTGCTGAGCCACCGAGAGACGGTTCACGGGCGTTCGGACGTTCAGCGGCACGCCTAGCCTGTCAATGACCTGCTGCGACTCCCGGTACATCGTGCGGAAATCCACGAAGCCCGGGATGCGCGAGCGCGGTTCGCGCCCAAGGTAGATATTCTCTGCAGCGTTCAGGAACGGGACGAGGTTGAACTCCTGGTAGATAATGGATATGCCTAGATCCATCGCCCGCTGCGGTGAGTCGATCTGCACCGGCTCGCCGTTGAGCAGGATCGTGCCGGAATCCTTGGTCTGCGCGCCGGCGAGTATCTTCATCAGCGTGGACTTGCCGGCGCCGTTCTCGCCAACCAGAGCGTGGACCTCGCCTGCGCGCACATCGAGGTCAACATTCTCGAGCGCGCGCACCCCGGGGTAGGTCTTGGTGATGTTGCGCATCTCGAGTACAGGTGCGTTACGCGCCGTGTCAGTCATTGCCCACTCCACTCCCAGCATGAGGGTAGCCGCGCCCATTGTAGCAGACCCCGCTTCGGTTGACAACGCGATTCGCCGAAGCTATACTCACCGTGGCGGCTCATGTCCGCCGTATCTTTGATGGATGTAGCTTGCTGGGAGGCATAGGGGCATATGCGTTCGGTCTTCACATGGGTAGTTGCTGTCGGTGTGATGGTGATGATCGCGGGTTCGGCTTCGGTGGCCCGAGCGGACTCCGACGAGACCGGCTTGACTGTGTCGGCCAAGCTCGGCGTGTTCTATCCGGTCCACGGTACCATGCGGAGCCAGACTGCGCGCGAGTGGTGGTATGTCGGCGTTGATCTGGATCCGGGCTTCAGGTACAAGCCCGCCAACGGCACCGTGCACTTTGGCGTGGATTTCGACTATCGTGACGCACAGGGTAGAGGGGTCTTTACGATACCGTTGCTGGCCAAGGTCACCTGGCCCATAACCACCTCCGAGGAAGAGCCGCGCCTGTACGGCGGCCTGGGGCCGGGGGCTTACTTCATCAACTCGCGCTACAGCGGCGCTGTTCTTCGTCCCGGCATGCAGTTCGTCGCGGGGGTCAATCTCGGCGACCGCGCGTTTGTGGAAGCGGCGTACGATTGGGTGGGCGCCTTCTATGATGACGCCGGCACCCCGGTGCGCGCTGACGCCCTGAAGTTCGCTATCGGCATCCGGTTCTAGCACGTTGTCTGCGAGCAGCAGGAGATCGGTGGGATGGTAGACGACCCACCGATCCGTGTCTTCTCAGGCACGGCTCATCCAGAGCTGGCGCGCGCCATCGTTGCACATCTCGGCATCGACGCAGGAAGGCTCACAATCCGGCACTTCTCCGATGGCGAGATTCATGTGCGGTTCGAGGAGAGCGTGCGCGGAGCAGATGTCTACGTCGTTCAGCCGACGTGCCCTCCCGTCGACGACAACCTCGTCGAGCTGATGATATGCCTGGACGCGCTCCGGCGAGCATCGGTGCGGCGGCTTACCGCCGTCATCCCGTACTATGGATATGCGCGACAGGAGAAGAAGGATCTGCCCCGCGAGCCGATCACTGCGAAGCTCGTGGCCGATCTGCTCGTCGAGGCTGGCGCGAACCGCCTGATGGTGATGGACCTCCACGCCGGAGCCATCCAGGGTTTCTTCAACATCCCGGTGGGCCATCTGACTGCCGAAACCGCGCTGGCGGCACACCTCGCCCAGGAGCACGTGGCGGACCTGGTCGTAGTGTCGCCCGACGAAGGACGGGTCAAACAGGCCCGTCGGGTTGCTTCGGCGCTTGGCGCTCCGCTTGCGGTGGCGTACCGCGGCGAGGAGGGCTGCGCCGGACACTCGGGACTGCGGTTAGCCGGCGACGTTCGCGGACGTGCGCCGCTCATCGTAGAGGATATGATCACCACGGGTCAGAGCGTACTCGATGCCTGCGAGTCGCTGATGGCATGCGGGTGCCGGCCCGAGATTCGTATCGCCTGCACGCACGGCGTACTGACGGGCGATGCCATTGATCGGCTTGTGTCCAGGCCGGAGATCACCGAGATCGTAACCACCGATACGGTCCCTCAGGACCGTGCGCGTAAGGAACCGAAGTTCACGGTGCTGGGGATAGCCGACGTATTTGGCGAGGCGATCCGCCGGGCCAATCAGAATCTCTCGATATCCTCGTTGTTTCACTGGTAGTCGTGGATGCCGCTTGCGAATAACCGGTCATCCGCGGGCAAACCTCTGGGGGAGGCATTGTCATGAGCGATGGGATGCGGTTTGATGTCTATTACAACTATGAGGACCTCGGGAATCATCTCCATGATCTTGCGGCCCGCTTCCCCGAGCTGCTTCATGTCCATAGCATCGGCGAGAGCTACGAAGGGCGACCCATCTGGTGCGCTACGCTCACGCAGAGCAGCGCCGGGCCGGCAGAGGACAAGCCTGCCCTGTACATAGACGGCAACATCCACGCGACCGAAGTGTCCGCCAGCACTGCCTGCCTGTACTTCCTGCAGTGGATGCTGGAGCACTACGGTTCGGATCCCGACGTTACGCGATGCCTCGAGACTCGCGCCTTCTATGTCGTGCCTCGACTGAATCCTGACGGACCGGAACGCTATCTGTCTCCCAAGCGCGAGACCCTTCGATCGAGCGTTCGTCCCTATCCATACGACGAAGAGCCTATCGGCGGACTCAAGCGTGAAGACCTGGATGGCGACGGCAGGATCCTCACCATGCGCATTCCGGATCCCAACGGACCATGGAAGATTGACGACGAGGACCCGCGCCTCATGGTCCGCCGAGAGCCAACAGAGACCGGCGGCAACTACTACCGATTGCTGCCGGAGGGGACGATCGAGGATTGGGACGGGGTCACCATCGGCATGCGCCCGACGAAGGAAGGGCTCGATCTCAACCGCAACTATCCTGCGCAATGGCGGCCTGAGAACGAGCAGTCGGGCGCTGGGCCATTCCCGACAAGCGAGCCCGAAATCCGCGCGACCGTAGCATTCATCGCCAGCCATCCCAATATCATCGGAGGGATCTCATTCCACACGTACAGTGGAGTCCTGTTGCGGCCCTACGGCACTCAGAGCGACGAAACGCTGCCGGCCGAGGATCTCTGGACCTACCAGGCCATCGGCGACAAGGGCAAGGAGCTGACCGGCTATCCGGCCATTTCCGTGTACCATGACTTTCGGTATCACCCCAAAGAGGTGATTACCGGCGTTTTCGACGACTGGCTCTATGACCACTTCGGCGCTTACGGTTGGACCGTCGAGATCTGGTGTCCACAGCGTGAGGCCGGCATACCGTGCTTCGGCCCTGACAAGCCTGACGGCGGCTACCGGTTCATAGACTGGTACCGCGAGCACCCGCTGGATGACGATCGCAAGCTGCTCAAGTGGAACGACGAGGTCCTTGGCGGCAAGGGATTCGTTGAGTGGCGATCGTTCGATCATCCTCAGTTGGGTCGGGTAGAGATCGGCGGATGGGATTCGGCGTACTGCTGGCGCAATCCCCCGCCTGAGCGTCTGGAGTCCGAGGTCGCGCGATTTCCACGGTGGCTGCTCTGGCACGCGCTGATTTCGCCGAGGATCGTGATCGAGCGGTTCGAGGCCACGAAGCTGAGCGACGGTGTGTACCGTGTCAGGCTTGTAGTGGACAATGAAGGCTGGCTGCCGACCTATGTGAGCAAGAAGGCGCTGGAGCGCAAGGCCGCGCGAGCGCCGGTGGCCGAGCTTGCCCTGCCAGATGGGGTTGAACTTCAGGTCGGCAAGATACGTGAGGAACTGCCCCATCTCGAGGGCAAGGCGTACAAGAGCCCGGGCGCGATCGGTTGGGTCGCCGATCCATCTGAGGAGCGCACGAAGAAGGACTACATCCTTCGGGGCTCCGCGGGCGACACGGTCAAAGTAACGGTACGTTGCCAGCGCGCCGGGGCTGCCTGTGCGGTGGTCACGCTGCCCTGAGGGGATCCTGGGCGCAGGAGCTACCCATCCGGTGCGCCTTCATCCGATTCGCCTCTGGTGCGCAAGGAAGCGTGCTGCAGAAGCTGGTCGTAGATCTCAGCGGGTACCGGCTGACGAAGATGCCGGTCCAACACCTTCTTCTTGGCGGCAGCAGTGATGCAGGCCGGGCTGCAGCAGACGTAGGCGCCGCGGCCTGCCAGTTTCCCGGTCAGGTCAACGCATATCTGTCCCTCAGGGGTCCGCGCGATGCGAATCAGTCCGCGCTTGTCACCCGACGAGCGACAGCCGACGCACGTGCGCAATGGCACATGGCGGCCACGGGTCATGGACCTATCCCTCGGTCGGCGTTGCGGTCGATTCCGGTGTTGGCGCGGGCCCCGCATCGGATCGGGCGGCCTGGGACTCCGACCGGATGTCGATGCGGCACCCGGTCAGCCTGGCGGCAAGCCGGACGTTCTGGCCGCATTTGCCGATCGCCAGCGAGAGCTGCACATCCGGAACGATGGCAAGAGCGGCTTTCCCGCCCTCGGTGATGTGGACGGCCACAGGCTTGGCCGGAGACAGCGCCTCGCTGACGAACTGTGCGAGGTCTGGCGACCATCGGATCACGTCGATCTTTTCGTCGTACAGCTCGTTGACGACCGCCTGAACACGGCTTCCTCGATGTCCGACGCAGCTTCCCACAGGGTCAACCTTGTCATCACGGGAGAAGACCGCGATTTTCGATCGAGCGCCGGGCTCTCGCGCAACTGCCTTGATGATGACCGTACCGTCGGCGACTTCCGGCACCTCAAGTTCAAACAGGCGTCGGATCAGGCTCGTGTGCGTGCGCGATAGCGTAACCTGCGGTCCTCGCGGAGTGGCGCGCACATCGGTGACATAGACCTTGAGACGATCGTTGATGCGGTACGGCTCTGACGGCACTTGCTGGTCTGGAGGGAGAACGCCGTCTATCTTGCCGATATTGATCAGAACATTGCGATACTCGCGGCGCTGCACCTGGCCAGTGAGGACCTCGCCGACACGCTGGCTGTACTCGGCCAGTATGCGGTCGCGCTCCATCTCGCGCAGCTTCTGCACGACCACCTGTTTGGCGGTCTGCGCCGCTATGCGGGCCAGGGCAGGCTGAACGACCTCGGTCTCGATGGTATCGCCGGACTCACAGTCGGGATACAAGAGCCGCGCTTCGTCTATATGCATCTCGTCCGGCTCCATGACCTCGTCGTCAACAACCGTGCGAGACCGGTAGACGTGGATGCTGTTGTCCGTCGGGTCTATGTGAACGCGGATCTCACCGGTGTAGCCGGCGAAGTTCTTGCGGTACGCGGTGACAAGCGCCTGCTCGACCATGCTGCGAAGGTCCTCGAAGGCGATATCCTTCTCGCGGGCGATCTGTTGCAGTGCATCCATGAAGTCTTCGTTCACAGACCGGCCTCCCATAACAAAACCGAAGCCGCCCGTACAAGGCGGCCACAGAGCCAGAAAACCTATGCGCGAACGCGGTCGCCGCGCGATGCTCGGTGAAGTGTTAGGCTATTATAGCACAGCATCCGGCAGAGATTACACCGGCTGGGATCGGCAGGGAGGGATTAGCCCACGTGGCACGCACTACGACACGAGCACGAACGACCGCCTTCGTGGATGAGGTGTTCCTCAGCGTTCAAGGCGAGGGTATCTGGGTGGGCGAACGTCAGGTGTTCGTCCGGTTCTCCGGCTGCGCTCTGGACTGCGCATACTGCGATTCCCAGCGCGCGCGTCGGCTGACGGACCGCCTCTTGCTCAAATCGGAAGACGTAAAAGGGCACTACGTGGACAACCCTGTGGCCCAGACAGACCTAACGCACATAGTCGCCAATCTCGCGCCAGCATCGGCAATCCATTCCGTCGCGGTCACCGGCGGCGAACCGCTACTGCAGGATGCGTTCTTGGCAACCTGGCTCCCGGACCTCCGAGGGATGGGCTACCGCGTGTACCTGGAAACTGCCGGGACGCTACCGGAGCGACTCGCGAGAGTGATCCATGCTGTGGACTTCTGTTCCATGGATATCAAACTTCCGTCGGCCACCGGGTTGCGCGCCTACTGGCAGGAGCACCGTGCGTTCCTCATCTGCTGCCGCGAGGCTGGTGTGCCGACCATGGCCAAGGCCGTCGTCAGCTCCACAACGACAAGCGAAGAGGTGAGAGAGACGGCTCGCATGATTGCCGAGACGTGGGATGCAGTCACGCTCGTGCTGCAGCCCGTGACACCCATGCATCGCGTCGCATCTCGCCCGGACCCGAAGGCTGTCCTCGCCTTGCAGGCGGAAGGGTTGCGGTGGCTCCGGAGCGTGCGCGTGATTCCGCAGACCCATCGGCTGGTCGGGATGCCATGAGCGCCATAGAACCATCCGAAGGCGTCGTTCTGGTCTCTGGGGGCATGGATAGCTGCGTCGCGTGTGCGTGGGCGCTCGCTCAAGGCTGGCGGGTGCGGGTTCTTCACGTGACATACGGTCAGCGCACTGCGGAGAGAGAGCTGCGAGCGTTCCACGACATCGCCAATCACTTTGGCATCGAGCCGGAGCGGCGACTCGTGGCCTCGATTGCGTACCTGAGCGCTATCGGCGGCTCGTCCCTCACGGACCTGACCATGGAAGTTGAGCATGCGGATCTGGATCGGAAGGGCATCCCGACATCGTATGTACCTTTCAGGAACGCGCACTTGCTTGCCATTGCGGTCAGTTGGTGTGAAGCGGTCGGCGCGACCAACATCGTGATCGGCGCCGTGCACGAGGATTCGAGCGGCTATCCGGACTGCAGGCCAGAGTACTATGCTGCGTTCAACGAACTGCTTCGCGTCGGTACGGTAGATGGCGTCCTACGTGTTCACACGCCGCTCATCCACATGCGGAAGTCCGAGATCATTCGGATGGGGATGAGCCTTCATGCTCCCTTGCACCTGACCTGGTCATGCTACCGCAATACGGATGTTGCCTGCGGGAACTGCGACTCCTGCGCGCTGCGGCTGCGGGGTTTCGCGGAAGCGGGTGCGAAAGACCCTATACCGTATCTGACCGACTCACGTGCGGCTGACAGGCCTCGCTCACACAATCCCCAATGAAAGGGAAGATGATGATCGCATTTGGTTCGGGACAACCGGCGAACACGCCCTCTGGCGCCATTCGCGTGGGTCCGTTTCCGCAGACCGCTGCGGTGCGCTATACGAAGGCCGATGGGCTGGACGGTGAGATCACCGCCATTGTGACGGCAGAGGATCGAGTGTTCGTGCGCACTTCCGCCGGTGTCTTCACGCTGGATGAGACACGATGGCGCGCTCTGAACTCCAGCGAAACGCCCCCTGCGTTCGCTCCCACGCTTCCGCAGTCAGACGCCGCGCCTGGCATGGTTCTGAGCGCCGCGCGCACACGGCGGGGCGATTGGTGGGCCGTCACATCGCAGGGACCGTACAGGCTGTCCAACGGCACATGGACTCCGCTGGAGCTGCCCAGGCGCTATGCCATCCATCAGCCGATGCCCAACATCGATCTGGAGATTCGGCACATCAGCGCCGACGCCAGCGGCCACGTCTGGCTGGCGACAACATTCGGAGCCTATGTCACGGATGGAGCAGACTGGTGGCAGGGCATAGACCGCACGGACGGCATGCCATACCAGGTCCTGAACTGCCTCGGCCACGCCCCCAACGGAGATCTGTGGGGCGGGACCGATCAGGGCGTCTGGCGCATGCGCAACGGCCAGTTCCGGTACTACTGGGGCAAGCGATGGCTGCCCGGAAACAGGGTTGTGGGGCTTGCCGTCGACGGTCGTTCACGCGCATGGGTGGCTACCGACGGCGGCGTGGCAATGATCGAAGACAGGACCATGACTCTGCCGGAGAAGGCCGCCCACTATGAGGATATCACGCAGGCTCGGCATAGCCGATCCGGGTGGGTCGCAGGCTGCCGTCTGAAAGAGCCCGGTCGGCCGGAAGCCGGCTTTGTCCACGACGCAAGTGACAATGACGGCTTGTGGACCGCCATCTATGTTGCAGCAGAAGCGTTCCGATTTGCTGCCACCAAGGACGAGGAAGCTGCCAGGTTCGGACGCACGAGCATGAACGCGCTTCTGGACCTGGTCAGGCTGAGCGGCTATCCCGGCTTTCCCGCTCGCGCGATCATCCGCAAGGGCGAGACGGTGGATGGATACGATCCCGGCGAGACGGTACGCGTGGTCGGCGAATCCGACAAGATCTGGTATGAGTCGCCGACGCATCCTGGGGTCCTCTGCAAGGGCGATACGTCGTCCGATGAACTGGACGGCCACTACTTCGCCTGGTACGTTTACCATGAGCTGGCCGCAACTGCCGACGAGAAGCGGGAGATCGCGCGAATCTGCAGAGCCGTCACCGACAACCTTCTGAAGAACGACTTCACGCTCGTCGGTCACACGGGCCGCAAGACGCGCTGGGGGGTATTCGCTCCGCAGTATCTGAATGAGGATCCGGCCTGGGTCGAGGAGCGCGGGCTCAACTCCATCGAGATGCTCTGCTATCTGAAGGTTGCACACCACATCTGCGGTGACGCTCGCTTTGCTGAGGCCTACGAGATGCTCATCCGCGAGCATCACTACCTGCTCAACACGCTGCTGTACCGACGAAACACGCCGTGGTGGGCGATCAACTTCTCGGATGATGAGCTGGCCTACTGCGTGTACTATCCGCTGCTGCAACTGGAAAAGGCGCCCGACCGACGCGCCATACTCCTGCGAAGCCTGGCCACCACCTGGGAAGGGCTTCGGCAAGAGGATCGCGCCTGGTATAACGCCTCATACGCCGCGTTGACAGGCGATGCCGCAGCCATGGACCGCGCTGTGGCGTGTCTACAGGAGTGGCCGTGGGAGCTTGTGAACTGGGCGACCCGCAACAGCCATCGCCACGATGTATCGCTGAGGCACGCGCCGATGCTTGGCCGCGCCATGATGGATCGAGTGCTGCCGTGGAGCGAGCAACGGATCATGCGGTGGAACGGCAATCCCTTCGCGCCCGACAGCGGCGGCGACGGGACTTCCGAGGACGATGGCGGCGCCTGGCTGGTGGCCTACTGGATGGCACGCTACCACGGGCTCATCGAGCACTGAGCGCTGAAGAGGAGGCGGGCTTGCGCTCTCTGGAGCAGCCGGCAAGCCCGCCTGACCGAACCTAGAACAATCCTCCCGGGAGCCCGGCGGCGCCGGCAATGCCCTTCATGGTCTCCTCAGCTTCAGCCTCGGCGCGATCCTGAGCTTCGCGCACCGCCGTTACGATCAGATCCTGAAGCATCTCGACGTCATCGGGATCCACCGCGTCGGGGCTCACTTCGATGGACACAAGCTTTCCCTTGCCGTTCACCGTAGCCTTGACGGCTCCTCCGCCAGACGCAGCTTCCACGCGCGCCGCTTCGAGCTGCTCTTGAGCGGCAAGCATGTCCTCCTGCATCTTCTGGGCTTGTTTCATGAGCTTGCCGATATCTCCGAGACCGCCCAGCGGGTTGCGGCCTCCGAATGCTGGCGCCATAGTGATCCTTCCCTCCTGCTAAGTATGGTGGTGCGGCAAACAGTCTCTGCAGCCTCGTGGGGCAGCGCCGAGCGGCATAGCTACTGGGCGTCCTGATCGTCCACGACCGCAGCCGGGAACTCGACGAGGACTTGCTGGAGCAGCGCGCTGCCCGCCGGCCCGGGCTGGTCTTGATCTGGAACCTCCTGCACTGTCGGGGACGCCTGCGCCACCACGTAACGGACGGTATAGCCCGGCAGACGGAGCTCTTCGCACAGCAAGCTCTCAACCATCTGGCGGGCCTGGGGCCGATCGGCCCGGCTGCGCGCGAACTCCGTGGGGAACGCGACTGTCACAGTAGTTCCGTCGAGCCGCGTCACTTCCTCGGAACCGAAGATGGCCGCTGCAGCCCTTGACCGCTGCAGCACTCGGCTGCGCACTCTCGGCCAAATCCGCTGCAACACCGCAAGGTCAACTTCGGTCGCGAACGGCGCCGAATCGGCGGCAGCGCTTGACGGCTCCGGTTGAGCTTGTTCTACAGGCGCCGGAACCGACTTCGGCTCGACTGTCGGCGACGGAGCCGAGATGCGTGGCGCATGGCTAGCCGCAACACCCCCGGTCGGTGCCGTCACCGCGCGCCTACTCTGCGCCGCCGCTGGCGCCTCCGCCGCTTGCCGTGAGATGGCCGATGGCATGATCTGCCAAAGCGCTCGCTCCAACACCAGCCGATGCTGGTTCGTGAACCGGATGTCGCGCTCAGCCTGGGCGAGCGCTCCCAGCATGGCGACAAGCTGATCGGACGTGAAGCGGAGAGCCTGGCGGCGCAGCGTCTCCAGCCGCTCCTCGGTGGCGCCCTCAAGCCCGTGGACCGATCCTGCAAAGGCAACGACCAGCATGTCCCTCAGATGGTTCTGCAGCGCCGTCAACACCTGACGAGCATCGGCGCCCGAGGCAAGAACGCGATCGCCGGCATCGAGGACGGCTCTCAGATCGTCGCTGCCGATGGCCTCAACGACCGTGTCGAGCATCTCGGTTGTGACGGCTCCGATCGCCTGGTGGACCGCATCCGGCGTGATCGGACCGTCCGTGAAGGCCATCACCTGCTCGAGCAGGCTCAGCGAATCCCTGAAGGAGCCCTCTGCGGCGCGCGAGAGCAGGAACAGCGCCTCGGCTTCGTACGGCCGTCCCTCGGCGTCCAGCACTCTGCGCAGATTGGCGGTCAGGTCCCCCGTGGCTCCACGACGGAAGTCCAGGCGCTGGCACCGCGAACGAATCGTGATGGGAACCTTGTGGGCCTCGGTTGTGGCCAACACGAAGACAACGTGGGGAGGCGGCTCCTCGATCGTCTTGAGCAGCGAGTCGAAGGCTTTCTGAGACAGGTCATGCACCTCGTCGATGATATACACCTTGTAGCGCGACTCGGCGGGCGCGTAGCGGGCATTCTCGATGATCTTCTCGCGCACATCATCAATGCCGGTCTCAGACGCCGCGTCCATCTCGACGACGTCCATGGCGTTGCCGTCGCGAATGCGAATGCACGAAGGGCATGAACCGCAGGGATCGGGTGTCGGCCTGTCGAAGGCCATGCAGTTCAGGGAGCGCGCCAGCAGGCGGGCAGTCGAGGTCTTGCCGCATCCGCGCGGGCCGCAGAACAGATAGGCGTGCGCAATCCGGCCTGCGCTGATCGAGTTTCGCAGCACACGCGTGATGTGCTCCTGGCCGAGCAGCTCCGAGAAGCTCTGCGAGCGATACTTGCGGTAGAGGGAGATGTATGCCACGCCGGGGCCTCGAATAGGTGAGGATGAGTGTGATCGTGCGCCCTGCTGTTGTCGCGTCGGCGCCCGGAAGCCCTCGTCCAACGGCTACGGCCAGGTAGTCACGCGGCACTCGGGAAGTCATCCTTAGTGCTGCTGCCTTCCGGCCCTGACACGGTTCAGATGCTTGCCGATGCGCGGAGCCCAGCCATCTGCGCCGCTGCCGAAGGGTTGAACCGGTATCGTGCGCGCCGCCAGCAGGTACATCGACCCCGCTAGAGCGGATTGCGGGTACAGGGCACCGCTAGCTCCCCGTCTAGCACGATCACACTACATTGTACGCGATTCTGGCGCCGGTCGCTACACGGATTGCGAGCGGACCATGCAGAAACGGGGCGACCCCAAGGCCGCCCCGCTCAATCGGACCCAACGTGCCAGACTACTCGGACCGCGTTCCCTGTGCCTGCGTCTGGAGTTCCACGTACTTGGCAGTGGGGAAGACATCCGCCTCCGTGATGGGCGTCCGACGCAGCACCTGCGCCCGGCTGATCCTGTACACCTTCCGGAGGATGCGGTTCGGCGGATCCTTCTCCTTCTCCTCCCACAGGTACTTCTTGTCGGTCATACCCTCGCCGGACCAGCCGAAACGGTCGTGGACAAACGGCGAGGTGCCCCGGGGATCGAACTCGAACACCAGGAAGTAATACGGGCTCTTGAAACTGTACATCTTGGGGTCTTTGCTCATGTCGATCTTGCGCCCCCAAGTGCCCTGGCGCACCGAATGCTGGTCCTGCATCAGCGTAACGTTCTGATCAATGTCGAAGGTGAACTCCTTGAGTTGAGGAGGTCGCCAGTCTTCATCGTGCAATCGGATGGTGACGCGCGCGCCATCGCCCACGTTGAAGCGGCCCTTCAGCTCAAGCACCTTGTCCGCGGTGAATGTCGGTCGCACATCGAACGCGGTTTCCCACTTCGGCACCACGGCAGGCGGCCTTGGCTGGCCAACGGCCATGGGAGGCGGCGTCTCGCCAACGATCTTGAACTGCTCCAGCTTGCGCTGGATCTCGTCCTGATTCAGGAACAGGTACGAATCGCGCGGGCGCGGCTCGCCGGTAATGGGGTCAATGCCTTTCGTAAGCTTGCCGTCGAGCTCCCAGTCTATTTCGTGCTGATAGCGGCTGAACTTTCGCTTCAGAGTGAGCTCCAGGTTATGGCGCTCACTGTCGCGCACGTTCCGCTTGCTGTAATCTTTCGGGTCTTTGCGAACGATCTCGGTGCTCATGGCCAGCGCTTTGCGCCACACGGCGATGCACTCGTCAATCCTTCCGAGTCTGGCCAGACTATGCGCCAACTGGTGCCATACGAACATAGGTACCGGCTGGGTCAGCTCGCCACGCTCGTCCATGCCCTTGCGCTCTTCGGCACACTTTTTGTACCAGTAGTGCGCACGGACGTAGTCCTTGATCTTGTCGGTGTTCTGCCAGCCCAGTTCAAACGCGATGTCGTAGACGCCCGGATTGTTGGCGTCTCCTTCTTCAAGCAGCTTCTGCGCAGCGGGGATGTAGCGCCGATCCGATCTCTCGCTCGAGTCCGTGAAGTTGTACGCCAGGTGCCACGCGCCGGTGATATACACATCGAGATTGTGCGGATCCAGCCACGTCACAATGCGCACCATGGGGAGAATGGCGTCGTAGTCGCCTTCGTGGAAGAACTCGTCGGCCCGGACCCAGAGCAGACCGGCAACGGCTTGCTGCATGCCGAGAAGCGGGCCCAATATGAACTCAGTCGAAAGCCCCGCGAAGGGAGTCTTTCGGCCCTGGTTCATGTCGGCGACCGTCGGGTCAATGCGCACCTGCAGCACGACGGTCAGCGCGAACAGCACGACGATCGCCGCGATGAGGTTCCGACGGGTGGACGCAGTCATAGGGCGCCTCCGCTACACTTCGCGCCGGTCAAAGACGATGATCGCCAGCAGCAACAGCACCGCCGAATAGATCAGCGCATAGGCGATGTTCTGCATGATGAACACGTTCATGTCTTTGATGACGACCTGCGGATGGATGAGCTTGTTCTGGATGTTGAAGTTGCCGAAGTTGGGGATCGCATAGTGGACCGCTCCGGCGATCAGGCGAGTCGCCACGTTCTTGTTGTTGAGCAGCGATTCGGTCACGGCTGACATGTTGCCGACGATGAACAGACCGAAGCTCAAGAAGAAGTTGACCACCGGCGTTGCGAACGTGCTGAAGAAGATGGCGAGCGCGCCGAGCAGGGTCATCTGGAAGAACGTCATCATGACGCCCTGTATCATCTCGGTGGCGAAACGCCCCTCCTGGTACCGGAGCACTCCGATGAACACGATTCCCATGGAGGCGATCATCACGAAGACCGTGAAGAGCCCGCCAAGGAACTTCCCCAGAACGAACTCGTAGCGCTGGACCGGCTTCGACAGCACTGTGTAGACGGTCCGACGTTCGATTTCCGTTGGGATCACCTGAATGCCTGTGAGCACCGTGATCAGCAGTCCTGCGAGGAGGATCACGGCGAGGCCCAGGGATCGAAGCACTGCGGAGCTTTCGCGCGGGCTCAAGAACCCGACCGAGGGTCCGAGCGCGATCATAGCTACCGCGACGATCAGAAGAATGAGCAGAATCTTGCGCCGGAGCATGTCCTCCAACGTCTGCTTGGCGATGGCAAGGGTGACCATGGTTAGTTTGCTCCTGCCTTCATCACCGTGTCAACGAACACCTCTTCGAGCGTTCGCCGATGCGGCACAACCGACACAACCGAAGCCTTGGCGCCGCGAATGAGATCCACGATGTCGTTGACTTTCTGCGGATCAACCGCCGGCACGCGGCACGTGCCGTTCTTGGCTTCGCATGTCCCGGCGACCGCCTTCACCTTCTCGGCAAGCGCAGCATCGCCGCCGGAGAAGGTAATCTCCACCTTGTCACCGGCCGTCAGTTCCTGCGTCTTGCCGCTTGTGAGCAGCTTCCCGCGATGGATGATGGCGACTCGCGAGCACGTCAGCTCAACGTCCGGCAGTTGGTGGGAGCTCAGGAACACGGTCTTGCCCTGACGCCCGACGTTCACGATGATCTCGCGGAGCTCGGCATGGGCTATGGGATCAAGACCCGAGGTCGGCTCATCGAGGAACAGGAGCTTGGGGTCGTTGATCAGGGCCTGCGCGATGCCGATGCGCTGGCGCATGCCCTTTGAATAGCCTCTGATCGGTCGCCGCCACGCAGATTCATCCAGGAACACATCCTTCAGGCACTGCCGGATACGCTCGGACCGTTTGGGTTCGGGGATCCGGAACAGGCGGGCGTAGAAGTCCATCGTGTCCCAGCCGGTCATGCCCTCATAGAAGTACGCTTCTTCTGGGAGATAGCTGACCTGGGCTTTGGCGTCGGTGTCGCCGATGGGTTTGCCGAGCACCGTTGCCGTGCCCAGCGTCGGGAAGATGAGGCCGAGAAGCATCTTGATCGTTGTGGTCTTGCCTGCTCCGTTGCGGCCCAAGAAGCCGAAGATCTCTCCTTCTTCGACCTCCAATGTCAGGTTGTCCACGGCCCGGATTTCGGTCTTGCTCCAGACATCGAGATACGTCTTTGTCAGGCCTTGGATACTGACGGCTGCAGCCATTCGGGGGCCCTCCTTGATGCGATTGCGTGAGCCACAAGAAAGCGGGGCGTGTCGCGACGGCGCCCCGCAACGCGCGAGTATAGCCGTTTGCCTACGGGAGTGTCAACGCGCCACGGATGGCTCAGTTTTGACGATCCGAGGCACCCGGTGATACAATACCGAGATGAACGGCTTCGTAAGTTCCCGGGTGCTTCTGAGCACGATGTGCGGCGCCACTGCCATCTCGCTAGCGGCCGCGCATCCCGTTGGGCAGGGGACTCAGCCTCGCGTCTCCGCTGTCACGGCCCTACCGATCGCCATGCCGTTCGAGCTGCGACACGGCGCGGTCACCGTCGAAGCAGGCATCGGCGCCGGCCTGCCGATGGCCGCCGTCCTGGATACCGCCGCTTCCGACTGCATGGTCTCGGATGCGCAGGCATCGCGACGCGCTCTGCAGGGCAGCGGGCAGGTGGTGGTAGCCTCCGCGTTCGGCCAGCTTCATGCGACCCCCATCGGGACGCACAACGTACGGTTGGGGCGGGTACTGGTCGAGGCGCTGCCGCTGTGCATTGGGGACCCTCTTGCCCAGTGGACCGAGAAACCGCCCGACCCCCCCGTCGACGCATGGCTCGGAACTGCTTGTCTGTCGCTGTTCACCCTCGAGATTGACGGTCGGGCCGGCGAGATCTTGCTCGGCAGACCCGATGCGCCGCCCATGCGGGGAGCGAGCGCTTTTCCGTTTAGTCTGGATCAGGGCAGAGCGCTTGTCCGCGCGTTGGTCAACGGATCGGCTGAGCTGACCGCGCTTGTGAGCACCGGTATCCGCGGGACGCTGGTGACTCCCGCAGTCTACCGTCGTCTGGATCCACAGTCCGGGCCGGAACGTACCGTGAAGCTGCCGGCAGGCGGCACGGTTCGCGTCGCGTCGGTGCGCCTCAAGGAACTCAGGCTTGGGGCCACCAAGATACCGAACGTGGATGCTCTCGCCGTGCTCGATGACGTTCCGGGCATCGGCGGAGAGATCGGGATCATCGGAACAGACGTGTTACTGCGCTACCGTATGCAAGTCAGCTATAGTCGTATGCAGATTCAGTTGGCGCCGTCGCGGGCTACCGGAGGCGAACGGGAGCGGGCGATCGGGCGTCCAACCATACAGCAGCCGTCACGAAGCGGGCTTCAGGGGCAGCTCGGGCGACCGAGGCTGTGATCACGATCGGCGTCAGCGGCTCCGGGCTGACGCTGCGACGGAGGATATCATGACGAGAAGGATACTAATGCTGGCCGTTGCGCTCTTCGCGCTCCATGCAGCCACCGCGACAGTGTCTGCCCAGTCGAAGACGTCTGGCCAGAAGAAGAGCCAGACCTCGCAGCAGACGAAGAAGTCGACTCAGCAGAAGAAGGCCAGCACCCAGAAGAAGCAGCAACAGTCGAAACAGACGCAGAGCAAGGGAAGTTCAACGGCAGCGTCATCGGACCAGAAGACCAGGACGGGAGACACTGCCACCACAGGGCAGCCGAAATCGGGCAAGACGGAGCAGAAGACCGAACCCGTCGTCAACTTCGGCGCTCTACCGGTTGCGCGGTTGTTCAACGGCAAGGACCTGGCAGGCTGGAAGCTGCGGGATCCCAACGGTAAGCAGTCGTGGAGCGTGGTAGACGGGGTGCTAACGAACACCGACAAAGGCACGGACCTCGTGAGTGAAGAGAAGTTCACAGACTTCGAGCTCCACGTGGAGGTCCGTGTCCCCAAGGGCGGCAACAGCGGCGTGTACCTGCAGGGACGCTATGAGATTCAGATTGGCGATACCGCCGGCATGACCGACCTGACGAACTCCATGATGGGCGCGATCTACAGCAAGATCGCTCCGAAGATGAACGCGGCGAAACCAGCCGGCGAGTGGCAGTCGCTGGACGTGCACTTCATGCAAGCCGTGCGGGACAAGACCGGAGCCGTCGTGCTCAAGCCAATGGTCACCGTGATTCTCAACGATGAGATCATCATAGACAGGGGCGAGATAGACGGACCTACGGGCGGCGCGCTCGACGCAGACGAAGGCACGCCTGGTCCCATCATGCTGCAGGGCGACCACACCGCCGTGGAGTACCGGAACATCATCATTCGCAAGCTCCCGCCACGTGAGCTCCCGGCGGAAGACGAGGAGGAGGAGCCGCCTATCCCGCCGAAGAAATCCGACACAGGCACCAACACGGAACCCTAACCGACCCGGGATGCCGAGACTGCCACATCGGCGCAGGCATCCCGGTGGGCCAATGCCCGATGCGCGTCGTGGGCGCAGGCATAAGGCTTGAGACTCGATCACAGCTCGTCGAAAGGACACTGCTATGCGCTCCAGCAAATGCGAGGGCTTCACTCTGATTGAGTTGCTCGTGGTGATCGCCATCATCGGCATACTTGCTGCGATGCTGTTTCCTGTGTTCGCGCAGGCACGCGAGAAGGCCCGCGCAATCGTGTGCATCTCCAACGTGAGCCAGCTGGGCAAGGCCATCCTGATGTACTCGATGGACCACGACTCGATGGCGCCGTGGCAAGAGCACCTCTATATCGAAGGGGACTGTCCGTTCTGGATGGATGCTGCCTATGGCGTACCGAACTGGCGCAACGGTCCATTCACCAACTGGGCAGCCGGCATTTTCCCCTATGTCCGCAGCGCTGAGATCTACAAGTGCAGTTCCAACAAGGGATGGACGCAGAACTCTGATACCACGCAGCCCGGTCTCAGCTTCATCTTCAACGGCTTTGCCGCGGGCCGGAGCGACGCGGCGGCGCAGGACCCCTCACAGACCGCGTTGCTTTGGGACTACCGCTATCTGACATCATACGCCGTCGTCAACCCTGCGCCGCCCATCCCGGGGCTGTGCACAGAGCCCGGATGCTACTGCTACTACGACGGATGGTGGGCGCATAACAATCAGTTCAACGTGCTCTACTATGACGGACATGCCAAGAACCTGCCCGACGGCGCTCTCCGGAGTAACCTTTTCGGACTCCCGCCGGGGAACATCTTCGCGTTCTAACGCTTGAGATCGATCACGGAGAGGCAGCGAGCGCGATGCAACCATCTCGTCAATCTGCAGCCCGCGAGACGCTCAGCGAGGGTGCGGCCGAGGTCAAGGCAAAGCTCAAAGAGGACCTTTCGCGCTGGTCGCGCGCGCGTCGCGTGGTGAGCCTCAAGCCCATCATTCCGTGCCTGGAGTGCGATGGCGCCGGCAAGCATCAGTGTTCTGCGTGTGAAGGTTCCGGTCACTCGCGACTTGTGCTGGAAGACGGGTCTCAGGATGCTTGCTCGAAGTGCGGCGGGTCGGGCGCCATTACGTGCGTGGTCTGCGCCGGACGCGGCACCGTCACCAATGCCTATCGCAAGCCCATGCTGTGGCTTCTCGCGGCAGGCGGTCTCGCCTGGCTGTTGATCCTATTCCAGCTATGGGGCCGTGACGTGCTGCCCGAGCAGCGCGCGAGAGTGTTCCAACGCGGCGAACATGGGAGAGCGGTCGTTGCGCCGGCGATCCGGCAGCCGAGCGGGGGTCAGGGAATCGTATCGCCGGGCCCGGCTGCAGGTTCAGCGGCTGCGCCTCAGGGTTCAGCGCCGCCTCTGCAGCAGGGCTATGGCGCGGCTCCCCAGCCCTCCATGGGCCGCCCCGGTCAACCGCCCGGGGCACATGGCAACTCGCTCCAACCCGGACCT
Organism: Chthonomonadales bacterium; assembly: GCA_012517255.1. GTDB lineage: Bacteria > Armatimonadota > Chthonomonadetes > Chthonomonadales > CAJBBX01 > JAAYVH01. Next base: position 47,514 of record JAAYVH010000254.1, read on the forward strand.
GGACCTGCAACGCAAGGCTTCGGCCAACCGTATGGCGGCAACTCCGTACCGTACGGAGGAGCCGGTAGCCCTCAATCAGGACGCTGACCGACCTCTGCGTCTGCAGGCCCGTGGCCCCTCACAACGTGCGGGCGCCTGACCGCTATGGTCTGGCATTGCACGGGTATTGCTGACTGAGGCAACGCGTCCCTCTCTCGGCGACTCAGCCGCCGTCGCAACTCCTTCGGCCGACTGTCGAAACGGGAACCTCGCATCCCGGTAGGGCGTACGGTACAATGCATCTACGACCGAAACAGTCCGGGTTTCTTCTACGATCATGCTTGGCATCTCGAAAAGAACAGATTACGCGCTGATGGCGCTGACGCACCTCGCCCGCTCAACCGCCAAGCAGTCGGTTCGCGCGCGCGAGATTGCCGAGCGCTACGATATTCCCGGCGATCTTCTGGCCAAGATCCTTCAGAAGCTTGCCAAGGCCGGTGTGCTTGCATCAACACCGGGGCGCTCCGGCGGATACTGCCTTGCGCGACCCGCCGAGGAGATTACGATCGGCGCAGTGCTGGAGGCTGTAGAAGGCGCGCCTGCGTTGGCACAGTGCATGCGCGGGGAGCAATCGGAATGCGATCAGCTCGATCGCTGCAACATTCGTCATCCGCTCGCCCGCATCAACGCTCGCGTGTTTCACATGCTGGACGCGATCCCGGTAAGCGAGTTGGCCCATCCGACTGGAGATGCGCCCGTTACGATAGGCACGATGAGGTAAGGGATGAGTACAACGACGGACACCATTGAAGCGCTGGCCACGCAGGAGTACAAGCATGGCTGGAGCACAGACATTGAGGCTGATACGCTGCCCAAGGGGTTGAACGAGGAGATCGTGGCCGCCATCTCGGAGCGCAAAGGCGAACCGGAGTGGCTGCTGCAATGGCGGCTGCAGGCCTATCGAAAGTGGCAGACGATGACCGAGCCGACCTGGCACAACGTTCATTATCCGCCCATTGACTATCAGGACATCATCTACTTCGCCGCACCCAAGACGCAGAAAGACGGGCCCAAGAGTCTCGACGAGGTGGATCCTGAGCTCCGCAGAACGTTCGACAAGCTTGGCATCCCGCTCGATGAGCAGAAGGTCCTCGCGGGCGTAGCGGTTGATGCCGTCTTCGACAGCGTGTCCGTTGCCACGACCTTCAAGGAGAAGCTGGCGGAGCTTGGCATCATCTTCTGCTCGTTCTCCGAGGCCGTGCGCGAGCATCCTGAACTCGTCCGCGAGTATCTCGGCAGCGTCGTACCGTACTCGGACAACTACTTCGCAGCCCTCAACTCGGCCGTGTTCAGCGACGGGTCGTTCTGCTATATCCCGAAGGGTGTCCGCTGTCCGATGGAGCTTTCCACCTACTTCCGCATCAACGCTCGCAACACGGGGCAGTTTGAGCGCACCTTGATCGTCGCTGAGGAAGGCGCCTATGTCAGCTACCTCGAAGGTTGCACGGCGCCGATGCGCGACGAAAACCAGCTTCATGCGGCCGTGGTAGAGCTCGTGGCGCACAAGGACGCCACCATCAAGTACTCGACGGTGCAGAACTGGTATCCGGGCGACAAGGACGGCAAGGGCGGTATCTACAACTTCGTGACGAAGCGCGGCAAGTGCCTGGGGGACAACTCGAAGATAACGTGGACGCAGGTGGAGACCGGCTCTTCGATCACGTGGAAATACCCCGGGTGCCTTCTCATCGGTGACAACTCCGTCGGCGAGTTCTACTCCGTGGCTGTCACGAACAACATGCAGCAGGCCGACACCGGCACCAAGATGGTGCACATCGGAAAGAACACGCGCAGCACCATTGTCAGCAAAGGCATCTCTGCGGGGCGAGGCCAGAACACCTACAGAGGTCTTGTACGGGTCAATCCCGGAGCAGCCAATGCGCGGAACTACTCGCAATGCGATTCGCTGCTGATCGGCGATCAGTGCGGCGCGCACACCATGCCGTACATTGACGTTCGCAATACGAGCTCACAGGTCGAACACGAAGCCAGCACATCCAAGATCGGCGAGGACCAGATCTTCTACTGCCGCCAGCGTGGAATACCCACGGAAGACGCCGTCAACATGATCGTGAACGGCTTCTGCAAGGAGGTGTTCCGCGAGTTGCCGATGGAGTTCGCTGTAGAGGCTCAGAAGCTGCTAAGCATCAGTCTGGAAGGAAGTGTGGGCTAGGGAATGGGACAGATAGAACCAATGCTGAAGATAGACAACCTGCATGCCAGCGTGGAAGGCAACGAAATACTGCGCGGCATATCGTTGACGGTGAACGCCGGCGAAGTGCACGCGATCATGGGACCCAATGGGTCGGGCAAAAGCACTCTGGCCCGCGTCATCGCCGGACACCAGGACTACGAAGTGACGGCAGGCGAGGTGCTGTTTGACGGCCAGAGCCTTCTCGAGCTCGAGCCCGAAGAGAGGGCGTGGGCCGGCGTGTTCATGGCATTTCAGTATCCGATCGAGATACCGGGAGTGAACAACGCCTACTTCCTCAAGGCCGCGCTGAATGCCCAGCGCAAGGCCCGTGGAGAGGATGAACTGGATGCCATGGAGTTCATGAGCCTCATCCGGGGCCGGATCAGGGATCTGGACATGGATCCGGCTCTCCTGAACAGGCCTGTCAACGAGGGCTTCTCGGGCGGCGAAAAGAAGCGGAACGAGATCCTGCAGATGGCCGTTCTGAGCCCGAAGCTCGCCATTCTGGACGAGACGGACTCTGGCCTCGACATTGATGCGCTGCGTATCGTGGCCAATGGTGTGAACGCCTTGCGGTCGCCCGAGAGAGCCATCATCGTCGTGACGCACTACCAGCGGCTGCTTAACTACATCGTGCCGGACTTCGTGCATGTGCTGTCTGACGGACGCATCGTGCGGTCGGGCGGCAAGGAGCTTGCGCTCGAGCTTGAAGAACGGGGCTACTCGTGGATCGAAGCCGAGACGCGGCCCGCGGCAGTGGTGGCGTGACATGAGCGGTGTACAGACGCATACCGGCACGGCAAGCCACTATGGGCGGCTGCGCGAGCGCGTTGGCCGCCACGAGCCTGCATGGCTCACGGACTTCCGTGATCGCTCGCTCGGTCGCTTTGAGGACCTGGGGTTTCCCCTGGGCTCCGACGAGGAATGGCGGTTCACGCCCGTCGGGGCCATCGCCGAGACGCCATTCGGGCCTGCAGACGTGCCAAACGAGGACGACATCCAGGCGGCGCTCGCTCGAGCTCTCTACGGTTCAGCCGACTTCGCGCAACTGGTCTTCGTCAATGGCATGTTCCGCTCGGACCTCTCGGACATCAACGGTCTGCCACGTTCGGTTGAAGTCGGTTCGCTCCGGAACGCCTGTCAGAGCCATTCCGACATCGTGCGCGCCAACCTTGGCGCGGTCGCGTCTGGCGGTCCCAGCTTCACGTCCCTGAACGGGGCGCTCATGGACGATGGGGCGTTCATCCATCTTCCAGCCGGAGTCCTGGTGGATCGGCCGATCCACATCGCCCATGTTTCCCTGTCAGGCGATTCACCGATCGGCGTTCATCCGCGATCGCTGGTGATCGTGGGGGAGGGAAGCTCCGCGGTGATCGTCGAGAGCTTCCACGGAGCCGGCGACATGCCGTATCTCACCAATGGTGTCTTCGAGGCAGTCGTGGGTCCGAACGCCGGTCTCGAACACTACCGGTTGCAGATGGAGGCCGAGTCGGCGTACCACGTGGGCCGAACCGCGGTGAGGTTGGCGCGTGACGCTCGCTACACCTCCCACTCGGTGGCATTCGGCGCCGCCATCTCCCGCCACGATCTCGGCGCAGTTCTGGGCGGCGAGAATGGCGTGTGTACCTTCAATGGCCTGTACATGGGCGACCGGCGTCAGCTCCTTGACAGCCACACCGTCATCGACCATGCTACGCCGCATTGCGAGAGCCACGAGCTCTATAAGGGCATTCTCAACGGGCACGCGCATGGGGTATTCAACGGGAAGGTATTCGTACGCAAGGACGCGCAGAAAACGGATGCCAAGCAGACGAACCAGGCGCTCCTGCTGTCGGACACCGCCAGAATCGACAGCAAGCCGCAACTCGAGATTTTCGCCGACGATGTGCGCTGCACCCATGGCGCAACGGTCGGTCAGCTCGACGCGGACTCGCTGTTCTATTTGCGGTCACGGGGTATCTCGCTAGAGGATGCGCGGAGCGTGCTGATCCACGCATTTGCCAGCGACATCATAGACCGCATGTCTCTTGCCGAGATCAGATCGCAGCTCGAGGGCGTGCTGCTGGCTTCGCTGCCCAAGACATCGACAGCGTTCTGGGAGATGGCAGAGTAAGGAAGATGAGATCGTGCTAGACGGCGCTCCACCGGTCCACGCCGAAGAGATGAACGTAGAGGCCATCCGGGCGGACTTCCCGGTACTCCATCAGGAAGTCCACGGAAGGCCTCTGGCCTATCTCGACAACGCGGCGACAACGCAGAAGCCGCGCGCAGTGCTGGACGCTCTGCATACATACTACGCCCGCGACAACGCCAACATCCATCGCGGGGTGCATA
>JAAYVH010000032.1 GCA_012517255.1 Chthonomonadales bacterium
CGCGAATGACGCACCAGTGCACGACCGCAGCTCGGGCATGCGTACGTCGTCGGCGCAGCAGCCGCCGAGTCCGACAAACCCGCGGACATCAGCAGCGGACGAATCGCCTTGATTGCCCTGTTGGCCGCCGCCTCCACCTGCACAAAGTCGCCGCACGACTTGCGGCATGCCTCACGATACGCACTCAGGATCGTCTCAACACCCTCCAGCAGGACATCATCGCTCCTGTGATTAATAGACTTTGTGGAAAGCCTCCTCCTTGTGTTGTGTTTGCACATACACACTTCGGCAGGAGGCTTTCTGTCTCCTTCAAGACTGACAGACAAACTAAAGCCAATATATGTACACATGTGTGAGTCGCAAAATGTGACTCACACGGGAAGGTATCACTCGTGGGAAGAGGCCTTTCCGGTGGCCTTCCGGCCTCAGAGCATTCGCGCCGCCTGATCCCCGTCGTGATGCACAGGGCGAACGGCATCGCTGAGGCAGAGGCCGTCGGCGGCGATGGACCGGAGCGCCTCCGGCGGGGCTAGCCGATCTCGAGGCGTGCTCCACCTACGGTAGCGGAGAGCACCCAGTAGCGCGAGGTCAGGCCTTCGGATCGGAAGGCGGCCGCCATTGCCTCTCCGATGCGGTCATGGTCGCGGCGGGCGAACGCCATGAGGCCGGGGCCGGCGCCGCTCAGGCACACGGCAATCGCGCCCGCGTGAAGCGCGCTCGCCCGCGCCGCAGAGGCTCCGGGAATGGCCGGGATGCGGTAGGGTTCATGCAGCGAGTCGCGCATGGCGTCGGCGAGCAGCGCATCGTCCTGGCTGCGCAGCGCCTCGGCGACGAGCATGGCATGGCCTATGTTGAAGACGGCGTCGGCGTGAGAGATGAGCTTCGGCAATGCTGCACGCGCGTCTGTCGTCAGATACGCGTAGTCGGGCACGCAGACCACCACTTTCGTGGGAGGTATGGGAATGGCCCGGTTACGGTAGTGATCCCCATGCGTATACACCACCTGCAGACCGCCGAAGATGGCCGGAGTGACATTGTCGCCGTGGCCTTCGAGTTCGACGGCGCGAGAGAGCACCCGGCCAAGTTCCACTTCGTGCGCGCGGATGGCGCGCCCCTCTGCATGCGCCTTGATGAGCGCCGCCCCCATGAGTAAGCCCGCGACTACGGCGGACGAACTCGAACCGAGCCCGCTGGCTGCCGGAACCTCGTTGCGAGAATGGAGATGCACGCCCTCCGGTATGGCAAGCCCGTGCGCGGCTAGATCCTCAAAGAGCGTCGCCAGAGCCAGATGCGTGGCATCGCGCGGCAGCGTGTCGGCGCCCTCGCCCTCGATGGTGACGTGGACGCCTCGCCGGCTGCGGTCGAGCGTCAGCGTGAACTCGTTCCACAGGTCGAGCGCGATTCCCATGCTGTCGAAGCCGGGCCCGATGTTGGCCGATGTGGCGGGTACACGGACGCGCACCCAGCGGAGGTGATAGTCGCTGGCCATCCCCATCTCAGCGCGCCTCGGCCAGCCTGGTCAGACGCTCCGCGGCAGCCTCGAGCGATTCGGGCTCCGAGACGCTGCCGCGCATGGCGACGTCCGGGTCCTTGAGACCGTGCCCGGTCAACACGCATACGATCGTCCGCCCCTCCGGCTGCACCATCCCCTGACGCACCGCCTCCGCCAGGCCGGCTATGGACGCAGCCGATGCAGGCTCACAGAAGACGCCCTCCGTTGCGGCCACGAGCCGGTAGGCTGCCATGATCGCCTCGTCGGTCACCGCCAGAATGCGCCCCCGCGACTCGCGCAGCGCCGCCTCGGCGTCCTTCCAGCGGACCGGATTGCCGATGCGAATCGCGGTGGCGCAGGTTTCCGGGCGCTCCACCGGTTGACCGAGCACGATGGGAGCCGAGCCCGCCGCCTGCACGCCGAGGAGCGCCGGCGTTCGTGCGCAGTCGCCGCTAGCCGCTGCCTCCCGAAAGCCCCTCCAGTAGCTCGTAATGTTGCCGGCGTTGCCAACCGGCAGAGCCAGCCAATCAGGGCTGTCGCCGAGTGTCTCGACGACCTCGAAGGCCGCGGTCTTCTGCCCTTCTATGCGGGCCGGATTCAGCGAGTTGACCAGCGTAATGGGAGCCCGCTCGCACACTTCGCGCACGCCGGCAAGCGCGTCGTCGAAGCTGCCTCTGATGGGGATGACGTCCGCGCCATAGGCGATGGCTCCCGCGAGCTTGCCGTGGGCGACCTTCCCTTCGGGGAGAACTACGGCGCAACGGATGCCTGCGCGCGCTGCATAGGCAGCCGCCGATGCCGCCGTGTTGCCTGTGCTGGCGCAGACGATGCTCTTCGCGCCGCGAGCGAGCGCATCGGTGACCGCCGCCGTCATGCCGCGGTCCTTGAACGAGCCGGTGGGATTCAGGCCCTCGTACTTCAGGAAGAGGCGTGAGCCCGGCGCAACATGATCGGCGAGCCGCGGCGCCGGCAAGAGCGGCGTGTCGCCCTCGAGAAGCGTCACGATGCCCGATTCCGAGCGGATGTCCATTCTGTCGCCGTAGCGCGCGATGACTCCTCCGTAGGGCGACCGACTATGCGCAGGACTGCTGTCCATGGGGACAGAAGTATACCCATGACGGCCTGCCACCGGCGTTTCGTCCTCATGCGCCGGCTCGAAGGGCCTGGGCGATTCGGGAGGGAACGCGGCAGTCTTCCTCTGCGCAATCAGACCAGAGACTCCGGTGGAGAGCGGGCAGTCAGGAGGGCGCTCGATGATACTGGCAGCGCTGATGATCCTTGGCATCCTCGCAACTCCGCTGGACGCGATGCAGCGCAGGTTCACGTTCGCGGAGCTTGGCAAGGACACAGGTACGCTGAGCGTTGGCGAACCAACCATCGCTGGCGCGCGGGTTACCGTCAACGGGGTGGACGCCGCCCGACCTGGCACGCCGTTCACATTTGACTGGGGCGACGGCTCCGCCAGCCGAGGCTTCTTTCCGGGGCAACACGTGTATGCCGACACGAGCCGGAACTACACCGTGACCGTGACGGCGCACTATGGCGATCGAACGGATGCGCGGAGCGTTCAGGTGTCCTTCGTCAAGCCGACGTTCACCTATCGCCGGGATCCGGGCATTCCGAAGCGCGTGCGCGTCGCTGTCCGGCCTGTGCCTCTCGCAACGACTATGCCCGGCTACAGGCCGCCAACCGATCTCCTCGGCTTCGACGACTCGGGACTGGCCGTGCCCCGCGACGCCCTCGAGTACGCCCTCGATGTCGGCCACGCCATTCAGATGGACCTCTGCAACGGCGACGTGGACACGAGCGGCGGGCTTGATCAAGTGGTACTGAACCAACCCTCATTCGGCGGGGCATTCTCGCTGTGGTTCACCCGGCCCGTGGCCATGGGCGCGAACCCGGGCTATCTGAGCAACATTGCGGGTCTCAGCTCGCTGTACCACGAGATGGGCCATAACATCACCCTCAACAGCCCCGCGTGCTATCGGTTCGGCGGCAAGACGGACGGGCCGATGAACACCATAGTGTCCGAGGCGCTTGCCCAGATCATGCAGCATGCCACAGCGTGGCTGATCCTGAATCATCCGGATCGCTATGGCCTCGGCCCGGCGCTTGCTGAGGGGCTCGAACGGAGCGCGACGCGAGCCTTCGAAGGGATGGCGCGCTCCCATCGAGACTACGTGGCTCAGGGCTGCCCCTTTGCCACACGTCAGCAACCCGGGTCGAAGCAGGATCGAACCTTCGGCACCTTCATGACGGTTGCGTTCGTGTTCGTCGAGGGCGCCGACAGGGCGGGCGACCTCCGCGGCGCGACCAAGCGGCTCATGCGGCTCCTGCAGACCTTCAGCGCCGAGGATCACAGGCGCTACCAGATACCGGAGAACGATGCCTTCCGCGCCACGTTCATGGTTGCGGCCATCTCGCATGGGCTCCAGCGCGATATGCGGCCGAGGTTCCGTGAGCTGCGCTTCCCGATAGACGACGCAGTGTATGCCGAGATGATGGCCCGAGTTCGACAGTAATCGAACGCATCGGCGCAGGCTCATCCCATCGACGCTTGACGGGCTACACGCAGCTCCCGCACGGTGTCGAGTTACCCGCGCGCCACCTGCGGCAGCGCGCCATACAGCTTGCCCCGATGGAAGTAGACGGCGCCTCGATCTCGAACGCCAGCGGCGCGAGCTCGTCTTCCGTATAGCGACCGGTCCGATTCGCCCCATTCATGATGAACCCCGGCCTGAGCCCGGGATCCTTGCCGCAGGCCGCCCCGAGGAGGGTGTTCAGAGCGACGGCTCCTGCAACGTAACCGTCCTGAGCCTCGCGTCGCGAGGAGGCGAGAAGGCGGATTATGTCTCGTTGGTAAGCTGTGAGAGCCATTCCCGAAGCTCCCGCGTCCGTACTTAGGTATCGCGATCCGCCCTCGCTTCCAGACTGCGCAGCAATGCAAGCCGTTCCACGTCATTGGCCGGAGTGCGATCCTTGCGAACATGCCAGAGACAGGAGGCGCGTTGCTCCATCACCAGTTCGTCAATGGAGGCTCGCACTTCCTCGAGCGTGGGTGTAGGTGAAGCCGTGATGGTGGTGTACCTTGGACGCCGATGTCGGCCCGACGAACGCCAGATGTGCCACCATAGGCATGAACGGCTGCATGGGCTTGTCCCGCCGTCTTTTGCGTCTGTCCGTTGCCCCATCACAACCGCCAGGAGACCTCGATGCACATACCGATCGCTACAATGGTGCTGGCCACGACGATGAGTGGTCCGAGTCAGAGCCCGCTCGTTGGACTTGACCGTCTGCCGGAGCTGCCGAAAGCCCCATTGCGCGTCGGCCGCGCTCCGTTCGACTGGCTCATCGAGAAGCCCAGGGCGCGTGCACGAATCTATCGATCGGCCGAAGGCAAGAGCCTCGTCCTGGACAATGGCCTGATCCGACGCGTGATCCGGCTCGATCCGGCGGCCGCCACGACGGGGCTCGACAACCTGATGACTGGCGAGAGCATGCTGCGCGCTGTCTCGCCCGAAGGATGGATCGAAGCCGACGGTCGCCGTTACGCCATCGGCGGTCTGTCGGGCCAGCCGGACCGCGCCTATCTGCTCCCGGAGTGGATCGAAGCCATGAAGCCGGAAGCGGACTCCTTCGTGCTGACCGGCTTCACGACGGGCAAGACCGCCGAACGGATGGAATGGGAGCGAACCGTGGGCGACAGCCGTGCTCCGTGGCCTCCTCCGGGCGTATCGGCAGTCCTCACGTTCGCGGCCCAGCCAGGCGGCCCGAGCCTGTCCGTCGAGGTGCGCTACGAGCTCTATGACGGCATGCCTGTCATCGCCAAGCAGATCGTGGTGCGGAACGTCGGCGATCGGCCTGTGCGCGTGGACCGGTTCGCATCGGAGGTCCTCGCTCTCGTCGAGGCCGAGTCCGCCGTCGGCGAGCAACCGGTTTGGCGTCTGCCGAATGTGCACGTCGCCAGTGACTTCATGTTCGGCGGGGACACGCCGGAGAACGCGTCGAGGGTGGTCCACTGGCTGCCCGACCCGGCCTATGGCACGCAGGTCAACTACGGCCTGACCATGCCGGCAATCCTGGAATGCCGCCCGCCCCTCGGACCGGCCATCGAGCTGAACAGGGGCGAGGAGCTGGAGAGCTTCCGAACGTTCCTCCTGCTCTTCGACGGCACCGATCGGGAGCGCAATGGTCTCGCCGTCAGGCGCATGTACCGCGCGCTCGCGCCATGGACATGCGACAGCCCCCTAATGCTCCACCTCACCTCCACCGACGAGACTGTCGTGCGCACGGCCATGGACCAGGCCGCCGATGTGGGCTTCGAGATGGTCATCTTCAGCTTCGGCAGCGGCCTGAACATGGAAGACGTCTCGCCCGCCAATATCGCCCGCTTCAAGGCGTACGCCGACTATGCCCGCGCGAAGGGACTGCGCGTCGGAGGCTACTCGCTCCTCGCCAGCCGTCGCATCTCGGACGAGCACGATGTCATCCATCCGAAGACGGGCAAGCCGGGCGGCGCCATCTTTGGAAACTCGCCATGCCTGGCAAGCGCCTGGGGCATCGAATACTTCCAGAGGATCCGGCGGTTCCTCTCTGAGACCGGCTTCGCTCTGCTCGAGCACGACGGCAGCTACCCTGGGGACGTGTGCGCTTCCACGAGCCATCCCGGTCATCGCGGGCTCGAGGATTCCCAGTGGGTCCAGTACCGGATGATCGCCGAGTTCTATGCCTGGTGTCGCTCACGGGGCATCTTCCTCAACGTGCCCGACTGGTATTACCTGGCGGGCTCCAACAAGAGCGGCATGGGCTACCGCGAGACTAACTGGTCCCTGCCGCGCGCCCAGCAGCACATCCACGCACGCCAGAACCTCTTCGACGGTACATGGCAGAAGACGCCCACCATGGGCTGGATGTTCACGCCGCTCGTCGAGTATCAGGGCGGAGGTGCGGCGGCCACGATTGAGCCGCTCAGGGAGCACCTCGCCGACTACGAGCTGCACCTGACCAACAACCTTCTCTACGGCGCGCAAGCATGCTACCGAGGGCCGCGGCTCTACGACAGCGAGGAGACCCGGGCGCTGGTCATCAAGTGGGTCACGTTCTTCAAGAAGCACCGCGCGATCCTCGAATCGGATGTCATTCACCTGCGCCGAGCCGACGGCGTCCATCCTGACGGGATCCTCCATGTCAACCCTGAGCTCGATGAGAAGGGATTGGCAGTGTTCTGGAATCCGTCCAATAAGGCATATGACGGCGAGGTCGTCGTGCCGCTCCGGTACACCGGCATCACCGACACCGCGCTGATCTCGCACGAAGGCGCCCGCCCTGTCCGGCGACGGCTCGACAGCGATCGCACCGTGCGGGTCAAGGTGTCCATTCCGGCGCGCGGCGTGACCTGGTTGGTGATCAAGGGCTGACAGTCCCCGTCGTCCGGGGGCTCGCGCCGCCC
>JAAYVH010000255.1 GCA_012517255.1 Chthonomonadales bacterium
CAGCTACGGTCTCCACGCGCACGACAACGTGATCGCGCGCAACGGTTTGCTCAGCTCGGGCGGAGCATGGGGCGCCAATGGCGGCATCGCCCTGTCGTCATCGCCCCGGTGCGTCATCGAGCGCAATCTGCTCTTCGCAAACAAGGAGGGCTTCCAGTTCCGCGAGCAGATGCGCCGGACGCCGCGCATCGGCGCGAAGGAAGGCGATCCGGAAGAGTGGGTCTGGAACCACCACAACACGGTACGGCAGAACCTCATCGTCTACAACCGGGATGCCCAGGTCTGGGGATGGTGGACCACCTTCGACGAGCGGCACTGGCCCAAGCGAATGCAGACCGACCGCCGCGAGCGCCCGTCCTATGTGCCCGAAGCCGATTTCGCCCGCGAGTATCAGGCGGCTCTCGACGCCGGGGCGCCTCAGGGGCTCAGCCTGGAGTCGCTGGCGCTGACGTTCCGCGAGAACGTCTACGCCATCGAGCACGGGCAAGGCCTGTTCCACTGGGCCGCGCCATGGTTGCGGCACAAACGCTATGCCAGTCTCGACGACGTCCGAAGCGAGCTCGCGCTGGAGCAGGGGAGCCTCGTCACGTCTGTGGCGTTCGCCGATCCCCTTCGCGACAACTTCCGTCTTCGCGCCAACGTCGCCGCGCAGGTCCGAAGCGCCTATCCGCGCGGTGAGACGCCGGGCGTTATGCTGGGCATCGCCCACCCGAGCGCCGGCGCTCGCTCCGGGAAGAAGTAAGGCAACCTCGCCTCTTCCCGGAGTCATTCAGCCGTTCATCTGGCCAAAAGGTCTCTTGCGCGCCGCACCGTTGCCGCGTCGCCCGAAGCGGCAACTACGTTCTCGAGAGCCGAACGAGCCGCAGACGGAAGCGGCAGACCGACTTTCTCGGCGATGGCCAGGATGGCTGCACAGGCCTCTTCGCGAATGGCTGCGTTGTTCAGGTGCGGCTGCGCCAGGGCAATGCCTTCGGCCAGTCCCGCCTGCCCCAATACGCCCAGGAGCATGCGCTTCTCCGCGTCTCGACGGATGAGCGGCGCACAGTCCCGGCACAGTCGCAGGCGCTCGGCTGGGGGCATATCCGCGCTGCCGGCGATCCTCAGCACACCGCGCACGCACCGCAGCCGAAGGGCGTTGTCGGTCATCTCCGATGCCAGCCGAAGCAGCTCCGGTGCAGCATCGGCGGAAGGCCATGCACACAGCGCGTTCAGGGCTTCGTCGCGCACGCCAGCGTCGCTGTCCTTCAGGGCTTGCAGGATCCTTGCCAGCGCCGACGGCGTCGCGAGATCGCCGAGGACATGGATGAGAGCTGTGCGAGCCGGAGGCGCGGCGCTCGCCATGCGAGCGGCTACCATGTCAGCCGCGTTCTGCGACTGATCAAGGCGCCGGGCCAGGGCCGTGAAGGCAGCCGCGGCGGCTTCCCCCTCGCCTTCGCCGCGAGGATCGGTCACGATATCGAGGAGCCGCGGCAGCGCGTCGGCATCACCCAACGTGCCGAGCGCCTGCACAGCCGCTGATCGTACCGCTACGTCGCTGTCGCCCAGGGCCTTCAGGAGACGCGCTGAGAATCCGGAAAGCCGTAGCCTGAAGACCAGCCCGATGGCCGCGCTGCGACCGTGAGCATCGGCGCCGTCCATGAGCGACGCCGCCGTTGCCGCCACATCCTCACGCGGGAGCGCAGCCAGCGCAGTCTCGGCTGCCGAGCTGAGCACGCCGTCCGCCATTGCCAGAAGTCGCGACAGCGTCGCCAGCGCTTCCGATCCTCCCAGACGAGCGAGGGCTCCCACGGCAGCGACGCCGACGCGCATATCTGCGGCGCCGGTGAGCTTGATGAGGCCCGGCAGCGCGGCAGCGTCGCCGCGTCGGCCCAGCCCTTCGACGACGGTTGGCCTGCGCTCATTCGGTATGGTATCGAGCGCATCCAGCACAGCCTTCGTGGCAGCGGCCCCGGGCACGTGCCTCTGCAGCGCCCACAGCCCCACACGGTACAGCCCTGCAGCGGGTGATCGCAGGTACTGCAGGAGTCGGTCGAGCCCGCCTGCGCCCCGAGACGCCACGGCGCCGCGCGCTGCAGCCATTCGGATGGCCTCGGGAGCTTGCGAGTCTACCAGCGCGTCATAGAGGGAAGCAGCCCGCTTCGCTTCGCCGGCACGCTCCAGCGTATCGGCACACGTCACGACGCCTTCGAAGATGCCCGGCGCGGCGGAGCCGGCAGCGCGCATCGCTCTCATCAGCGCATCGGCCGCTGCGGCATTGCCGATCTTGCCCAGCGCAACCGCGGCCGCCGAAGCAGTCGCTGTATCGCCAGCGGACAACAGCGACGTCAGGTCGCGCACGGCCAGAGCGTCGCGCCTCTCGCCGATCGAGTTGATGATCCCGATGCGCAACAGGCCGGACGTATTCTTGAGCGCCGCACGGAGCGCCGCAGCCGCAGCAGGCCCTGGTATGGACTGCAAAGCCAGTCGTGCCATATGCGACAGATCGGGGTCGCGCAGCAGCCTGGCGAGGTCAGGGACCGTTCGGCTATCGCCGAACGCCGCCAGAGCGCGGCAGGCATCCTTCTTCTCCTGCGGCTCGCCTGTTCGCAGTTGGTGCAACAGTGCGGCTATCTCCGGCGTCGGCAGGGCGGACGGGACTGTCGAGAAAACGAAGCGCAGCGTGCGGGCCGGCACGCCGTCAATGTAGGCGCAGTCGTCGCTCTCAGTCGGCAACGGATCCGCATACAGTCCCACGCGAGTGGTACCCGTCCGCCGATCCACTTCCCAGTAGTAGGAACCTGCCGGCGCACGCCGCCGCAACACCATGTCCACGGTTGCATTGTCGGGAATGTCGGCGAAGCTCTGTTCGCCCAGGCGCCGCTTGCGCTCGGGCGAATCCCAGAGCGTCAGGGTCAGCCCGCCTTCGTTGTCCGTCCAGCTCGGCACCGAAACGCGCACCACCATGATCGGCGTGTTCACCGTGAAGCGCTGGCCCAAGCGCGTATGGTCATTCAGGGGGATGGCCTGCCGCTGCGCCCCGGCGGGAATCGGCACGGCCAGGATCAGGAGTGGGCAGATCGCGCTGCACAGTCCGATCGTGCGAGACCGTACGAGCACACTCATTTCGCCCACCGCCTCAGGATAAACGCCTCGTATATCTGGAATCGCTCTTTGGTCTTCAGGTCCCCTCCGAGACCGTGGCCGCCCGTCGGATCGAGGACAAGCTCGACCTGCGGGCCCTTGCCGGCTTGCAGAAGCTCACGGTAGACCTTGATGGTGTCCTGCGCCAGAACGTTCGTGTCCTCGAGGCCGTGGAGGAGCATCAGGTCACCCTTCAGGTTCTTGGCGAGCTTCGTCAGCGAGTACTTGTCCAGCTCGTCGGGCTTGCCGACCTTGGCGGGTCCTATCACGCCGCCCGAATACCAGTTGTTGTAGTTCTGCCATTCGGTCGGCCCTGCTCCCGCAATGCCAAGCGTGAAGACGTCGGGCGCCGTGTACATGCACATCTGTGTCTGGAAGCCGCCGAACGACCATCCGTGCACGCCGACCTTCTTCCGATCCACGCCGTAGGTCTCGTCGAGGTACTTCACCGCGTCGCTCAGGTCCTCGACCTGCGCTTTGCCGGGCTGCTCCCAGTTCGCATTGCCGAACACCGCGCCATAGCCCGATGACCCGCGCGGATCAATGGTTGCGCACAGATAGCCATGCTTCCAGGCCATCCACATGGCGAACCAGTAGCCGTCGCCCCCGAATGCGCCGTCCACCACGGAATGCCCGGTTCCCAGCGGCCCGCCGTATGTGTATATCAGCAGCGGGCGCTTCTCGCCTTTCTTCCAGTTGGGCGGCTTGTGCAGGTAACCGTAGACCGTGTGGCCATGGCGATTCCTGAAGCTGAAGAGCTCCGCCACAAGCTTGTGCACCTTGTCCAGCGTGCCGGGATGGGAGGATGTGATTGCGACCTCATCCTTCTTGCCTATGGCGGGCTGCACGTAGAGCTCGGTCAGGCTTCGCCATGAACCGAACATGAGCGCCAGTTTCTTGTTGTCGTGGCTCAGCGCGGCATCGCTGTAGCTCCCCTCCCTGTGGGTCAGCCTCGTCAATGAGCCGTCCGCCAGCTCGACCCGATAGAGGTTCATGCGCGCCGGGCTCTCCTTGCTCGACCGTGCGAGCATCCATGAGCCGTCCTCGCTCAGCTTCAGAGGGTACACCTCGAAGTCGCCGCGCGTTATCTGCGTCGCTCCGGCCGTCAGAGGGTTCACTTCCCAGAGATGCCGATAGCCGCTCTGCTCCAGCAGCGCGAGGATCGTCGAACCGTCCTTGCGGAAGAACGGATCGGTCATTCCCGGCGTCGTATGCTCGCCATTGTGGGTCGTCCTGTACACCGTCGTGACCTTCTTCTCCACGGTGTCGGCGATGCATATCTCCAGCTCGCGCTTGGTGCGCTTCCATGTGGCGAAGGCGAGCTTCTTCGAGTCGGGCGACCAGGGCTCCTCGTGCACGATGAACTGGCCGAGCTCATCTCCGGCGGGCCACTTCCATATCTCCCACGGCTTGCCTTCGTTGAGCGGCTCTGCCTTCGGGTCGTCGTTGAGGTCCACGATGTAGGCGCGCTGCTCGGAGTTGAATGGGTCATCGGCTACGTTGCGGCCGGCGGTCCTCGCCTCGGCAAATCGTTGCCGATAGGTGATGTAGGTGACTTCGCGGTCTTTGCCGCTCTGCTTGGAGGCCGTCAGGAGGATCTTCGTTTCGTCCGGCGAGAGGCGGTAGTCGCCCATGCGCATGCCGTCCGGCAGCGTCGGGTTGAGCTGCACGATCTCCGGGCTGTCGAAGCGCGCGCGGAAGATGCCGTCGCCGCGCCGGAAGATGAACCCCTTGTCATCTTTGAGATACTTGAGCCCGGCTTCGCCTTCGACCGTCTTCGTCATGCGCTTCGGCGCGTCCTTGCCGATCTCGAGGCGGTAGATATCGCCCGCATACGTGAAGAGCAGCTCATCGGACCTGTGGGCCCATTCGAACTCGCCGATGCCAGCGTATTCCTTGAGCGGCTCTTTGCGCTCCTTCTCTTTCTTCTCGTCCTCCTCTTCGAGCTTCTTCCGTTCCTCGTCCGTCAGCTTCTTGCGCCGCTCCTCTTCCTCTTTGTCCTTCTTGTAGCGCTCGATGATGGCCTTCAGCTCGCGGTCGAAGGGGAGCATAACCTCCGGCGAAGTTAGCCGCCTGGACTTCTTCTCCCTGGTGTCATAGATCCACAGGTCGTAGCCCTTATCGTCGTAGGCGTTCCAGAGATAGCCCAGATACCGGTCATCGTGTGACCACGCCAGGTCTCGTGCCCGCTTGCCGAAGAAGCTCTTCTTGGGGAAAAGGTCCTCGAGCTTGAGCTCTTCGGCCTTCTGGTCCTTGGCCTTGGCGACGGCCTGATTGTCATCCTTGTCTTGCGCAGACGCCGCAGGTGCGAGCGGCGTCAGCCACAGGGAAGCCACGCAGAGCGCGATCAAGCGTCGGTGAATGAGTGAACGCATGCCTACCTCCGTGCACACGGCAGCCCCGATCGGCAGTCCGCCCGGGTGCATACGGTATACCGCAATCGCCGCTGATCGGCGGCAGCTATAGCACGTTGCGTGCGGGCAGGATGTCCGGGGCTCCGCTCAGAATAGGACGCTTGCGTCCATGCCTGCCCGTGGCCGCATGCACCTTCCCTCGGAGGAGACTGCCCGTGTCATTGCGACCCATTGTCGGAATCACCTGTACGACGCACAGCGTGGCTGACCAGTCAGTCTGGACTGACCAGCTCAAGCACGCCTACGCCCGGGCCGTGTGGAACGCCGGCGGCATGCCGGTTCTCATGCCCAACGTCGCCGATCCTGCTGCGGCACGCCTCGCAGATCGCATGGACGGGCTGTTGTTGTCCGGAGGCAGGGACCTGGAGCCGTCGCTCTACGGCGACGCCGAGACGCACCCGACAGTCGAGCTCGATCGTCCGCGCGACGCCTTCGAGCTGCCCCTGACGCGTCGCGCCTTCGAGATCAACATGCCGATCCTCGGCATCTGCAGAGGCATCCAGACGCTGAACGTGGCGCTGGGTGGAACGCTGTGGCAGGATGTGCCGTCGCAATGGCGCGGGACTTCCGAGAGGGACGGCGGCCCCCTCAAGCACCGTCAGGAAGAGCCCGGCTCGCAGGCGACGCACGGACTGCGGATGGCCGCGGGGTCTGTCCTGCGGGCCGCCCTCGGCGTCGCCGAGTTCGCTGTGAACACGTTCCACCATCAGGCGGTCCGGGACGTGGCCGATCCTCTGCGCGCTGTGGGATGGTCGGAGGACGGACTCATCGAGGCTGTCGAAGCCCCGGATCGCGCTTTCGTCATCGGCGTCCAGTACCATCCTGAGGAGATGGCGGACACCTGCGCAATATCAGCGCGGCTCTTTGCCGCGTTCGTCGAGGCATGCGCAACCTTCCGAAAGGAGCGCTGAGGTGCGGCCGGGGTACGCCATCGGCTCCTATCGCGGCGAGCACCTGACCGGAGTGCTCGACGTGCTGCGCGATGCGCTCCCGTGCGATCCGGTGTCACGCAGCGTGTTCGTGCGCAAGGCGCTTCTCGATCCCAACTTCGATCCCGACGGAGGTCGAGTGGCCGTCGTTGAGGGCAACGTGGCCGGTTTCGCCCTCGCGCTGGTGCGCCGGTTTGCGCTGGAGGATGCCCCGCCGGAGGTCGGCGTTGGCTGGATCACCTTGCTTGGCGTGCGGACCGATCATCGGCATGCGGGAATCGGCTCGGCTCTTCTCGACGATGCCGAGCGCTTCCTCGTGAGCCGCGGATGCCGAACGGCCGCGATCTCGCCCTACGCGCCGGGCTACTTCACGCCGGGCGTTGACGAGCAGGCGTGCGCCCAGGGTCTTGCGTTCCTTCAGAAACGCGGCTATGAGGTTGTGTCCCGGCCCATTGCCATGGAGTGCGACCTAGCGGCGATCCGCATGCCGTCATGGCTGAGCGGGCGAGAAGCGGCGCTGGCGGCGCAGGGTACGCACGTTGTGCCCTACACGCCGGAGCTCATACCGGCGCTCTTCGCGTTCCTCGGCGAGCATTTCCGCGGCGACTGGCAGCGCTTCGCCCGAACCGCCATAGACCGCATTGAGCAAGGCGAAGCGCCCACACGCGTCTGGCTGGCGACGTGCGGCGATTCCGTGATCGGGTTCAGCCACCACGAGGTCGAGCGCTTCGGCCCCATCGGCGTGCATCCCCACGAACGCGGCAGAGGGATCGGGCATCTGCTGATGTACCGCACGCTCGAGTCCATGAGGCTTCAGGGGCTGCATTGCGCATGGTTTCTATGGTCGGACGAGCGAACGGCGGACAGGCTCTATCGCGCTGCAGGCTTCAGGATCACGCGGCGCTTCGCCATCTTGCGCAAGGAGATTGGATGATGGAACCCGTGCACGTTCTGGCCATCGGCGGTCATATCGGCGACTGCGAGATCGCCTGCGGCATGGCGCTGGCGGCGCACGTTCGGCAGGGCAAGCGGATCGCCATGCTCCACTTGACCACCGGCGAGAAGGGCCATCCCACGATGCCGCCTGCCGAGTATGCCGCGCAGAAGCGCAACGAGGCCCAGGAGGCTGCCAGCGTCTACGGCGCCGAGCTGTTCATGCTCGACTACGGAGACGGCGAGCTGCCGGTCAACGACGAGGTGAAGTTCGGCATCTGCGACGTGATTCGCGCGTGTCGGCCGCGCGTCATCATCACCCACTGGCAGGGCAGCATGCACAAGGACCACACCAATGCCGCGCTGAACGTGCCTGACGCCGTGTTCTACGCGGCCATCAAGGGCTTTGAGCGGTCGCTGCCGGCCCATAGCGCCGGACCCATCTACTATGCCGAAAACTGGGAGGACCGCGACGGCTTCGTGCCGGAGGTCTATCTCGAAGTCACCGCCGAAGACATAGCGCTGTGGGAACGGGCGGCGCGAACGCATGCGCTGTTCCGCGGCGGGGTGTCGCGCTTCCCGTACGTTGACTACTACAAAGCGCTTGCCAGGGTGCGGGGCTGCGAGGTCGGCGTCGAGTACGCTGTGAGCTTTGCCGTTCCGCCGTCCGCTCGGCGACGGAAGGTGACCTCGCTGTGAACGCGCTTCTGCTCATCGTCGCTCTCGCAGCTCCGATCGTCTATCTCGAGGGTTCCGACTTCGCCGGAGGCGCAGCATCGCTGTTCGGAGCGTACCACCACGGCGAGGGTCCGGTTAACTACGTCTACGCGGCGTCAACCGGCGCGCGGTCAACGATGAGCGCCTCGTTTCAGGCGGAGCGCTCCGCCTCCGGCCTGTTCCTGTACATGCGGGCGCGCGATGATGACGCTCCCCGACCGTGCAAGATCACGATCCTGCTGAACGAGACCATTCTCCATGACGGACCCAGCGGCTTCCCAGACAACGCCTGGGCCGTGCGCCGCTTTGCCGTGCCTGACGGAGCCCTGAAGGTCGGCGACAACAGGCTGACGATCCGGTGCGCCGAAGCGCAGGGGACAGCCGGCATGCCGCCATGGTTCATGGTGGCCCGCGCGGCGATTGCTCCAGACGGCTATGAGCTGAGGCGTGACCTGCGTCGGGACTTCAGGGTCACGCTGGATGAACGCGTTAGCCCCGGACTGACCATCCCCGCCAAAGCCAGAGAGGCGGACGGCGGCAGCGCGCGTTTCGCGTTTCGGGGCATGAAGGGATGGCTGTGGAAGCCCGAGCAGTACCTCGCTGAGATACCCTGGATCGCGCGGTACCGCATGAACTTCCTGATGAACTGCTACGGCAGCATGTGCGATATCGAGCATTACCGCTGGGGCGATCCGCACATCAACCGATGGTGGGAGCCGCTGCCCGAAGGCAAGCGCCGCGCGTACGAGAAGGTCGTGGCCGCATGCAAGAAGGCGGGCATCACGTTCTGCTTCAGCATGAACCCGAACATCTGCACCCAGAGGATCGTGCGCTACGGGTCGGACGAGGACATGGACCTGCTCTGGCAGCACTATGCGTGGATGCAGAGCCTTGGCGTCCGCTGGTTCAACATCTCACTCGACGACATCACGGAGGGCATAGACGCATCCGGTCAGGCACGCATGGTCAACGCGATCCTGCGTCGTCTCCGCCAGCGCGATCCGGGCGCACAGATGATCTTCTGCCCCACCTTCTACTGGGGCGACGGTACAGGCGCTGAACAGCGCCCCTACCTCGAGACGCTTGCTAGGGAGCTCGATCCCGACGTGTATCTCTTCTGGACCGGCGACAGCGTCGTTGGCCGGATCACGACGGCAGCCGCGCGAACGTTCCGCCGCATCGGCGGCCATCGTCTGTTCCTCTGGGACAACTATCCCGTCAACGACGCCAACCCAACCATGCATCTGGGTCCCGTCATCGGTCGCGATCCGGACCTCCATACGGTGATCGAGGGCTACATGGCCAACCCGATGCACAGCCAGAATGAGATCAACCGCATCCCCCTGTACACGTGTGCCGACTATGCGTACCATCCGGATACCTACGATCCGGAACGCTCCATCGGGGAGGCCATCGCGGCGCAGACCGGGAGCCGGGAAGGTCGGGAGGCGCTGCGCGATCTCGTCGAGTGCTATCCGGGCATGCTGATCTGGGGCGCCGCCAGCACAGCCGTCAACCCGGTACGCGAGCGATTCCTGCGCATCATGGCGATGCCACACGGAGCGCCCGTTGCCCGCGCGTATCTCGAGAGCCTCAAGGCCCTGGCCCGACGCCTCGATCGCGCGTTCCCGCGGAGCTACGCTGCCGCCAGGAGGACGCTTCGCGCCGACATAGACGCGCTCATGAAGATGCTCAAATCACGTTAGGCAGGATCAAGGAGTCTCGGGATGCGCAAGCCGAACATCATCGTGTGTACATGCGATCAGTTGCGAGCCTTCGAGGTCGGTTGCTACGGCAACGCTGAGGTCCGCACGCCGAACATGGATCGGCTGGCCCGTGAGGGCGTTCGCTTCGAAACCGCCGTGACCAACTATCCGGTGTGCATGGCGGCGCGTTCGGTGCTCCTGTCCGGCATGTACAATCGGTCCTGCACCGGCGGAGTATCCAACGTCGCCTATCCGACGAAGCCCGGCGACCACGCCATGCCGGAATATCCCGAAAAGGGTCGGCCGCATCTCAAAGAGCCCACCATCGCTGAGCTACTGCGCGGCGCGGGCTACTCCACCACCGTGATCGGCAAGTGGCACATCCATTCATGGCCGCAGGATGTCGGCTTCGATCACTATGTCATCCCGCGGGTCCATCACTGCCATTCGGGCCAGAGCTTCACCGAGGACGGCGGCCCGGAGTTCGTGCCGTCAGCCTATAGCGTGGACTACGAGGCCGAGCGCATCGAGCGGTTCCTGGAGGAGCGGGCCGACTCGCCCGAACCGTTCTTCCTCTTCTACAACATCTCGCCGCCCCACTGCCCCGTGGCCGATGCGCCGGAGCGCTACCTGCGCATGTTCAGTCCGCAGGATGTGACGCTGCGGCCGAATGTTGACCTCTCGAAGCCCATCGCCGACGAGGAGCACTGGCTCAAGGTCTACCGCTACGACTTCCGGTACTACAGCCTCGGCCTGCCCTATGCCGATCGCCTTCCCGAAGGCTACGACCTCCGCGCGCTGATCGCCGAGTATCGAGGCCTGACCACATGGGCCGACGATGCGCTCGGGCGCATGCTCACAGCGCTCGATCGCGCCGGCATGACGGAAGACACCGTCGTGCTCTTCACATCCGATCATGGCGACAACCTCGGGAGCCATGGCCTTGTTCAGAAAGGCGGACCGACCGAGGAGTCCATTCGCATCCCGTGGATCCTCCGCGCGCCGAACAAGCTCGGCCCTGGCGTGGCAACAGGGCATGTGGCCTCGCTGGTAGACGTCGCGCCGACGCTGCTGAGCCTCATCGGGCTGCCCGTACCTGCCCACATGCCGGGCCGCGATCTCGCCGGGATTGCGCGCGGCGATGAAGGCTCAGACACGCCGAGACACGCCATTGTGGAAACAGGCGGCGGGGCAGGCATCCGCACCCCGGATCACATGTGCTTCGTGCCATTCGTCGCGGGCACGCGGCGGCTGGCCGAACGCCCTTCCATGCTGTACGACCTCAGGGCCGACCCCTATCAGTTCGCCAACCTGGCCGACAGCGCGGGCGCCGACGCGCCGGACCATCTGCTCTCGTTGCTGCATGCCTGGGACGAGCGAACCCATTGGATGACCTGATCGCCGTGCGTTACGCCCGACTGCCCGTGCAGGATTCCGTTCGTCGTTCGTCTAATCCATAGGCATCCCGCCCGCAGGAGGTGCAGCATGCGCATCGGACCTGAGGAAAAGCTGATCGAGCAGCGTGTCACCGAGTGGGTCCTGAAGGAGCGAGCACGCAAGGAACGCGCGCAGTCCGTTCCGCCCCCGCCCAAACGGATCACTCAGATCATCACCATCTCGCGGCAGTATGGCGCAGGCGGTCTGACGGTAGCCAAGCTGGTCGCGCCGCAACTGGGCAAGGACTGGACGATCTGGGATACGGAGATCATCGAGGCGATCGCCAAGAGCGCCAACGTTCGCGAGCAGATCGTGCGTGAGCTCGACGAGAAGACCAAGTCATGGGTCACCCAGATGGTGCAGAACATGGTCGGCGGGCCGCACATGGACGCACAGTCCTACAAGCAGCATCTCGCGCCGGTGTTGCTGGCCGTGGCGCAACAGGGCAAGAAGATCATCGTGGGACGCGGCGCCAACTTCGTGCTGCAGCATGCCCTGAACGTTCGCCTCGAGGCCTCCCAGGGGTTCCGCGTCAGCGAGACCATGCGGCGCTTGAACCTTGGACCCGACGAGGCGCTCGATCTCACGAAGCGTCTGGAGAAAGAGCGTCAGGACTTCTGCAAGGCCGTCTTCGGACGCGACATTAACGAAACGAGCGCCTACCACATGGTGCTGCAGACCGACAAACTCGGCTATGACACGACGGCCGCCATAATCGTCACGGCCTCCCGCCGCCTCCTGGAGGTTCATTGAGCGCTCTTATGACATCGCGAGACCGACTGCTAACCGCCATGCGGGGCGGCACGCCTGATCGCGTGCCCGTCGCGCCGTTCACCATGGGGCGCATATCGGCGGACAGCCCCATCGGCGAGGAGCTCATACGCGAAACCGACATTCTGCTCGATATAGGCAGCGGGGCCGATCCGTTCCTGGGCAGCGCCGCCGTCATTCGCCGCGAGGATACGCCGGACGGAACTACCGTGGTCTACGAGACGCCGTTGGGGCCGCTCAC
This sequence comes from Chthonomonadales bacterium, assembly GCA_012517255.1. Classification (GTDB taxonomy): domain Bacteria; phylum Armatimonadota; class Chthonomonadetes; order Chthonomonadales; family CAJBBX01; genus JAAYVH01. Next base: position 12,269 of record JAAYVH010000255.1, read on the forward strand.
TCGCCGTATCCGGCGGACGTCCATCACATCGGCAACCGTCGAGTTCCCATTCAAGACGCTCGAGGACGTCGAGCGCTATCTCGCCATCCCCTATGCGCCGCCGCCGGTGGATCTGACTGCCTATCGAGCGTGGCGCGACCGCATCGGCAACGCAGGCTTCGTCATGGTGGGACTCGGCAACGCCGTCTGTGTGCCGGCCGACTGGTTCTCGCCCGAGGACTTCGCGCTCGCGTGGGCCGAGGCGCCGGATCTCATGGTCAAGCTCGTGGCCACAGCATCGGAACGATTGATTGCCTATGTGGATCGGCTCTGCGAGGCGGGCGTGGACGGCTTCAGGATCGTTGGCGGCGAATACGTCACCGTCCAGCTCGGCCACAGAGCCTTCGCCGCGCTGATCGAGCCGTTCGACCGCCCGCTCATCGAAACCATGCATCGCCATGGCGCCATCGCCTATTACCACAATCACGGCAGAGTGATGCGGTTCATGCAGGAGCTGGCATCCCTCGGCATGGACGCCCTCGACCCGCTGGAGGCTCCGCCCTGGGGCGATGTGGCGGATCTCGGCGAGGCCCGCCGTCTCGCCGGCGATCGTCTCTGCTTCGTCGGCAACCTCGACGACATGGAGATCGTCAACGCTCTGCCTGAAGACGAGGTCGTCGCCATCGCTCGCGAGCGGCTTCGGCAGGCTGGTCCAACGGCTTTCATTCTCGGCGGCACCGCTTCGGGCACCTACACGGAGCACGGCGCCCGCAACTTCATCGCCATGGCCCGAATGGCGGCAGGCGGGTAGCTGTGTTGGACCGACACATTGGCTGATGAGGGGCCTACCCTGGATATGCTGCAGCGTTCCTACGAGACACCCCGGGGAGCCCCTCGGTCACGAGCCTACATCGAGATGCCGCAATGCGTCCCGTCAGGCGCCGCAAGTTACTGCTAAGTCACTTACGCCATGGACTCGTCCATAAGGAAACCATCCCACCAACGCATTGATTCCGATGCTCTAGTTCGGATACCCAGCGGCCGTCCATAGATCACGACTAAACCCTCCCCTCTGTATCCTCGTACTCAACTTCCTCAAGAGATCTCTACAGGATGGCGGAATAGTCTCGCGTGGGACGTTATACTCGTCAAACATGCTATCAGGAACCGGATTGTACAAGGCGTGGCCCAGGACGTTATTCCTTCTATCCTCCGAATTGAAAATGCCTACGATCGTAAATCCGTTCCAACCGGAAGTAAGAGCCGTACGCCAACCACCTATTGAGCCACCATGGCCTAAATACCAACCGTCGCCATCTGGCAGTTTCGTGCTCATCCACCCAAGCGCATAGCCACCGTTCTTGTCTGATCGGTTGTTGATGATCAAGTCCGACATGCGGGCTGGGTCGCGGTAGACGTCCAGGAAGCGATCCCCAAAACGCGCAAGAGAGACGGGGGACATAACCCAGGAACCAACTGCACTACCTTCGTCTTTCCACATTCCTCTGTAAGCGGCTCCCTTAGAAAAACTCCCAGTATTGCCATCATAATTATAGCTGGGTGTCGCCTCAGGGTTATAATCGGCACCTCGATGACTTCCATTGCAATATGCATCAAAGATGCCCAGTCGAGACAATCGGTTTTTAATGTAAGTTTCAGGATCCGTATTTTCTTCCATAGCACAAACAGCCAAGGCTAACTGCAGCCCGTGTGATCCGTATTCTGATTTGGTACCTGGGGTGAAGCGTGGCGGAAATCTCAACAAATAGCGACAAACGTCAATATCCGTCACGCTTTCTGCTGGAATCCCTAAGGTTTGACCGATTTTATCAGCTTGCGCTCCATCCCAAAAATAACCGTCAGAATGATTCATGGCATCTTTGAGCGTGATGGCGTCAAGTGCCGGGTTTCTTTGCGGTACGGGGGGATATCCTCTCTTAGCCAATTGTTCTTCAAGCACTGGTACTAGTTTAGTATCGAGACGAATTCGCCCCTCTTCAACTGCCGTTAACATACTAGTACATGCTACTACTTTCGACACGCTCCCGATCTCGCAAAGGGTATATGGCGTGAAGGGAATCTTATCTTCAAGATTCGAGTACCCAAAGCCGGCGGCATACACCAATCTCCCCTTGTAGCACAGGACAAAGGCAGCTCCGGGCACATTAGTGAGCGCCATCATGCGGGTATAGAGTTGATCCAGCTCAGGGATGCCGGGACCCACTCGTGTCACGAGTATGCCGTTGATCTGCTCCTGCCGGAGTACGTCGCCATCGGGACACTGCCCGTCGGCGCCAAGTCGCGTATCGCCCTCCATGCCGCTCAGGCTGAAGGGGCTCTTGCCGCGAGAGGCGACTCTGGCAGCGGGTTCATCACCTGCCGCCATGGCAGGCTCAGCTCTCCCCCCTTGATGGGAGACCAGCCTGACAGTCGCCCCGGATCCAGGCCCTTCATCTCTGGCTCTCGATGGGAGGGCTGCCAACGCCATAGCGCTGCCGGCAGCCAACAGGCCCAGTAGGCCCGCAATGCTTCGTGTCGAACGGCGGTGATGTGGGACTGCTTGATGATACGCACGTTCAAGCTCGTTGTTGTCGTGATGTGTCTCTCTGTCTGGCATGGCGTCCGCTCCTCCACGGTTGAACGATCAGTTCAACGCATCGTCTGCGTCAGCGCAATGACGTTTCCGCATAACCACGTTCACTCAGACCGCCAACGGGCAACGGCAACCATCGCTCGCACTCTCTTCATGAGGTGCAGAGCTTCACAGGGGGCGGTCATACCCCTCAGTCTCTCTCCATTGAACGCGCATCCCCTCTCGACAAGAAAGGAGTTCTCAACGGTTCTCCTGATGTCCTCCACCCATTCCATATCTCCGGAAGCTAGCTGCGCGAGAAGGCGACGGACCGACGCTTGCCGGGCATGCCGACGGATCGGATCCCGGCAGGAGTTCGACGCGCCGTCGCCGAATGGGCCCTTCGTCACGACTTGACACAGGAGGGCGTGCATGCGCGCATCACTTAGTCTGGATACCCAGCGCCATCGCGGCGAGATTGACCGTCGCATCTTCAGCGGGTTTCTCGAGCACATGGGTCGGGCCGTCTATGAGGGCGTCTATGACCCCGAGAGCCCGCTCTCGGATGCAAACGGATTTCGGACCGACGTGATCGAGGCGATCCGCAAGCTGCGCATGCCGCTCATGCGCTATCCGGGGGGCAACTTCGTCAGCAGCTACGATTGGACCGATGGGATCGGTCCTCGTGAGCAGCGGCCCGTCCGGCCCGATTACGCATGGAAGAGCCTCGAAGCGAACCAGTTCGGCACCGACGAGTTCATGGCATGGTGCCGGCAGGCCAACACGTCGCCCATGCTGGCGGTGAACCTGGGCACCAAGGGGGCCGAAGAAGCTCAGGCTCTGGTGGAGTACTGCAACATGCCGCCCGGCACCTACTGGGCGGATCGGCGCGTCGCCAACGGTCATCGCGACCCCTATGGCGTCAAGGTCTGGTGCCTCGGCAACGAGATGGACGGTCCCTGGCAGGCGGGCCATGTTCCGGCGATGGAGTATGCGCGCCGGGCCGATCAGGCAGCCAAGCTGATGCGCGGTCTCGATCCCTCCGTCGAGCTGGTGCTGTGCGGTTCGTCGGGCAGAGGCATGAAAACGTACATGGAGTGGGACCGCGAAGCTCTCGAATACTGCTGGGATCATGTGTCCTATGTGTCAGCCCATCGTTACAGCGAGAACCACCGCAACGACACCGACTGGTTCCTTGCCGAAGGCGTCGAGATCGAGCGGATCATCGAGGACTACGCCGGCCTCTTCGCCTACGTGCGGGGCCTGAAGCGCTCCGACAAGCGCGTCTACCTCTCCTTCGACGAGTGGAACGTCTGGTACAAGGCCAACGAGATGGACGGCCGCTGGACGCGCGCCCCTCACCTGATCGAGGAAGTCTACAATCTCGAGGACGCTCTCGTGTGCGCCCAGTACCTCAACGCGTTCATCCGGCGAGCCGATGTCGTGAAGATCGCCTGCATCGCCCAGATCGTCAACATCATCGCTCCGCTGCTTACCAAGAGGGACGGGCTCCTCGTGCAGAGCATCTACCACCCGTTCCGGATCATGGCCGAACTCGCTGCTGGCAAGTCGCTCGTGCCGTTGCTGGACTGCCCGACATACACGGCGGGCGCACGCGGCGAGACGCCCGTGCTCGACGTCTCGGCTGCGCATGAGGACGACGGGACGCTGGCCGTCTTCGCCGTGAACAGAAGCCAGACAGAGCCTGTGACGCTCAGGACGGCCCTGACGGATGCCGTCGTCCAATCGGTAGGTGAAGCGGAGGTCCTCACGGGACCCGATCCGAAAGCCGCCAACACGTGGGAGCAGCCAAACGTCATCGTCCCGACAGCGGGAACCGCCTCTGTGACCGAGGACGGCGCCGTCGAGGTCACCGTTCCCGCGCTGGGGTTCGTCGGCATGCGCTGCAAGCTGGCCGGCCGGTAGGTCCACGACACTCAGTCACGCGATCCGCGCATGCAGGAGCATGGGAGCGAAAGGGAGGACGATCCATGAACACAGCCGCGCCGCCGCCGCCGATCTACACCTACACGATCAGCCAGAATGGAACGCCGGAGTCGTACGATGAGGCGATGGCGGTTGCGTGTCTGCAGGGGATCGCGAACCGCCGAACGCCGTCGGTCTACATCCTGTCGAGAGCGAACGCCCGTCCCGCCTACTGGCAGGAGGCGCTCTCGCGTCCGGGCGGATGGATGCACGGGCGCGAGGTGCGTCCGTTGGCCGACATCAGCGCCTTGAGGGATCTTGTGGGCCGCCGCGTGCGGGGCGCCGTCATCTGGGATCCCGCCGTGCCCGCGACGATCAACCTCGCAACAACCATCGCAGGCGTGGAGGATGGAGTCGTCCTGAGCCCCGAGTGGGCCGAACGCTATCTCGAGCCATGGAAACTCCGCGTGCTGAGTGACCTGCGCGGGATGTTCACCGGCAAGGAGACCGGCAGCGCCAAGAACGATGCTGTGCGATGGCTCATCCGTGAGTACCTTGCGAAGGGGAAGTGCTCCAGCCGCCTGTTCTGCCTCTACGAGGACGCCTACGCCACCCGCGCCCGCGGTGACATCGGCTATGTGCTCACGCGTGACTGGGCCGTCAAGAACCGTGCCTTCACGTTCGATCTGTCACCATGGGGCGATGAGAAGCCGGGCGATGATCCCGACCAGCCTCTCGGCACCGATCTCGCCACGTACACGATGCTTCTCGAGGAGATGCTCGGCCAATCGGGCGGCAAGCATATGACCGAGATGGCGGGCTTCTTCGCGTTCCAGAAATACAGCAACATGCCGGGCCATCCCAGCAAGCACGATCCGGTGCCGACCGAATGGGAAACGGTGTGGCTCATCTCGCCCTACAACTGCTACCAGAACACCGTGGCCAGCGATTGCTTCAACCAGTCATTCCACAGTCATGCGCCGCGAAAGCCGCTCCAACAGCGGCGCGTGACGCCTTCGGTCGCGGCGCAGGCGAAGACCTATCTGTGCATTCTCATGGCGGACTACGATTCCGCCACGCCTCTTTACGACTTTCTGCCGAAGCACTGGGATGACCCCGCTCGCGGACGCATCCCGCTGTGCTGGGGTATCAACCCGAATCTGCTGGAGACCTATCCCGACATCATTCGGCACGTGTATGAGACGGCTTCGCCCAATGATACGTTCGCCGCAGACGCGAGCGCCGCCGGCTACATGAACCCGAACCGGATCCGGCCCGAGTATCTGCCCCTGTTCGTCCGACACAACCGCGCATTCTACCGAGAGGCCGACATGACCATGTCGCCCATGGTGCTCGACTGGGATCAACCGACGCCGGCCGTCAAGGACGCCTTCGCGCAGTTCTCGCCCGACGGCTTCGCGACGATAGTCATGGACCTCCACGGAACGGGCGGGCAACTTCCCGAGACGCATGTCTGGAAAGGCATGCCGGTGACCGAGCTCATCAACGACGCGTGCAACTTCGCCGGTGTCGAGCAGACCGCGGAGATCATGGCGCGGGCGATCCAGACCCGGCGCTCCCAGACGCCGAGTTTCCACTTCTTCCGGATCGTCTGGACCTCTCCCAGCCAGGTAGAGGCGACGATAGAGCGTCTCAAAGCCATCCGGCCCGAGCTGAACGTCGAGGTGGTGGATCCGACGACGTGGTTCCGCCTGGTACGCGAGAGCGCGAAGTCGCGTCCCATGTCAGCCACGCCCTGAGACGCGCGTGAACCCGGCTCTGTTGGCTGCGGCCCGTGCCGGGATGGCACAATCGGCGCCGATGGAAGGACTCCCGGCGTGCCGGGGCGTACTGCTGTATGATAAGAGAGTACGGATTCCTGACTACCTGAACCGGTAGACCAGCAAGCTCCCTCGACACGACGAGGTGCAAGGAGAGCGCAGGATGAGCGCGACACTGAACCAAACAACGGTGAACGACGATCTCGAGCCCATGCCGCCACTGCCGCCGGCTGCTTCGGCCAGACTGGCGGCATTCCTGACGAAGATCGAGCGGCTGACGCCCACATTCATCGGATATCCCTGCAGTCAGGACTACGACCACACGAACCTGGCCCCGTTCATGCGGTATTCCCTGAACAACGTCGGCGATCCCTTCGCCGACTCCATCTACAGGGAGAACACGTTCGAGTTCGAGCGGGACGTCGTCCGGTTCTTCCAGATGCATCTCCGCGCCGAAGAGGGCTCGACCTGGGGTTATGTCACAGCCGGCGGCACCGAGGGCAACCTCTACGGGCTCTATCTGGGCCGGGAGCTGTTCCCCGACGGAGTGGTGTATTACTCCGAGCACACGCACTACTCCGTTGCGAAGATCGTGCGGGTGCTGGGGGCGCGCAGCATCATGATTCGCGGTCAGGACAACGGAGAGATGGACTACGATGACCTCTACGAGACCCTGAAGCTCCGCCGCGACGTGCCGCCGATCATCATGGCCAACATCGGCACGACGATGCACGGGGCCGTTGACAGCCTGCCGCGCATCAGCCAGATGCTCAAGGACCTTGCCATCACGCGCCACTATATCCACGCCGATGCGGCGCTCTCGGGCATGATCCTCCCCTACGTTGAGGACCCGCAGCCCTTCGGGTTCGATGCCGGCATCGATTCCATCGCCGTGTCCGGCCACAAGTTCATCGGCGCCCCCATGCCGTGCGGCGTTGCGCTTGCCCGGCGTCGGAATGTGGATCGCGTGGCGCGCAGCGTTGAGTATGTGGGCTGCATGGATACCACCATCGCCGGCAGCCGCAATGCCATCAGCCCGCTGGTGATGTGGAGCGCCATCGAACGATGGGGCGAGGATGGCCTGCGCCGGCGCGTCCAGCGCTCCATCGAGACTGCCGACTATGCCATCCAGCAGTTTGCACAGCATGGCATCGAGGCATGGCGTCACCGCAACTCGGTTACCGTGGTCTTCCCGCGCCCCGGCGGCGAGGTCATTGACCGATGGCAGATCGCGCCGAGCCGCGACATAGCCCACATCATCACCATGCCGCATGTCACCAGAGCCATGGTGGACTGCGCCGTGGCCGACGTGGCCCAGTCGTTGGGCAAGGCGTAGGCATCCGGAGAGACAACCATGAAACAGATAACGATCATCACACAGGCCAACCGTCCCGGAACGCTGGCGGACATAGCCGAGCGCCTGGCGGCACGCAACGTCAACATACTGGACATAGACGCCACGGATGACCACGCCCACGCCGTGGTGGTTCTTCGAGCCGAGCCCTACAACGAGGCGCTGCGTGCGCTAGCCGACGGCGGCTATCATGCCGTCGGCGAGGAGGTGCTGGTCATTCGGATCCCCGACGAGGCCGGTGCGCTGGCCAAGCTGGCCGCCCGCTTCCGCGAGCCGCAGATCAACATCAATGCCATGCGCATCGTACGGCGCGACGGCGGATGGGCGAGCGTGCTCATCTCGACAGACGACAATGCCCGCGCCAAGGAGATCCTGGCGGATTGCCTCGTGTAGGCGGACGACGGCGCCTGAAGTCCTCAACCGAGGCGCCGGGCCGCATCGCCGGGGTCCGATCCCAGACGTTCAGACGGGAAGAGGCAACCATGAACTACGTTCTGCTCGCGCTCGCATGCTGTGCGGCCCTCTGCGGCCTCACGATCGTGCCGCAGGCCCCGCCGGACCGCAAGACCTACCTGTCCCCCGAGCCCTTCGCAGCCGACCTCCGGGGCTGGGAGCGGATCGGCGAAGCGTCGTTCGCCTGCGACGAGGCGCAACGGCACGACGGACTTGCCTCGGCCCGCATCCGCATCGAGCCGTCGGGCACGCTCAACTACCAGCAACTGCGACGCGATTTCGCCGACGACATTCGCGAGGGCGACGAGCTCCGCGCGTCGGTTTGGGTGCGCTCGGAAGGCATAGACCAGAACCCGGGCGCCTATCTGGCCCTCGAGTTTGTCGCCGCCGACGGATCGCGAGCCGCCATCTCCCACAGCCGCACATCGGCCCAGAACGGAACCGCCGGATGGGAACGGCTGGAAGCCTCCGGCGCCGTTCCTGCCGGGACGCGGAGCGCGCGCCTGAGCTTGATTCTCCATGCCCACGGCACGGCATGGTTCGCCGGTCCGTCGCTGGAACGTTTGAGCCGTCAGACGCCGTGGCCCGACCTCGGCGACAGGCTCCGCCACATCGCCGCCAAAGACGACACCATCGCGAACCCGAACTTCGGCGGCGTCGGGTTTCACGCGTTCCATCACATCTTCCCGGCCACCGAAGAGGACCTCAACGAGGTCATCTTCAAGCGATGGCGCGAGCTCAACCCGTCGTTCGCTCGCCTGAATGACCACTGGGACTACGATCGCCCCGTCATGGAGCGGATCGCGCGGCACATGGCGCGCATGAAGGAGACCGGCACCGAGATCTACCTGACCACATGGAACCCGCCCAATGCGCGCGACGATGGCGAGCTGGCCGCGTGGGCGCGGCGCGTTGCCGATAACCTCGAGTTCTACGTGCGGACCAAAGGACTGACAAACCTGCGCACCTACTGCATGACCAACGAGCTGTCGCTCGACGGCTGGGGCAGTTTGGTGGGCAACCTGTCCCGCTTCCGTCAGTACCACCAGGCGCTCGCCGCCGAGATCAAACGCCGTGGTCTCCCCGTCGGTCTGCTGGCCACCGATGCCTCGCCCGTGGACTACTGGCACACCATCGCCTGGGCAGCCGCCAACATGGACGACATCACGGCAGCGTACGGCGGACACCATTACTTCAACGAGCGGGGCCCCGAGGACGAGCGCTTCTACCCGTGGTTTCTGAGCAAGCTGGAATGGGGAGTGGGCATCGCGCGCGACAAGAAGAAGCCCTTCATCCTCGGCGAGTTCGGGGCCAGGCAGGATGGACGAACTGTGGACGGCGTCCGGCTCGACCGCTGCGTCTACTTCGAGACCCCCACCGAGCCCCTGGTGACGCTCCAGCTCGCCGAGGCAGTCATTGCGGCCATCAACGCAGGCGTCCACGGCATGGGCTACTGGACGTTCATGGACCTCGTGGACGATTTCAGTCCCGGCTATCTGAACCGCTGGGGTCTCTTCCGCGCTAGCGGCGCCGACCGGTCCACCCGGGCGATCTACTATGGCTACGGGCTCCTGACACGGTACTTCCGCGGCCCCTCCACGGCGTTTCGCGTCGCGAGCGACGACCCGCGGGTCCGCGCCGCCGTCGTGCGGAATCGCGACGGCGCATGGAGCATTGCCGTCGTCAACCGGAATGGGCGCGCGACCGCCGTCGAGATCGCCGTGCCGGATCAGCGGGGCAGCGTCAGCATGCGTACGTACGTCTATGATCCCGCCCGAGTGCGGCATCATCCGTTCGGCGATCTGCCCGGGCCCTCTGGAACCGTGACGCTGCGCTCGGGCAAAATGCGCGTCACCGTCGCGCCCATGTCGCTGACCGTCTACACCGCCGCCTTCGATGAAGCGCCGCCGCCAGCCGTTCGGGGCATTGCGCAAGCGCCCACCGACGGGGGCGTGCGCGTGTCATGGCATCCGGTGGACGCTCGCGACCTCTGCTACTACCGGGTGTATCGCCTGAACGGCGCTGCACGGGTGCAGATCGGCTCGACGATCGCGACCGAGCTTGTCGATCGCAAGCCGATTGCCGGCGCCCGCTACGCCGTGACGGCCGTGGACATGTCGGGCAACGAGAGCCCTTAGGCGCGCCATCGCTCGGAACCTACGGATCGGACCTCAGCACCAGGCCGTCATGGGCCAGACGCACATTCTCCGGCAGGAGCGCGTTGGTCTGCTCGTGCTCGTAGTGGTGCGACAGGTGGGTGAAGAACGTCCGTCGCGGGCGAAGCTCCTTCACCACGGCTAACGCTTCCCTGATGCCGAAGTGCGTCGCATGCGGCTTCGGATGCACCGTGTCGAGGATCAAGATGTCGAGGCCCCGCAGGCGTTCCATGGAGGCATCGGGGATGCGGCTGACGTCCGTGACATAGGCGCAATCGTCGAACCGGTAGGCGAGGATCGGCAGCACCCCATGGAACACCGGCAACGCCTGCACCTCGAGCCCGCACAGCTCAAACCGCTCCGGCGCCTCGTGGAGCCTGATCTTCGGCTTGCCGCCGCCCTTCTGCGTCGGCACGAACACGTATTCGTAGATACGGCGGATGTCGGCCAGCGAGCGCTCGTCGCCGTAGACCGGTATCTCGCAGTGCATGAGCGCGTTGAACCGCCGCAGCTCGTCCATGCCGAAGATGTGGTCGGCGTGGGTGTGCGTGATGAGCACGGCATCCACCCGAGTCACGCCGAACGTCAGGGCCTGCATGCGCAGATCGGGAGTCGTATCCACGAGGATGTATCGCCCGCCGTTCTCCACCCGGATCGAGGGCCGGAATCGCTTGTTGCGCGGGTCGGGCGACGTGCACACAGGGCATGTGCAGCCGATCATCGGCACGCCGTGCGACGTGCCCGAGCCGAGGAACGTTATCTCCATCGCGCCGCCATTCTACCCGCCCTCGCGCGCTCGTCGCAGACGAGCACGACAGAGCGCGCAGGACTCTTCCCTGCACCCGCCCGCCAGGGGCGAGGGAATGTGGTGCGTCCTCGCGTTCCCGAGGTCCAAGGACCTCGGCTATCATCCACCGTCGCTCCGCGACGAATGTCGATCGTGTTGTCGTCGCGGTGCGGCGGTCGTGGATCGTGTTGTCGTCGCTAGGCGATGGGATTGGGTACGGATATCGTCGCGGAGCGACGAACGCCGGGCACGTTGCCGTCGCTGCGCGATGGGGTTGCGTATGGATTTCGTCGCGCAGCGACGATGGACGATAGCCGGGCGGCGCAAGCCCCCGGACGACGGCGCCCCCCATCACCCCAACCCGTCGCGTAGCGACGGTGGATGATAGCCGGGTGTCGCAAGCCCCCGGAACGACGGTGGCCACCCCATCACCCGAACCCGTCGCGTAGCGACGAAGGATGGTAGCCGGGTGTCGCAAGCCCCCGGAACGACGGCGGCCACCCCATCACCCCA
>JAAYVH010000256.1 GCA_012517255.1 Chthonomonadales bacterium
GATCCCGATCCGCGGAGGTCCGCCCTGTACCCGCTCGGGATTGCTTCGTCGCTCCGCTCCTCGCAATGACGTGTGTGCCTTCGGCCAGACCGCCGGCACGCCAGTTCCGTCATTGCGAGCGAAGCGTGGCGATCCCGATCACTTCGCCGCGACCCGGTCGGGATTGCTTCGTCGCTGCGCTCCTCGCAATGACGTGGAGGCCTTCGGCCACGCCGCGTCTGAACTCCTAAGAAAGCACTCTACGCTTTCTCATACACCCACCGCGGCCACGCCGCGTCTGAACTCGCAATGACGTGGAGGCCTTCGGCCAGCCGGCGAGCGACACAGGTTCGGCTCAGGGCCCATCGGCGTCGGGGGCTCATCGGCGCGCTGCAGGGTATGCGCCGAGGCGACAGCAGACCGGCGCGTGATCCCTCACAGCCGGTAGACGCGCACGGCGTTGTCGCGCAGGAGCTTGCGGCGATCGGCCGTGGGCCATGGGGCGATGATCTGCCGAAGCGCTTCGATCCACTCGCGCGGCGATGCCACTAGCGTGCATACGGGCCAATCGGTGCCGAACACGATCCGGTCCGGGCCGAACGCGCTGCGACAGTGCTCCACGAAGGGCGCAAGGGTCTCGGCCGACCATGCGCCTCTCTTCGCCGAAGCCACGATGCCGCTGATCTTGCAGGTCATGTTCGGTCTTCGCGCCAGCCGATCCATGGATCGCTTCCACGAGTCCTGTATGCCGGCCTGGACGTTGGGGTTGCCGCAGTGATCGAGGACCAGCCGTGTGTCGGGGCATAGCTCGGCAAGCCGATCCGCATCATCCAGGTAGGCTGCGGGCAGGCACACGTCGAACACGAGGCCCATCTCTCCCAGGAGCCGGATGCCCTTCACGAACTCGGGCTGCAGGCAGTAGCCCTGAGGTGTCGTCGGCGCATGCAGGACCTGTCGCAGCCCTTTGACGCGCGGATTGCCGCGGAACGCGGCCATGTACTGCCCGAAGTCGGGCGATGCCGGGCGTCCGCCTATGACGGCGCCGACCATGGGACTGCCCCGCTTGCCGCACAGGGAGAGGGCGTAGGCGGCCTCGTCGCGATGCTGGTCAGGCGCGACGTCGACCTCCATGTAGACGGTCCGTTCGATGCCAAGGCCCTCGGTGGCGCGCAGATAGTCCGCCACAGTGTGGTCGCCCGCCAGAGGCCCGGTGGTCGGCAGCCACGGCAAGGTGAGGCGCTTCAGATCCCACAGGTGCTGATGCGTATCTACGATGCCGATTCGGTCGTCTCGCTGACCGATCTCGCCCGACATTGTTGCCGCCGCCGCTGTGGCCATGAACTCCCTCCGTGTCAGTTTCACCCTTTGACCGCCCCCGCAGTCAGTCCTGCGACGAACTCCCGCTGGAGAAGCATGAAGATCACGATGACGGGCAGCACGCTGATGAGCGTGCCGGCCATCAGGGTGCCGTACTGCTGTTGATAGAGTCCCACGAGCTGGTTCAGCGCGATGGGCAGGGTGAAGCGCTCGCTGTTGTGGAGGATGATCTGGGGCCACAGGAACGAGTTCCAAGCGCCCATGAAGCTGATCAAACAGAACGCGCCGATCATGGGCCGTGAGACGGGCATGACCACATCCCAGTAGATGCGAAACTCCGAACAGCCGTCTATGCGCGCCGCATGGAGCAGCTCATCGGGCACCTGCAGGATGGACTGGCGAAACAGGAAGATGCCGAAGACGCTGACGGCTCCCGGCACGATGAGCCCGGCGTAGCTGTCCACGAGCCCTATCCGGTAGATGAGCTCGTACATGGGGGCCATGACCACCTGGCCGGGGATGAGCATCGTTGCGAGCATCAGGATCATGATGACCTTGCGCGCCCGGAAATCGTACTTCGCCAGCGCGAAGCCCGCCAGCGACGAGAAGAAGAGCTGCACGAGCACCGCCGAGCACGCAACGAAGGCGCTGTTGATGCCGCACCGCAAGAAGTGAACGGTCGGGTTGGGGTTTCCGATCTCGAAGAGGTCGCGGAAGTTGTCGA
>JAAYVH010000033.1 GCA_012517255.1 Chthonomonadales bacterium
CCGCTAGGTGGATCGCTCCACCCCGCTCGACTTGCATTTCTTAGGCACGCCGCTAGCGTTCGTCCTGAGCCAGGATCAAACTCTCCGTACATATCTCCGCCGCGCATCGCATACACAACGCAACACGCGGACGATTTGCACAGATATCACTTGAACCCGAACTCTCGTCACTCGTACTTCCGCAAGACTCGATTCCATACCAAGTCTGCCCGGTTTTCAAGGAACCACATGCGCTCCCCAGTCGGAGGCGCGAGGTAAAGAATACCGCATGACCACCTGCATGTGTCAATGGGGTCGACGGTTTTTTTCTGGTCACGACGCAACCGGGTCCAGTCGCCGCGGTCGCGTCGAGCACCATGTGTGTACCGAAACGCTCTCGGCAAGGTTCCCCTGTGAGTCCGGACGCCGCTTGACGCTGCAGGACGCGAGTAGTATAATCCGCTATTGCAACGCTGTCGTCTTCCATCGCCCGGCATCTGGCCGGCCTGACGGCCGCGTGGTCGCCAAGTGCCGGGCATAGCAAAGGAGCGTGCTAAGGTGCCTGTTGTAGTTCGCAAGACGGACCCCAAGCAGGGTTCTGGCGGCGATGCGGGCAACGCCACGACGTCGTCTTCGGGCGGCGCACCACGGGTGATTCCACCGGCGGTCTTCATCGGCGCCATCGTGGTGGTTGTCCTCATCATCGGCTTCATCGCCTACAGAATGTTCGGGCCGGGCGAATCCTGGGACAACAGCCGCCAGGGTACCCCGCCAAGCGCTTCGTCGCTGTCCGCTCCCCCTCAGGTCAAACGATCCGATGGCAGCGGCGACGCTGGCAAGGAAGGCGCGCCGCAGGATCCTGTGGGCGCAGAGCTTCCTCCTGATGTACGCTAGTATCTCTCCACTCCATCTCAGGTGACGGCAAGCCGCACGCTGCGGCAACCGCAACGAAAGGAAACGTGAATGCGCAAAGGATTCACCCTGATCGAACTGCTCGTGGTCATTGCCATCATCGCGATCTTGGCAGCTATCCTGTTCCCTGTGTTCGCCCAAGCTCGCGAGAAGGCACGCCAGACTGCCTGCCTGTCCAATCTCAAGCAGATTGCGACCGGCATGCTCATGTATGCGCAAGACTACGATGAGACCTTCGTGTGCTGGACCGGAGGCTACAACTGGAACACGTGGGGCGTCATGTATCCACGGCTGGTTGACCCCTACATCAAGTCGGGCATTAAGTACAACTCCAGCGACAACTCGATAGAGATCAAGGACGTCTGGGCGTGCCCGACCGCCAAGGCCCAACTGTCCATCCTGAACAACACCTATGCGTACAACTACTACAGCCTCGGCGGCATCAACCTGAGCGCCAACCCGGCAGCCCGAGGCTCCAACTACGGTCCATTCCAGGATCCCTCGTACAACCGGCCTGCGCCGCTGGCCTCTGTGGACAAGCCGGCCGAGACCATCATGATCGTGGAGGGCGCGCAGCTCTGTCGCCCGCCGCAGGCCAAGATCGGCAACATCGCCACCGACCCGTATTACGTCGGTGTTTGGGGACCGCATCAGATGGGCTCCACGAACGTGCCGACCTCCGTCACGAGCAGTGTGCCCATTCGGAAGTTCATGTCAGGCCGCCAGACGACAAGCTCGTACACGGACGGTCATGTCAAGACGTCGCCGACGATGGGCTTCTACCACGAATCGTACGTGTTTGAGGGCGGAGCATGGAAGGGCACGGCGGTGGATAACCGCTACTGGGCCCGAACCTGGTAAGACCCAGCGCATCACGCAGGACACATGGCGTTGAAGGCGCGCCGCCGGTTGACTCCCGGCGGCGCGCTTTGCTATATTAGCCTTCGGTGCGGAGCGATGTCCGAGCTGGCCTAAGGAGCACGACTGGAAATCGTGTAATGGGGTAAAACCTATTCGTGGGTTCGAATCCCACTCGCTCCGCCACGATCCATATCCGGATGCATGGCGCGGTCGTGACCCGTCGAGACGTCCACGATGTGCACGTGTCGCGGGTTGGTGACTGATTAGACTCCACAGGGGGAGCGGTGCGCGCAAGACTCATCCTTCGCATGGCGATTGCAGCCGCCGCCATACCATGTCTATGGGTCGGCGGCGCAGGCGCCCGCTATCTCCTGCGCACTCAGGCGGCAGACCGCAAAGCGGCAGAGCGCCTGTCGACGGACTTCCCGAGTCCCCGGCCTTCTCAACGCTATCTGATCGTGTCGCCGCATCCAGACGATGAGACGCTGGCGTGCGGCGGACTGATCCAGCGCGCCCTGCAAGCGCACGCCGAAGTCCGCGTGATCTTCGTGACGTGCGGCGACGGCTACCGCGCGGCTGTCGAGAGGCAGTTTCGCAAGCTGCGTATCACGCCTGAGGACTATCTGCAGTTTGGCGAGATTCGGCGGAATGAGGCGTTGGCCGCCGCGCGTGAGCTCGGCCTGGCGCCGGCCCAGTTGCGGTTCCTCGGAATGCCCGACGGCCGCATGACGGACCTCTGGCGCAGTCGGCTGACCGATGAGCGGTCCGTGTCCAACATTGCGCAAGTCCGCGTGCCGTACGAGTGGGCAGTGCAGCCCGGATCGCCCTACTCTGGAGCGGCCGTCCTGCGGCTGCTCGAAGACCAGATGGCAGAGTACCGCCCGACACACGTGCTGATCCCGCACCCATCGGATGATCACGGCGACCATGCTGCGGTCTCCGCGTTTGCGCGAGCGGCGATCCTCGATCTGACGCGTCGAGAGCCATTTCCGCCGACCCCGGTGATCCTGCACTATCTGGTCCATCGGGGCGATTGGCCGCAACCGCAGGGGTTGCGGATCGCCATGCCTCTCGCGCCTCCGGCAGAGATGATGGGCCTCGATACCATGTGGCATGGACTGGCCCTTCGCGATGGCGAAATCGCGAGGAAGCTCCGAGCAGTGCGGGCGTATCGCAGTCAGACGGCGGTGATGCCGCGGTACATGCTGTCGTTTGCGCGGTCCACCGAGTTCTATGGCATCATCCCAGACGCTTACGCGCCCCTGGTGTCGCCTGGCCGTCCGGCCGCCCCGACCCTTCTGGGGCAGGCCGTCCCGGTGGTTCTCGACGCCGTAGACGACAGCCTCCTCAGACGCCTGCAAGCGCAGTGTGACATTCGAGCGGTGATGGCTGCCGTGGCTGGCGATGAGCTCTACTTGCGCGTGAATACGGTCAAGCCCCCGTCGCGTACGGCCACGACGAAAGTATTCGCCCGCGTCCTCGGCACATACGACGACCCGGTGGGCGACGCCGGCATGCAGGTAACTGCCCGCGGAGGTCGTGTGCAAGGCAACATCGAGGCTCTGGTTTCTTCAGACCAGGGCGGGACGTCGGTGGTGCTGCCCCTCGATCGATCTCACCAAGCCGGGACGGCGATCCTCGACATTGAGACATCAGTGGCGGGTGTTGTGGTGGATCGCACCGGGCCCCGCGTGGTCCGAATGGGCTCGGGCGACTGACCGGTCGTGGAAGTTCTGGTCACAGCCACTCTGGACCCAGCCGACATGGATTGTCTGCTGGAGTCCTTCCCCGAGGTCCGTTTTCGTGTCGAAACCGGACGGGGGGGCGGTGATCCAGATCCTGGCGAAGCCGAGGTTCTCTTCTGCTGGCGGGTAGATGGCGCATTTATCGAACGCGCTCCTGCCTTGCAGTGGATCAACGTGCCATCCGCCGGGGTTGACCATCTGCCCCTGGAACTGATTGCCGAACGGGGCATAGCGCTCACGAACGGTCGCGGCGCTCATGGCATTCCTGTCTCGGAGACTGCGCTGGCCATGATGCTGGCGTTTTCCTCGGGACTGCCTGACTACATCGCCGCGCGAGCCGAACGGCGCTGGGTTCGCCCGCAGGTTGCGCCCGCACGTTTCGAGCTCGAAGGACAGACTCTGCTGGTGATCGGCGTCGGCCATGTCGGCAGCGCGCTGGCTCGCAAGGCGCGGGGCATCGGCATGACCGTTGTCGGGTGTGATCTGCGGCGATCCGAGGGCGCCAACGGCGTTCACCGGTGGGTGGCGCTCGGCGAGCTCGACAGGGCGCTTGCGGGGGCGGATCACGTGGCGCTCTGTCTGCCGCTGACCGAGCAAACGCGGGGAATCATGGGCGCCCAGCGCATCGCGCTCATGAAGCCCACCGCCTTCCTGTACAATCTCGGTCGGGGCGCGCTCGTTGATCAGGCGGCCGTCATCGCCGCCCTTGAACAGGGCAAGATCGCCGGCGCCGGTCTGGACACTACGCTGGACGAGCCCATTCCGCAGGATGACCCGATCTGGTCGGCGCCGAATATCATTCTGACGCAGCACTCGGCCGGCGCGAGCCCGATGAACAGCCGGAGGGCCACGGACCAGTTCTCGGAGAACCTGCACCGATATCTCAACGGATATCCCCTCCTGAATCTCGTTGACCCACGCCAGGGCTACTGAGCGTCGGAACGGGCGGGCGGCGGATCAGACCCTATCCCAAGCAACGCAAGGAACAGCAACATTGGACAGGAAGTACATTCTGGATTTGGCGGCCTCAGGACTGCGCATGCCCATCGGGGCCGATCTCGTTCTGCGCGAAAAACCGGATCATGAGGCCATCCTGATCGACGGCAGGCGTCTCGGCGAGGTCGTGGCTGAGGCGGCCCGACGATACCAGACGCCTCTCGCGATTCCGCTGATGGACCTCACCATTGAGAAGGCCCAGATGCTCGCAAGCCTCGGCGTGCCTGAAGCCGACCGGGACACCTACCACCTGCAGACATGCCCCACCGAAGCCGATCTCGGCGCGGTCGATGCAGCGTTCAGTAAGCCCCTCATCCCCAGGCTCGCGGCGAACGTTGAGGCGGTGCGCCACGTAGCGGCCGACACCGACCTCGTGCCGTGCGGCATGGTGATCGGTCCCTTCTCGCTCATGGTGAAGCTGGTGGCCGATCCGATCAGCGCTGTCTATCTCGCCGGGACCGGGGTCACCGCCGATGAGGATCCCGAGGTTCGGATGGTCGAAACGATCCTCGAGATGAGCACCCGCGTCATTCTGGGGTCTGCCACCGCGCAGATGGCGGCAGGCGCCCGGCTAATGGTGATTGCGGAACCGGCAGCCAACCTGGTCTACATCTCGCCGAAGCAGCTCGCGCGCGGTTCGGATATCTTCGAGCGTCTGGTGATGCAGTGGAACCGGCGCATCGTCGAGCGGATCGCCGCGCACGGCGCGCAGCTACTCTTTCACTGTTGCGGCGAGCTGACCGATGACATGGTGCGCGCATTTGCATCGCTCGATCCCGCGATTCTGAGCCTCGGGAGTTCCCGTAAGCTCTGGGAGGATGCCGCGCTCGTACCGAAGACTACCGTGCTCTATGGCAACCTGCCCACGAAGCGGTTCTTCTCCGACGATATCACGATCGAAGAGGTGCTTCGGCTTGCCGACGAGACGGTGACGCGCATGAAGGAAGCCAACCATCCGCACATACTCGGCTCAGAATGCGATGTGTTGAGCGTTCCAGACAGACACGAGGTCATCGTCGGTAAGGTGGCGGCGTTCATGCAGCGGCCTGCCTAGCGGCTCGACGCTGCGCGACCTTCGCTCACATACGTTAGGGGAGCCATGACATGCCCGAACCACGGATACTGCACGCCATCGGCAACGCCCACATTGACCCTGTGTGGCTGTGGCGCTGGCCTGAGGGGCTCGAGACGATCCGCGCCACCTTCAGATCGGCGCTGGATCGGATGGAGGAGTACCCTGACTTCATCTTCACGTGCAGCTCATCGGCGTTCTATGCGCTGCTGGAGCAGTCCGATCCCGGCATGCTGGCCGAAATCCGTCGGCGCGTCGAGGAGGGTCGATGGGAGCTCGTGGGCGGATGGTGGGTCGAACCCGACGCCAACGTTCCGTGCGGCGAATCTCTGATTCGTCAGGGGCTCTACGGCCAGCGGTATCTCGAACGGACGTTTGGGCGCCGTGCGACGGTCGGCTACAACCCGGACACGTTCGGTCACCCGGCGGGCCTCCCGCAGATCCTTCGCCATGTGGGGCTCGATCGCTACGTGTTCATGCGGCCCGGACCGCATGAGAAGCCGCTCGGCGCGCCCGTATTCCGCTGGCGTTCCGCCGATGGGAGCGAGGTGATTGCGGCCCGCATCGCCAGGTCCTACTGCACTGGCCCCGCGGAGCTTAAGGACCATGTGCGGGCATGCGCTCGCGCAGCCTCGCCGCATGTTGCCGACTACGTTGTGTTCTATGGCGTCGGGAACCACGGTGGAGGACCGACGAAGGCCAACATCGAGGGGGCGCTGCGGCAGGATGGCGTCGAGCCGCCGTTCACCCTCCGCCTGAGCAGGCTGGATCGGTTCTTTGAGTCCGTGGAGCGGGGAATCGAGGCGGGAGCAGACCTGCCCGTGGT
Organism: Chthonomonadales bacterium; assembly: GCA_012517255.1. Lineage (GTDB taxonomy): Bacteria > Armatimonadota > Chthonomonadetes > Chthonomonadales > CAJBBX01 > JAAYVH01. The sequence continues at coordinate 6,392 of JAAYVH010000033.1, forward strand.
GAACGAAGAGCTGCAGTACCATGCTCGCGGCTGCTATGCCGCGGAGTCGGGCATAAAACGCGAGAACCGGCGTGTCGAGCATCTCCTGATGGCTGCCGAGAGACTCTGCAGCGTCGCATCTCTTGAGACGGGCCGCCCATATCCGGACGAAGAACTGCGCGAGGCCTGGCGAACGCTGCTATTCACGCAGTTCCATGACATCCTTGCGGGCACGAGCCTGCCCGATGCCTACGTCGACGCTCGTGATGCGCAGGGCTACGCAGCCCACGTCGCATCGCGTGCCCTGCATGGGGCAGCCCAGACCATTACTGCGCACATCGACACGCGAGGACCCGGCAGCGCCGTGGTGCTGATCAACACGTTGCCGTGGCCCGTGCGCTTGCCGATTGAGATCGAGCGCGGGTCGGCGAGCGTGTGCGACGCCGAAGGCTCCCCGATACCGGCGCAGGAGATTGAGCCCACCACCGTGGCCCGCCAGCGCCGGAGCTGTCTGGTCGCTGATCTGCCGGCTCTCGGCTACCGCGTGATCCGCGAGGTGCAGAGAGATGGCGGTGCGCCCCGGTCGGATGCTCCGCTGGAGGTGACTTCGCAGACAATCGAGAACGCGTGGTGGCGCATCCGCATCGGGGACGCGAGCGGCTGCATTGGCAGCCTGTACGACCGCAAGCGCGACTGCGAGGTGCTCTGCGCGCCGGGAATGGGGCTTGTGGTCCTGGATGATGCCAGCGACACCTGGAGCCATGGAGTCCATCGGTTTCGGGCGGAGGTTGGGCGATTCGGTGCGGCCTGTTCCGTCGTTGAAGAGGACGGTCCGGTGCGTGCGGCCATCCGCGCCACTCTCCAGTGGGGCAGCAGCACGATCATTCACCGCATGCGGCTCTATCGCGACGTGCCCGTCATTGAGGGCGAGCTGCGCATCAACTGGAACGAGCAACTCCACGCCCTGAAGCTGGCATTGCCCACGGCGATCGGCGACGGGGTGGCGACCTACGAGACGCCCTACGGCCTCGCCCACAGGCCATGCGACGGATGCGAGCAGCCGGGCGGTTCGTGGGCCGACCTGAGCGGCTGGCTCAGTCGGCCCGGATCTGAGCCCCTGCGCTACGGGCTCGCCGTGCTCAATGACAGCAAGTACGGCTACGACGCCCTGATGGGGGAGCTGCGCCTTACGCTGTTGCGCAGTCCCGCCTATGCGCACCACGACCCGGCCGAGCTGAGCCCGGACGGCTCCTACACCTACACCGATCAGGGCTGGCAGACCGTTCGCTACAGGCTGGCGCCTCATGTCGGCTGCGTGGACGGCGCGGCGCTGGCGCGGCAGGCCATCGAACTCAATGTGCCTCCTGTAGCCGTCAACGAGTACGCGCATGAGGGGCCGTTGCCCGCCGCGTACTCGTTCATGGAGGTGTCGCCTGACAACGTGGTTGCCCTCGTATGCAAGCGCGCAGAGGATGGCGACGATCTCGTGATCCGTGTGCATGAGACAGAAGGACGACCCACCGACGCCGCTGTACGCTTGCGAGGGGGCGGCATCGCGTGGCGTTGTCGGCTGCGTCCGCTGGAGCTGCGAAGCTGGCGCGTATCCGCCAGCGGCGCGGTAACGGAGGTGAACGGCCTGGAAGACGCGCTCTCCGTCTGAAGTCGGCCTCGATGCATCCCATCGCAGACCCCTGACGGCCTGTCCGGTGCACCTGATTGGACACACGCCCACCGCAGCGTCCGTCTCTCTCCCTACATAGTTGTCACCAAACTGCCGTCTGGCGTGTCACACAGGTAGAACGGCAACGTTCAATGGGAACGGCAGTGTGGACTGCCTCCATTACTGGCCCGGATAGGGGATCGCTGTGGTCAACCTATTGCGCATCAGGCCCTGGGTCGGCCTTGCTCCGGCTCAGGAGCGGGACCTCAAGGCGGAGTTCGAGCAGATTCTCGATCTCCACTATCGGCGCGTCTACCGCCTTATCTATCGCATGGTGCGCAATGAAGCCGACGCAGCCGACCTGACCCAGGAGACATTCATACGCGTCTACCGGGCGCTGCCTCGGCTTCGCCTCGACGGCGCATGCGCCGCATGGATCCGGCGCATCGCCACGAACCTGTGCGTGGACTTCGTCCGGCGCAACAAGCACCGCCAGAGCACATCCCTTTCCGGCGTGGGCAGCGTTTCGGAATCTGCATGGGTGACCGAAGACGCCTCGCAGGCGTCATCTGGCGATCCAGCCCACCTGTTCATGGAGAATGAGCGGGCCAGGATCGTTCATCGCGCCGTGGATGCGCTCCCGCCCGACTACCGCACGGTGATCGTGCTTCACCACCTCGAAGACATGCGTGTGGACGAGATCGCGGACGTCCTGCAGGTTCCCGTGGGTACCGTGAAGTCCCGCCTGTCGCGCGCGCGACAGGCTCTCCACCGACGCCTGGCCGTCCATTTCTCCCCCAATCCCGACGAACGCGCCTGACTGATCCGACGCGCTGCGCCCCTCCCGAGTGACCCAATGGCACAGGTCTGCCAGCGATGTGTCAGAAATATAGCATTAGGTGACACTTAGGAGTGATATTCTGTCATAATAGGTACTAATCATGACAGACACAGCACATGCCCGACGCTATCGCTTGTTGGAGCGGCTCAGCGAGCGGCCCGATGGCCTCACGCTTGGCGAGCTGGCTGAGGAGCTGGGAGCCGATGAGCGCACCATCCGACGTGATGCAGACCAGATCAGGGACCTGCTGACGCATGTGCCGGGCATTCAGCTCGTGCGCGGCCGACTCAAGCCCGGCGGGTCCGGCGCAGTCGCCAGCCCCACCGAACGCTCGACGGTCAAGGAGCGCATGGCCGAAGCGTGCCTGCGGAGGATTGAGGACGGCTCCGCCATCGTGCTCACGGCTGGAAGCACCACGCTGGCAGTCGCCTCGGCGATCCGGCGGGCAGAGATGCTCGACATGCCGCCCCGTGACCTGATCGTCTTCACCAATAGTCTGCCTGCTTTGCTGGATCTTGTGGCAGCGGGAGTGTCAACGGGCGTGCTGGGAGAAGTCTACAACCCCCGGGATCTCGCGTTCCACTCGCAGGAGCTCCGCACGCGGTTTCAGGCCAGTCTGGCGGTGGTAGGAGCGAGCGGAATCGTGCCCGACGTCGCAGCCGGCTATGTGAGCCTGTGTTCCGACCGCGTCGAAGAGGCGGCGTTCATGCGGCAGGTGCTTGCGCCGATTCCGGAGATTGTGGTGGTGGCCGATGCCTCCAAGATCGGCCGCAGGCATCCCTGGTCTTTCACTTCGGAAGGCCTGCTGGTGGGCAAGTCGGTGCATCTCATCACAACGCCGCTGGAACGGGCGCAGTCCGAGGCGCTCGCGGGCGCCGCGGAGGCCGGGAGACGCCTTGGCGTTTCGCTGAGCTTCGAGGAGGTTCATCCATGTGCGGAATAGCGGGTTATGTGGGTCGCGAATCGGCTGTTGCGCGGGCTGTTGACAGTCTGAAGCGCCTCGAGTACCGGGGCTACGACTCTGCCGGAGTGGCCTATCATTCTGGCGATCGGCTGCTCGTCGCACGGTGTCCCGGCAAGGTCCGAGACCTCGAGTCGTTGGTTAACGGCTATGCGGCGGCGAGCCGCCTTGCGATAGCGCACACGCGATGGGCGACTCACGGCCCTCCGTCGGAAGCGAACGCGCATCCGCATACGGACTGCCGCGGCACGCTGGCGGTCGTCCATAACGGCATCATCGAGAACCACGCCGACTTGAGGAGGGAACTCACAGCCTCGGGACATCTGTTCCGATCGGAGACGGACACGGAGGTGATCTCGCATTTGATCGAGACGTACCTCGAGGGCAACGAGGGCGAGGAAGGTCTGATCGCCGCGGTTCGCGCGGCGACATCTCGTCTGCGGGGAAGCTACGCCCTCGCCGTTGTCTGGACAGGCCTGCCTGATGCGATCGTCGCTGCCCGACACGAGTCGCCGCTGGTGATCGGCCTTGGCGATAGGGAGGCATACGTCGCCTCCGATGTGCCTGCGCTCGTCGGCAAGACCGAGACCATGCTGGTGCTCGAAGATGGCGATATCGCCCTCGTTCGAAAGAGCCTCGTACGTGTATTCGGCCCTGACGGCGCGGAGTGCGTTCGGCCTGCCATGCCGATCACGCTGACGCGTGAGGCTGCCGAGAAGGGCGGCTACGCGCACTTCATGCTCAAGGAGATCCATGAGCAGCCGACTGCAGTACGCGAGACCCTGCGCGAGCGGATACGGGATGACGGCGTCATTGCGCTGGAGGGCATCCCGACCGAGATCATGGAGCTGCTCAGGCGCGGTCGCGTTCATTTCGTCGCATGCGGCACGGCCTACCACGCGGGCCTCATCGGCAAGCGCATGTGGGAGCTGCGGCTGCGTCGCCGAGCCGATGCGACGGTCTCATCCGAGTTTCGCTATGACACGCCGTTGGTGGATGACGACACGCTGGTCATTCTGATCAGTCAGAGCGGCGAGACCGCAGACACGCTGGCGGCCGCGCGTGAGGCTCGTCGGCTGGGCGCTCGCACACTGGGCGTGGTGAACTGCGCGGGAAGTCGGCTCCAGCGCGAGACGGACGCCACGCTCATCACCCGCGCCGGACCAGAGATCGGCGTGGCCTCCACGAAGGCATACGCGGCTCAGGTGGCCGCAATAGGACTCCTGGCCGGGGCGGCGGGATGGCAAGGGGCAGGCGAGGCTCTGCGGCGAATGCCCGAGGCCGTCGGCTCTGTGCTCGACCGTGAATCTGACATCATTCGCGTGGCAGAGGACGTGTACGACTCGAACTGCTTCTTCTTCCTTGGGCGTGGCCATGACGCAGCGGTTGCTGCGGAGGCAGCGCTCAAGCTCAAGGAGATCTCCTACATCCATGCCGAGGCCTATCCGGCGGGCGAGATGAAGCATGGCCCTCTTGCGCTCGTTGAGCCGGGCGTCACGGTGGTCGGCCTCTGCACGAGGGCGGCAACCCATGAGAAGCTGGGATCCAATCTCATGGAAGTCAAGGCGCGTAACGGACGTGTCATTGCGGCGGTCAGCCGCGATCTGCCTACCCCCGATGCAGCGGACGACTGCATTCAACTGCCGTCGGTAGACGAGCTGTTGAGCCCGGTTACCACCATGGCCGCCATGCAGTTGCTGGCCTACCACGTGGCCCGGCTTCGCGGGTGTCCCATTGATCAGCCCCGCAACCTCGCCAAGAGCGTGACGGTGGAATAGTGTTTAGCATGACGAAATATTTGGGCGTGTTCTGTGATTGCCGGCGGCAGCCGCTCGTATAGGTTGGTGGAAGAGGTCGGCCGCCTGTCGGCCACCGAATGAGGACACAACGCCAAAGGAGCAGAGAGCAATGCCGGAGTTCACGCTTCCTCCGCTGCCGTATGCATACGACGCATTGGAGCCGCACATCGACACGCTGACGATGCAGATTCACCATGACAAGCATCATCAGGCGTACGTGACCAACCTGAACGCCGCCCTCAAGGATCAGCCCGAGTGGCAGGCCAAGTCGATCGAAGAGATTCTGCGGGACATCAACCAGGTTCCCGAGGCGGTCCGAACCGCCGTGCGCAACAACGGGGGCGGCCACTACAACCACACGCTATTCTGGGAGATCATGCGGCCGGGCGGCGCCAAGGCTCCGTCAGGCGCGTTGGCGAGCGCCATCAACGCAACATTCGGAAACACGGACGAGCTGATCAAGCAGGTCAATGATGCTGGGGCCAAGAGATTCGGCAGCGGTTGGGCGTGGCTGGTCAAGGATCAGGCTGGGCGCCTGCTCGTGTACAGCACGGCCAATCAGGACTGCCCGCTCATGGACAAGCATGTTCCGCTGCTCGGGGTGGACGTGTGGGAGCATGCCTACTACCTGAAGTATCGCAACCTACGCGCCGACTACCTCAAGGCCTGGTGGAACGTGGTGAACTGGGACGAAGTGGCCAAGCGCTTCTCAGCCTGAGCGGCTTGATCGCCAGGGTCTCACGGGCCGCGTGTCTTCAGGGATGCGCGGCCTGTTTGCGTTCCGACGCCGCGGAAAGGAACGACCGGCAGGTCAGAGTGCGCGGATGAAGGTGCCGCCCGGCTGCCGGATAACGAGTCCGCGCAGTTCCAGCAGCGTGAGCTGGGCCGACGCTTCAGCGGCGGGCATGCCGACTTCGGATGCCAGCGTGTCGATGGGCTTAGGAGTGAGACTGAGCTTCTCGAGAAGCCGGCGCTGAACGTCGGTCACGTCCGGCGGAATGCCCCGGGCTTCAGCGGCGCGCGGCGCTCGCATGACCAGTACGCCGAGAGCCTCGGCGATCTCGCGACCGCAGGTTACGAGCGCTGCGCCGTCCCGAATGAGGGCGTTGGTGCCTGCGCTTACCTCGCTGTCAATGCTGCCGGGCACCGCCATGACGTCGCGGCCCTGATCGGCTGCGTAGCCAGCGGTCAGCAGTCCGCCGCTACGCTGGCCGGCTTCCACAACGACCACACCCATGGAGAGTCCGCTGATCAGTCGGTTTCGATTGGGGAAGCGCCATGCTTCCGGCTGGGCGCCGAAGGGATACTCGGAGATGATGGCCCCGGCGCCTTTGTCCAGGACCTCCATGAACAGATCCTGGTTGTCCGCCGGATAGCGCACATCAAGGCCGCACCCGAGCACGACGATGGTACGGCCCTGTGCTGCAACGGCCGCTCGATGGGCGGCCGCGTC
>JAAYVH010000257.1 GCA_012517255.1 Chthonomonadales bacterium
AGGATCCTCTCAACACCCTCCAGCAGGACATCATCGCTCTTGTGATTAATAGACATTGTGGAAAGCCTCCTCCTTGTGTTGTGTTTGCACATACACACTTCGGCAGGAGGCTTTCTGCCTCCTTCAAGAACCACAGACAAACTAAAGCCAATATATGTACACATGTGTGAGTCACAAAATGTGACTCACACGGGCCATATCTCTGGAAGCCGGCTGCGTTGGACCGACAGGCGGCGGAGCGATGGGCTGACCCTGGTTATGCTGAAGTTGTCAGACAATGCAGCCGACAGAGCCCCTCGGCCATGCGTGTACATCGAGATGCAGCGCTGTGTCGAGACAAGCGCCGCGAGGCGGTCGAGCGTGCAGCTCGCGCATCACTCCAGGCAGGCGCTCCCATCTCACGCTTATCCAGCGTGTTGGGAAAGGACAGCCATGAGTCCACTTTCAGGTTCGCATATACTTTTTGCGTAGCGGATTGGCCCGCGGCACCAGGGCCTGCCCGGTACAATGGCGCCATGGCGACGTTCGGCATGATGGTTGCGGCGCTGGTGACGACGGCGATCGGGCGACCCGACGACGCTGCGCGCGTGGGCTTCATCTGGCACTTTCCGTTCGTGGATGTCGGCACGAACCTGATCGGCGTGTCGGGCGGGACGTCGCACATCGCGCGGGTTCCCTGGGTTGCGGTGCAGCCCGAGCCGGATCGGTGGGACTTCAGCGCGCTCGATCGGCAGATAGCAGAGGCGGAGAAGGGCGGGTTCGGTATCGTGCTGCTGCTGGAGTGCAATCCGTTCTGCGCGCCAGCCTGGCTGAAGAAGCAGGTGCGCGACGCCGGCGAAAGCGTCCGCGATCCCGCAGGCTCGGTCGGTGACATACCCTCCACGACGTCGCGGGTGTTCGAGCGCGCCCAGCGCCGATTCATCGAGCGAACGCTGGCAGAGGTACGCCGGCGAGACACGCTGCGATGCATTACGCACTATCAGGTCGGTGTGGAGTGGTGGTTCCCGTTCGAATGGCGGCATGCCCCGGCGGACATCGCCCGCTTTCGCGCATGGCTCCGGCGCAAGTACGGCGCCATGGACCGCCTGAACCGCGCATGGGGCGCCGACTATGGATCGTTCTCCTCCGTAGAGCCTCCGAAGCTCCACGTTAGCGGGCGCCTGTGGGAGCGGGGCCGGGATGGGCTGATACCCGTGGAGGCCATGCCCGGCGCGCCGCATTCGCAGGCCGCCGCCTACGATTGGATGACCTTCTGGCATGAGACCGCCCCCACCTATATCGATCGTTTGGCGGCCATCGCCCGACGGATAGACCCGTCGCGTCCGACCATGAGCTTCCTGACATTCTCGTTCGCGCAGGGCGCGGAGTGGGACTACGTGGACTGGTCGGCCATACGCCTCGACGAGGTCTGCGCTCGGGCGAAGAGCATCGCGGACAACGGCATGCAGCTTCCTGCCGCGCGGGGCGACCCGTTCCGCATCGCGGTGGGCCTCGATATGGCCCGCAAATACGGCAAGCCGATGAGCGTGCTGGACCTGCTGGACTTCACCGATGGGGTCAGGGCCGGTCGCGCCGTGCACGAGCGCGCGACGCACACGGCCATTCAGCACGGCGCATCGGCGCTCTACTACTGCTGCTGGAACGGCGCGAAGGACTTCAACTTCCATCCCGACTGGCCGATGGAAGACATCCGGGGCATGCTCACCGGCGCGCGACAGACTCTCGAGACGGTTCGCCGACTGCCTGTGGTCGCCGACGGCGCGATCATCCTGCCGATCATGCCCGGGACGCCCGGCACGGCGGAACAGCGCGGGCGCGCTGCGGCGAGCTTCATGGGATGGTACAGGCTTCTGCGCGCGATGCAGCGGAGCGTGGATGTGATCACGTTCCGGGAGATCGAGCGTGGGCTCAACCTGAGGAAGTACCGATGGATCGTGCTGCCGGCGTGCGAGCTCGCCCCCAGATCGGCGGCTGAGGTCCTGTCGCGGCTTCCCCGGTCGGTCCGACTGATCATGGCGGGATCGGGTCCATCGTTCGACGAACGCGGGGAGCCGATCCGATGGACGGCGCCGCAGGCTGTCGGCGTACGCGACATGGGCTCTGCCTGTGCCGGTCCCATGGTGCGCGATGCCGCTGCAGGCGACACGCCGCCGCTGGTCATGTGGCGTCGGCCTGAGCACGAGGCGACGCTGGCTGAGGCACGGCAGACCCTTGAGGCGCTGTTGCCGCGGGCCGACGTCGGAGTGGATATCCCCGGGGCAGGCCCCGAGGTCGCCGCCACGGTCCGGCGGTCCGCCGATCGTCTGGCCGTGCATCTGGTCAACGACGGCGACGGCAACGCGGCGAGCGTTACTGTCGCGTGGCCCGTAGCCTATGGCGCTGCGATGCGCCTATACTGTGATGGGCAGGCCCTCAATCCCGAGACGGAGCGCTCGGGACCGACGTTGCGCGTCACGCTGCCTGCCTTTCGCACGTACTGCCTGCTGGTCGGTTCGCGCATGCCGTAGCGCCGGCGGATTGCCGGCGCAGCGGAAGACCGCCGCCTCTGGGCCGCCAACGCTGCATCCCAGACAACGAACAGGAGACACCACGATTGGTATCTGAGACTGTAATCCTGGAAGGCCACATCATCGATTCGCTGACCTTGTCGCGCGTGCTCGACACCGTGCTGGTCCTGGACGGCGCCTACGAAGTCGCCAGCTTCTTCATGGGCCGCACCAAGGGCGAGCCGAGCCGAGCCGAGATCGTCGTGACCGCGCCCGACGGTCCCACGCTCGAGCGAATCCTGCATGATATTGGGCAGCTCGGCGCCGTTCGGAGCGCGCCGACGCCGGTCAGGCTCGAGCCTGCGCCTGCCGATGGCGTCTTCCCGGAAGGGTTCTACTCGACCACCAATCTGGATACCGACATCTACGCCTATGGCCGCTGGATTCCTGTGCGTTACATCGAGATGGACTGCGGCATCGTGGTGCACGATGAGCCGGACGGGCCGACGGCATGGTGCGTGCCCATCGGCAGTATTGTCCGGGGAGATCGCGTCGTGGTCGGCGACACGGGCGTCCGCGTAAAGCCCCTGCCCCGCATCGAGCCGAGCAGCGCCTTCCATTTCATGGGCAGCGGCGTCTCATCGGAGCGGCGCAAGGAGATCGTCGTTGCGGCCGTGGCGCGCGCCATGCGCGAGACGCGCGAGTCCGGCAAGCGCATCCTGCTCGTTGGCGGTCCGGCCATCATCCATACGGGAGCCGGGCAGTACCTGGAGGCGCTGATCCGAGCCGGATGGGTGGATGTGCTCTTCGCCGGCAATGCTCTGGCGACGCATGACATCGAGCACGCGCTCTATGGCACCTCGCTCGGAGTGGATATGCGCACGGGCCTCGCGGCAGCCCACGGCCACGAGCACCATCTGCGCGCCATCAACGCCATACGTCGGGCGGGCGGCATGGCCGAGGCCGTGCGGCAGGGAGTGTTGAAGAGCGGCGTCATGCACGCCTGCGTTCAGAGGGGCATCAAGGTCGTGCTAGCCGGCAGCATCCGGGACGATGGTCCGCTGCCGGAGGTGATCACGGACACGGTGGCGGCCCAGCAGGCCATGCGCGAGGCCGTGCGGGACGTCGGCATCGCCATCATGGTCGCCACCACGCTCCACTCGGTTGCGACGGGCAATCTGCTCCCCGCCACGGTGACCACGATCTGTGTGGACAACGCCGCCGACACCGTCATAAAACTCATGGACCGGGGAACGCATCAGGCGTTCGGTCTGGTGACCGACTGCGAGTTCTTTCTTAAGGAGCTTGCCGCGCAGATGGGGCTGTAGGCCGTGGGGAGGTGCGCCGTGCGACGTCGTCAGTGGCAGGTCGGGCTCGCAGCGCTGGGCATAGCGCTGATTGCAGGCTCAGGATCGGCGCGTCAGGCCGGGGATCGTCTGGCGGCCATACCCTCCCACGCGGTTAAGCTGACCCCGGAGGCCGATCGGCATCCGCCTGTCATGCATTCGCGCGAGTTCAAGACGCCGGTTCCGCTGGGACCGGCGATCAACACCGCCGGCGCCGAGGATTCGCCGTTCATCACGCCCGATGGGAACACCCTGTTCTTCTTCTTCACGCCGGATGTGACGGTTCCGGCCAACAGGCAGCTCTTCGACGGCGTGACGGGCATCTGGGTGTCGCGCAGAGTCCGTGGGCAATGGACCCGAGCCGAGCGCGTCGTCCTGCAGGAGCCGGGGAAGCTCGCGCTGGATGGAGCGCCCACGGTTCGCGATGATACGCTCTGGTTCGTGTCGGCGCGCGAAGGGTACACCGGAGTTCACCACTTCACGGCTGCATGGAAGAACGGACGATGGTCGGATGTGCGCCACATGGGTGACCGGTTGAGGGCCGAACTGCAGGTGGGCGAGCTGCACATTGCTCGTGACGGCACGATGTACTTCCATTCGGACCGGCCCGGCGGCAAGGGCGGCCTCGACCTGTGGAAAATGGAGAGACTGCAGAGGCAGGGACGCCGGCAAGAGGCTGCCGATGCGGGTGAGGGCTGGGGGAGACCGGTCAACATGGCCGCACTGAACTCCGAGGGAGACGAGGGCTGGCCGTTCGTCTCGGAAGACGGCAAGGAGTTCTGGTTCCTCCGAACCCATCAGGGCTCGCCTGGCCTGTTCCGGTCGAAACGAACGTCGGGCGGGTGGTCGAAGCCGGAGCTGATGGTGAGCACGTTCGCCGGCGAACCGACCCTCGACAACGCCGGCAACCTCTACTTCGTGCACCACTTCTACCGCGATGGGAAGATGCTCGAGGCGGACATCTACTTCGCGGAGAGGCTGCGGGAGGCCAGGCGATAGGCGTGACGGCGCTGATCGCGTGCTCGCCGGAGTCGGAGGGCCTGCTCACGCTCGAGCTTCGGCGCATGCTGCCCGACTGCGCGCTGAAGTGGGCCGCCGACGGTCTGGTCCGAGTGGAGTCGGAGCGCGCTTTCGAGGAGCTCGCACGCCTGATCTCCGGCGAAGGCGCGCGCGGCTGCGTGTTTGCCCGGCAGATCGCGCCGGCGCAGGCGGTTCTGCCCGCCGATGCTCCGCTGGCAGATGTGCTGGCCGCCGTTCATGCCGCATGTCGGCAGATTCCTGGCGGGCATCGCTGGAACATCCATGTCCGCATGGCCGGCTCGCGCGGCGACATCGAGACCGCGGCCGAGGAGGCGGCCGGCGCTGCTGCGCGCAGCCGATCAGAGCCTGAGAAGCTGATCTCGGTGGCGTATGCCGACGCGTGCTATGTGGGCGTGGCGGATGCGTCGCTGTGCCTGAGCACGTGGCCGGGCGGCGAGAGGCGCTTCCGCAAGGAAGAGGCCCGCATCAGCCGGTCGGAGTTCAAGCTGCTGGAGGCCATGGAGGCGTTCGGCCTGGCGCTTCCCCGGACCGGCACGGCGCTGGATCTTGGCGCGGCGCCGGGGGGTTGGACACGCATCCTGCTGGAGCACGGCCTTCAGGTCACCGCGGTGGACCCGGCGGGACTCGATGCCCGGTTGCGCGATCATCCTCGGTTGCGTCACGTGCGTGCGACGGCCGAGCAGTTCATCCCGGATGCCGCGGCCTATGCCGTCATCGTCAACGATATGCGCATGTCCGCCGAGCGATCAGCCGCCGTCATGGTTTCCTGCGCCGGGATGCTGCAGGAAGGCGGCACGGCGGTCATGACCCTGAAGCTTCCCGAGCGCGGGGTCACATCCCGCGGCGTGCTCGATCTCACCGACCGATGTCTGAACCTGCTGGCGTCGGCGTATGCTCGGGTTCGTGCGCGGCAGCTCTTCCACAACCGGTCGGAGCTCACGGTTGTGATGGAGGCAGGCTCGCAGTGCGCCTGAGCCGTCCGCCGTTTCCGCCCGAGCACGGATCCTGGGCGTTGCTGGCGTGCGCCATCGTTCTCGGCGTCGGCAGTGCGCCGTCGCCGGGAGGCGCAACGGCAACCATGCTCGTGGTCGCGGCCTTCTCGGCCAACATGGGGCGCGCCGCCTTGATGGCCGCCATGCGGCGAAGGGACGAGGCCCATGCGCGGCCGTGGGCGTTGATCTGGGCGGGACTTGGTCTGGCGGCAGCGATCGGCCTGCTCGTCGAGTACGGCGCCTACAGGCTGCTGTGGCTCGTCCCCGTCGCCGGCCTGGTCGTCGTTGGGCACGTCGGATTGAGCCGAATCCGAACGACGCGGCGGTTCGATCGCACGCTGGCAGGCGAGCTGATGGGAGCGCTCGGCATCGGTCTCCTCGCGCCTGCGGCGTACGTGGCGTCAGGCGGGCCGATGGGCCCGACCGTCGGTCTGGTGTGGCTGGCCGCCGCGGCCCAGAGCGCCAGCGGCATTCTGCACGTGCGGGCCATCATCGGATCGCTCACGTCGCGCAGCAGGGCAGCGCCTGCTCGCATCAGGCCGGCTGTGCCGATGTCGGCCGTGTATCATCTGATGCTGGCTCTGGGGCTCATCGTCCTGTGGCGGCTGGTCGGTCCGCCGGCGGCGATCGGATTCGCCGTCGCCTACGCTCCGCTCATCCTCCGGTCCATTCTGGGATTCCGTCGCCGTTCCGTCGCGCCTCGCTTCACGCGGATCGGTATCGCCGAGACGATGCTCTCGCTCTGGTGCGCAGGCTGGACGGCGGCAGCGTTGCGAGGCGTGCTGTAGGCGCCGTGTGAGTCACATCTTGTGACTCACACATGTGTACATATATTGGCTTTAGTTTGTCTGTGGATCTTGAAGGAGACAGAAAGCCTCCTGCCGAAGTGTGTATGTGCAAACACAACACAAGGAGGAGGCTTTCCACAATGTCTATTAATCACAAGAGCGATGATGTCCTGCTGGAGGGTGTTGAGAGGATCCTGAGTGCGTATCG
>JAAYVH010000258.1 GCA_012517255.1 Chthonomonadales bacterium
CGATACGCACTCAGGATCCTCTCAACACCCTCCAGCAGGACATCATCGCTCTTGTGATTAATAGACATTGTGGAAAGCCTCCTCCTTGTGTTGTGTTTGCACATACACACTTCGGCAGGAGGCTTTCTGTCTCCTTCAAGAACTACAGACAAACTAAAGCCAATATATGTACACATGTGGGAGTCACAAAATGTGACTCACACGGGCGCGCCGGGGCGGCCGGAGCCCGAAGAGGCCGAACAGGTCCTCTTCCGTCAGGGTCGCTCTGAGGTCCAGTGATACGTCGTCCACGATCTCATCGAACAGCGCCCGCTTCTCGCGCAGCTTGGCGTCGATGCGCTCCTCGATGGTGCCGGCGCACACATATCGGTAGACGGTCACGCCCACAGGCTGGCCCATGCGATGCGCCCGGTCTTCTGCTTGCGTCTCGATTGCCGGGTTCCACCATCGGTCCATGTGGAACACGTAGGATGCCGTCTGCAGGTTCAGCCCGAGCCCGCCCGCGCGCAGCGATAGCACCATGACGCGGTGACCGGGGTCTCGCACAAACTCATCCACGGCCGTCTGGCGCTGGGCCGACGACATGGCCCCGGTAAAGGTGATGGGCCTGAAGTGCGCCAGTTCGTTGGCGATCCACTCGACCCCGAACCGTTCGTCGGTGTACTGGGAGAAGATTAGCGCGCGTGCTCCGCTGGCGGCGATCTCTTCGATGCGGCTTACGATGTCATCGAGCTTGGCGCTCTCCGATGAAACCGGGTCCCGGTTGCAGATCTGCTTCAGCCGCGAGATGAGCTCTAGAACGTGGGTGACCGTCACGGCTTCGCCGGATGCCTGGAGGCGTATGATCCCATCGCGCTCGGCCTCATTGTAGGCCAACCGCTGACGGGGATGCAGCTCTATCCACACATCCTGAACGTCCTTGGGGGGCAGCTCCGGCAGCACGTCGGCCTTCTTGCGCCGGAGCTGAACCCGACCGAGATGCTCGCGCAGGGCATGCGGATGTGTTGGCACCGACCGCGGTCTGTCGGGGTCGCCAAGCAGGAACTCCAGGATGGTCGCAACGTCCTCGGGCCGATTCTCGAGCGGCGTGCCCGTCAGAACCCATCGCCTGCGTCGTGGGAGACGCCGGCATGCCATCGAGATGCCCGTGTCGCGGTTCTTGATGCGAGACGCTTCATCGAGAACGACCACGCCCCACGCATGGCGCAGCGCCGGGCTGTCGCGCACATCCATGACGTCGGCGCGCAGCGTCTCGTAGGAGACCAGCCGAGCATGGGCGGGGATGTGCCACAGCGCGGCTCGCTCCTGAGGACGGCCCCGAACCATGATCACCACCAGATCGGGCGCCCATCGCTCGAACTCACGGTACCACTGCAGCAGCAAGCTCGCCGGACAGACGACGAGCGCCGAGTCCAGGATGCCGCGAAACGCCAGAACTCGGAGCGCCGCGATGGCCTGGATGGTCTTGCCCAGGCCCATCTCATCCGCCAGCAGCACGTCCGGTCGCTCCAGCAGGACGGCGATGCCCTCCATCTGAAAGGGTCTGATCTTAGCTGGCCAGTCGAGGGCGCCGCCGGGCGCGACGAGCGCCTGCAGCGGCGGCTGAAGGATGGCCCATAGACGCTCGGCGAGATTATCGCGCTCGGGGGCGTCTTCCCCATATCCAGCGCCGACGATCCCGGCGGTCTCGGGACGTGGTTCTTGCGTCGGAGATTGATCGGGCATCCGGAGGCGCACGGGCTGCAGTGACTCCGCAGTCGCGGGCCCGGCGAGAACTGCCTCGGTCGGCAGGAGACGGATTGCCCTGGACAGCTGGATGCGTTGAGCCTCGACCCGACGCGCACGGCCTGCAGAAGGCGTCGGCTCGGCGTGCGCCGATGCGCCGGGAGCGATCGGCCGCCAGGGCCGCATGAACCAGCTTGCCACGCCCCGGGGCTGCACGCGAGCCGGCGCTTCGCCGAGGTAGGAGATCACTCCCAGCGCTCGCCGGGGTAGACCTCGCGGAGGCCAGCCTGGATGCGCCGGAATGGCTCCATCGGGTCCCCTCTGGTGCGAAGCTCCTCGGCGAGGCCATGCGCCTCGATGCCCGGAGCCGGTGGCCGACTGACCCACACCCAGTCCGATGAGCTGACCAGCGCGAAGGGCACGGTGGGTCCAAGCGAGTCGCGGCAGAACTCGGGGCTGCCCAGGTCGTCGGAGGCTAGCAGGAGCGCCGGTTCGCGGCTGCAGGCATCGAACAGGGAATGGCAGAGTGCGGTCAACGAGGCGGCGCGCACCTGGTCATCGGGCCAGAGAAAGCCGCGGGGCGCCTCCACGCGGTTGTGCACGAACTCGATGGGGCGACCGAGCGCATCGGCCATCAGAATGGCCCCGATGTAGGCGCCAGAATCGGTCTTTACGGCCCACAGATAGGCAATGGCGGTCTGAACCACTGCGGCAGGCGGTCGGCGATACAGCACGGACATCGGACGCTACGTCCCGCGGCTCAGTCTTCGTCCGTCGTCGTCACGAACTCATCGTTCCATTCATCCTCGATGATAGTCTCGACCTCCCCCACTCTGATGTCTGGCACGTAGTCGGAATACAGACGCTGCATATCCCAGTAGGCGATCCAGCGTCGAATCTCCTGCCGGACGGTATCGGGTTGGTACTGGACCTGCAGGTCCGCCAGGCCATCCATGCCATAGGCCCGCTCATAGAGTTCGGCCATGCGCGCCTGGAGGGCGCGCAGCTCCTCCCGTGTTAGCGGGTCCAGCGGCTGAAGGCGGCTGAGCGCTTCCCATCCGCGCCAGCGAGGGCTCTGGCTCAATAGCTGCCGCATGCTGCTCCGCGCGGCATCGGGCGGCACGTCGTCCCAAATCGCCGTGCGGATCGCTGTGAGGTCACGGTCGCGCACAATGTCGAGATCGTGCGTCGAGAACCAGACGGGCAGGAGCGCGGCGCCTTCTTCGCGCGCCGTCTCGCACCACCAGGCCACCTGCTCATAGGCCGCCATCCGCTGTTTGGCGCTGAAGCTGCCGAGCCGCTCCAGCTCGTCGAAGAACACGATGAGACCGTGTCGGCCGAATGCACGGAACCACCGAGCCAGGACACGAATCCTCTGGGGGGCCAGAGCCGCCTTGCGCGGCGTACCGCGGAGATCATAGGCGCTCGACTGGCCCAGCGCCTTTAGCTGTCTTCGGATATCGGCCTGCGAGATAGGCTTTCCCTGGATGTCTTCGAGGATGCGCACCAGAAAGTCCACATCCGCCGTAAGCTCCTCGAACAGGTACATCAGCGCCTGAAACCGCTGCGTAATGCCGGCCTCGCGCGCCCACAGACGCAGCTCCGCCCACTCCCTGGTGTTCGTCCGCGCTGACGGGTGCAGCTCGCTGAGCGCATCCCCGACCCGGCCCTCGACCGATGCATTGCGGCAGATCTCGCTGAGCACGGCAACGGGATTGCCCAGCGGCGTCTCGGGGCTGACCACCACGTGCGACGTGGCGAAACCCTCCCGCTCTGCAAGGGCGCGCAGGTGGATGATCAGATGCGTCTTGCCCTGTCCGAAGGGGGCAACGCATCCGACGGGCTCTGCACTCTCCCCCGCCTTCACTTGTTCGAGGGCGGTCCGAAATGCGTCTTCGACTGCGGTATGGGTGGTGCCGAGCTGCTCCACCACGGCGCGACTGGGCACTCCTGAGCGGAGGGCTTCGATGGCTCGGCGCGCTTCCAGCGCCTCGGGTCTCATGGCAGGTCCCCTTTCAGATGCACGAGCGCGGCGTCGGGATTGGCCCGACGACGATCGTGGACCTCGTCGCCGATGCGCGTCTGCAGGGCGTTGTAATCGCGATAGGTGCGAACCCTGGGCGCCTCTGGCCCGAAGTATCCCGGCGATGCCATGACGACGAGCGCCAGCGACGGGAAGCGGTCTATCTCGTCTATGAACCGGCGCAGCAGCGAGATCATCTGCTCGTAAGCGCGCTTCGAGTGGCGTACGCTCGAACTCTCCGACCCCATCGCAGCGACGATCTGCTCGATCTCGCGGGTGGACTTGCCTTCCTCGATGGCGGACTTGACCGCAGCCAGTGTGTCTGCCGCCAGCGTCCGCGCGCCGTCCACACGCTCATAGCCGCGGAAGTCGAGAGCGAGGAGCACGCCGGATCTCCCGACGCGCCGCGTCCACTCGCAGAACGAGACGAGGTAATGCCGGGCGTTGGTTGGCCCGATCCTGCCATATATCTGACAGCGCTTGAGCACGCTGGAGCCTCCCGGCGGCATCGTCCTGCCGCTCAGCCACGCGGTCAGCACCTCGCCGAGACCCGGCGTCGTGGTGTCGGGATGTAGTTGATCGGCCCACAGGCTCGTCACGGCATTCCTGAACTCGACGGTCATATCGTAGTCCTGAACCCGGCGTCTCGCCTGCTCTGTGTACTGCTTGATGAGGGTGTCTCGATCGGCGCCATTGGCGGCGGCGATGGTCTCGATGTCGCCCAGATCGCATCCCGTAGGAACGCGTATGCCGAGATCATCGAGGACGCGCCGGGCCTGCTCTCGAGCCCAGCCCTGCCAGTCAACGCATTCCGTGACCGCCCCGTACAGACGCGAGATCGTATGGTACTGCGGCGGCTTGCCGTCGGGACCCGGAATCCCGCTGTCGAGAAAACGAAAGTAGTAGTTCCGATCCCTGGCGATGCGTTCCAGGCCCGAGCGCACGGAGCTCAAGGCCGCGTCGTCGCCGCTCACAAACCGCACGACGGAGCCGCCGCTCACCACATAGTCGGCAAGGTACCGCTCCTCGAAACCCGAGAGCCACTCGGAGGCTGGCAACCGGGGAACGTCATAGTCTTCGGGCATGGTCTTCTCCTCAGAAGAACCGGATGGCATAGTACTGGTGCAGTCGCCCATCCTCGCCGTATACGCCGAATATGTCGCGCGACTTGACCCTGCCGCTAGGCGTCTGGAGCTCGAAGCGCTTGCCGTCCTTCGTCGTCTGCAAGCCAGAACCGGCGAGCGCGTATACCATCTGGCCGAAGTCGAGCTCGGTGTTCTCCTTCTTCCATCCCGGGGTCAGCGAGAACACATTGTAAATCTCGCGGAAGGCGGCCCGTAGGTCCGATGTCCCGCGCAAATAGCGCGTGGCAGCATAGAGAGCTTCGAGGAACTCCTGCATTCGCGCGCCTGCCACCCGCTCGCGCACGCGACGAATCTCGCTGGCCACGGCGGTGGGCCTGAGCATGGAGAACGTCTGCCTGCCGGCGCGTAGCCGGCCCCGCTCAGGCTCCGCGACAAGCGGCAACGGCGGACATAGAAGCGCTCCGCTCGGATCCTTGATGGCCTTCAGACCCAGCGCGCGCAGGGCGTCCGCTATCTCGGTCCGCCATGCATCCGAGCGAAGCCAGGCCCCTGCATCGAACGTCCATTGCGCCGCGCCTGTCAATGTCGGCAGAGCCGTCGCGAGCCGAACTGCCTGGTCCGACGCCTTCTGCCGATCGGCGAGGCGCCCCAGATGGCACGCCTTCTTCCATGCCTTCAGCGCCGAGGCATAGCGGGCCGCGTCTTTGATGAGAGCGTCTACCTCGGCTTCGTGCGCCGCCAGCGCCGCCTCCAGCGAACCGGTTTCCGGCGCCGCGGCGTCGTTCTCCGCGGCAGGGGGAGTGTCGTCAAGCACGCCTAACAGGTCAGACTGGTCCGACTCGGGTTGCGCCA
>JAAYVH010000259.1 GCA_012517255.1 Chthonomonadales bacterium
GCATCTTCCCGAGGGCGTCGAGATGGTGATGCCTGGCGACAACATCACGATCACGGCGGAGCTGATTCAGCCGATCGCGATGCAGGAAGGTCTTCGCTTTGCGGTACGCGAAGGCGGCCACACGGTGGGCGCCGGCGTCGTTACCAAGATCATCGAGTAGCGTGCCATGGCAGCCAAGGAAAACCGGATCATCATCACTCTGGCATGTACCGACTGTCGGTCACGCAACTACACGACTTCTAAGAACCGGATCAAGCATCCGGACCGTCTGGAACTACGTAAGTATTGCCCTTCGTGTCGGAAACACATTCCGCACAGGGAAGCCAAGTAGAGCGAAAGTGCGAGGCCCGCGTGTCCTCTGTGACATACGGGCCGCGACGTAGGGGTGTAGCTCAGCTGGTAGAGCACCCGCCTCCAAAGTGGGCGGCCGCGGGTTCGAATCCTGCCACCCCTGCCATAGTGCTGCGATGTGAGAGCGGAAGCGCGAGCCGCCGTCTGATCTCGCTCTTCCGCTTTCGGCGCGTGATGGCAACGCGCGGAGCCATGCCGATGCCAACGACCAGTTCCGTTCCGAGGATAACCGATGGCCAGCGATGAGAAGCCCGCAGGCATAACACGCGGGCGCAGCTTCATTCACGAAGTGATAGTAGAACTCAAGAAGACCACGTGGCCGACACCCAAAGAGGCGTGGCGGTTGACGGTCGTTGTCCTGATGGTCGTGGTCTTCGTGGCCGTCTATGTCGGGGTCATTGATGTGGTCCTGACCAAGGTCACCAAGTCGTTGAACCTGATAAAGTAGGCACTCGGCATGAGCTCACAGAGACACTGGTACGCCGTCCACACCTACTCGGGACACGAGAACAAGGTGATGATGAGCATCTTGCGGCAGGCGGAAGCACGGAACCTGCGGCACAAGGTGTTCGACATCCGCATTCCCACCGAGATAGAGATCCGCAGTCGCGGCGGCAAGACCACCGAGTACAAACGCAAGGTGTTCCCGGGCTACATACTCATTGATATGGTGCTCGACGAGGACACCTGGTACCTGGTGAAGTCTACGTCGGGCGTCACCGGTTTCGTGAGCTCCGGCAATAAGCCGGTTCCCCTGCAGGAGCGAGAGGTAGAAGCCATCCTCCAGTCGCAGGAGGGGGCGGCGCAACGTCCCAAGGTCATGTGGTCGCCGGGTGACATCGTGCGCGTCACTCAGGGACCCTTTGCAGACTTCACCGGCAAGATCGAGGATGTCAATGTGGAGAAACAGAAGCTTCGCGTGCTCATTTCCATCTTCGGTCGCGACACGCCGGTTGAGCTAGATTTCACGCAGGTTGAGAAAGCCTGAGCAGGAGGCAGTTCCGTGGCAAAGAAAGTAACCGCCGTGGTTAAGCTCCAAATACCGGCAGGAAAGGCGACACCCGCTCCGCCGGTAGGTTCCACGCTGGGCCCCTACGGCATCAACATGATGGAGTTCATCAAGTCCTATAACGAGCGCACCGCTCAACAGGTCGGCTCCATCGTACCGGTCGAGATCACGATCTTCGAGGATCGGTCGTTCACGTTTGTCACCAAGACGCCGCCTGCAGGCGATTTGATCAAGAAGGCTCTGGGCATCGCGAGCGGGTCGGGTACCACTGGCAAGACGACCGTTGGCACGCTGACCCAGGAGCAACTGCGCGAGATCGCTCAGACGAAGATGCCCGATCTGAACGCCAATGACATTGAGGCCGCCATGCGAATCATCGCGGGCACGGCCCGCTCTATGGGCGTAGCGATCGAGCAGTAATCACACTACGCGTGGGAGGGGCATCTACCCCGATCGCACCACAGGAGGACCGGAATGCCGGGACCAAAGATCAGCACCAGGCAGCGACGTGAGGCCAAGGCTGGCCGCGCGCGCCACAGCAAGCGGTTCAATGCTCTCCTGAAGCAGACGCCGCAGGATGAGCTTCTCTCTCCCGAAGAGGCGCTTGTGAAGGTCAAACAGCTGGCAACGGCCAAGTTTGACGAAACCATCGAAGCGGCGATCAACCTTGGCGTTGACCCGCGACACGGCGACCAGGTTGTTCGCGGTACCGTGAATCTCCCGCATGGCACCGGCAAGTCGCGCAAGGTTGCCGTCTTTGCGAGAGGCGACCGCGCTGAGGAGGCGCGAGCTGCCGGAGCAGATGAGGTTGGCGCCGAAGAACTGGTCGAGCGGATCCAGAAAGGATGGCCAGGCTGGACCCAGTTCGATCTGTTTGTGGCGTCGCCCGACATGATGTCACTGGTGGGGCGCGTGGGCAGCATTCTGAAGCAGAAGATGCCGAACCCTAAGGCCGGTACCGTCACTCCCAACGTAGCGCAGGTTGTGCGCGACATCAAGGGGGCAGCGCGCGCCGAGTACCGCGTTGAGCGCGCCGGCATCATCCACTGTCCGATCGGCAAGGCGAGCTTCACGCCGGAGCAGCTAACGGCGAACCTCCTCACGCTGGTGAACGCGCTGATCAAGGCGAAGCCGGCGGCAGCCAAAGGGCGTTATCTCAAGAAGATCACCGTAGCGCCGTCCATGGGACCGGGCGTCGGCGTGGATACTACGCTGGCTCAGAAGGCGGCCGAGAGGATTTAGTCGGAGTTCTCTGGCTGGGGGACCAGGATTCGAACCTGGGTTAACGGCTCCAAAGGCCGCTGTCCTGCCGCTGGACGATCCCCCAGCGATCGGTGCATTATACCTTAGCCCGCAGCCGAGCCGCGGGCTAAGGCGTTTCAGCCGCGCGAGTTGCGTATGTGCACGATCTCGCCGTCGCGTACGACGTAGTCCTTGCCCTCGAGGCGCATCTTGCCCGCGGCACGAGCGGCATCCCAGCCGCCATATTGCCGGAAGTCGTCGAACTCCATGACCTCCGCGCGAATGAACGTGCGCGCGATGTCCGTGTGAACCTTTTCGGCTGCGCCGAGAGCCGTGGTGCCCGCCCGAATGGTCCAGGCGCGCACTTCATCGGCTCCGACGGTGAAGAACGTGAGAAGGCCCAACTGCTGATAGGCGACGCGAATGAGCGCGTCGCGGGCCGATTCCTCGAGGCCCATGGCCTCCAGGTAGTCGCGCTCCTCGTCGGGCGACATCTGCGCGATCTCGGCTTCGAGCTTCGCGCACAACGTGATCAGCGGGAGGCCGGCCCCTTCTGCATAGGTCCGTGCTTCGGTCTGCAGCGGAGTCGGCATCTGCAACGCGTCTTCTGCCACGTTGAGCACGAGGATGAGGGGTTTGGCCGTAACGAGCGCGAAGTTTCGCGCGACGCGCTCCTCCTCGGGAGTTAACGACGCCAAGCGAATGGGCCGCATGTCGTCGAGCATGGCGTGAAGCGAACGAATCGCGGTCTCCTCGATGGCGTCAGCGGCGGACAGTCGCTTGGCGGCCCTGGATTTCTCGAGTCTGGCCAGTCGGTTATCCAGGACCGTCAGGTCCGCGAGCAGGAGCTCCTGGGCGACTGCGTCGGCGTCGCGCACCGGCGAGGCCTGATCGGCACGGAAAGCGTCGACGACGAGGACGAAAGCATCCACTGTGCGCAGACCGGCGAAGAAGTCGGTACCGAAGGTGCTTCCGCGTTCGCCGAGCTGGATACGCGCCGCGCCATCAACAACCTCGAGGGAAGCCTGCACCTGCTTCTTGGGTCGGCAGATCTCGACGGCGATATCGAAGCGGCGGTCCGGCACAGGGATGGTGGCGATGTTCACCGAGGTATCGTGCGCATCGTAGTCGTGCAGGCGCGCCTGAGACCGCGTGAGAGCGTTGAACAGCGAGGTCTTGCCAGAGCCGGGCAGTCCTATCAATCCCACTTTCATCGTATCGCTCCGCAGATCAAGTCGCGACGATCGCGACGGATGCTCCCGAGTCTGATTGGCATCATCGCGGCTTGACGAGCCTGACCGGCACTCGTGAAGGGAGGCGGGTCCATGGCGCGAACCATGCACTCCAGATGATGGCGCCGATCAGAGTCACAAGAACAAGAGGCAGAATCCATGGCCACCTCCTGCGCACTGGACGACCGCTAGCCACTCGCCTGTGCAGCCTCCCGCTTCTTCTCTATCAAGCGAACCAGGCCGATGCTGCCCAGATAGAGGCCGAAGACGGGCACAACCATCATCAGCATGGTGAAGGCGTCATTGCTCGGCGTGATCATAAGGCCCATAAACGCAATGGCAACGATGGCATGTCGCCATGAGCGCTTCATGGCATCCGAGCGCAGGAGGCCAGCCCACGCGAGGAACATGAGCACGACGGGCATCTGGAACACGAGGCCGAATATGCCCATCAGCTTTAGCATGAAGAGCACGTAGGTCTTGGGGCCCTGATAGAGCACGGCCTCGGGAAACATCGGCACGAACTCAAGGAAGAACGACATCGCGAACTGCGCGATCCAGTAGGCGAGCAGCACTCCGGCACAGAAGAGCGTGACAGAGAGCGGCACGATCCATCGGAGCGGACGGCGCTCGCGTCGGGTCAGGGCGGGCCGGATGAAGCCCCACATCTCAAGAATGATGAGCGGTGATGCGATGATCAACCCGGCGATCACGGATATCTGCAGGACGACGAAGAACGGCTCCATAAAGTGGCCGAACGCGATCCTGAACTCGACATGGGCCTCTCCGAGCGCCCGAGCCATCGGATTGTACAGCATCCGGTAGATGCGGTTGAACATGAAGTAGCCGGCAATGGAGGCGATGATGGCGTAGACGATAGAGCGGATGATGCGCGTTCTCAGCTCAGCGAGATGCTCGCTGAGCTCCATTCTCTTGTCGTCGTCGAGGTCGTCGTCGCGTACGCTTGGCTTGCCGTCAGCGGCCACGCGTGTGGCTCCTGTCTGAGTGGTCGCCGAGAATCGGCGGGGGTGACAGGATCATTATACCTGTCACCCCCGTACTGGCTTGCCGATGATCGTTGTCAGGGCTTGGCTTCGGGCTTCTGGGCAAGCTCCGTGATAGTCGTTGACCGCAGCGTGATCTTCTGGTTGGTCTGAGCCTGACCCGGGTTCATCATGCCGGCTCCCATGGAGTATCCACCCATCGGACCCCGCATGCCTCCCCCCATGGGACCTGTCATGCCGCTGCCCATCATAGGGGGACCGGTCAGCCCCATGGAAGAACCTCCGCGACCTATCTGGGGAGTGCGCGCCCCGCGGCCGCCCCGCGGTCCTTCGCGTCCGTCCGACGCCCCGGGCGGGCCAGCAAGTCCCCCTGGGCCCATCATGGGCATCCCGCCAGCGCCCAGCATGGGAGGACCCGTCATGCCCCCGGAACCCAAGCCGGGTGGCGACATCATCCCTCCACTCATGAGAGGCGGAGCTCCTCCGCCCGGCATGCTCATGCCGCCCGCCATCGGCGCACCGGGAGCGCTCATGCCGGGAGCGCCGCCAACGGAGCCTGCCACCGTGCCGGACGTCGTGCCTGTCACCTCGAGCTTACGGTCGATCTTGATGAGCGCGCCTGAGCGGTAGGCGACGTAGACATCGCGCTTGAAGTCTATCGTCGGCTTGTCCACAACGATGTTGCCGAAGACGATCGACTTCTCCTTAGGCGTCCCCTTGTACGTTTGGGTGATCTTGGCGGTCTGGTGGTTACCTTCCCACTCGAAACCCACGAGCTTACTCGTGACCGTCACCCTCGGCTGCTTTTCCGGGGCCGTACCCGGTATATCGAGGACAACGTTCGGCGTCTCCCAGGTGTCGCCGACTTTCACTTCGCGAGTCGGCAGGATGGGCAGGTCGAGCGTTGCGCTCACCGGCACGCCCATCTGCCAGAACATATCGCTGGTCTGGCGATCCTGCGGCGGATAGTGGACCACGCCCTGCGGGTCAACTTCCTGATAGATGGACTTCGGCAGATAGTCCGATGGATACACGGTCTCCTGGCCGCCCTGCTTTATGGCAAGGCGGGTCAACCTGTTGCGTACGATCGCACGCCCATTCTCGTAGACGTCCTCGACCGCGAGAAGCAGATTGCTGGATTGACCAATCAGCTCGACGTCGCCGACTGCGGCAAGGCCCTGCGTTACGCCGCCGACGATCGCGGTCGTGCCTGTCCTCGAGTAGGTGCGGTTGGACCCATCCTCGTAGCGGTAGCGCAGGCTGATCGGGCCGGGGTCGAGCGTGATGCGGTTTTCCAGCGTAACCGTGATCTCGCTCGTCTCGGCCACGTCCGATCCGCCCGCCGATCCGCTCTTGGGCACGAAGAGCGTAGCGGTGATCTTGTGCTGGCCGTCCTGAGGCGCTTCCTCGCGATTGGTGCCCTGGATCTTGACGACAGCCTTGGTGTCCCACAGGTATTCGAACATGTCACCGGGCTTCGCCTTCTCCCGTTGTTCATCCGTCGGGGCAAGGGCAACGCGGAACTGGCCGTCGATGCTGAAAGCCACGTAGGCGCCCTCGGGGATCGAGGCCAACGGCACTCGGATCGGCACCTTCTCACGAACAATCGCCCCGTCCGGCGGGAACCGGATGGTGAAAGGCGAAGGACTCTGGGCGGACGCATGTCCAGCGATGACAAGCAGCGACGCTGCTCCGACCATCAGGGCCATTCTGGCTCTAAGGTGCATGGACAACTCCCTCCTGACTATGGCGCACTACGCCTGCAGTGTAGCATAGGGCATCCTCGATGTCAACGCGGCAGCCCCATCGTTGACAGATACACGCTATTCCTGTACACTTCTGACGCATCAGCCGGAGCGGACGTTACGGTATAGGGAACCATGAAGTGTCCCCGAGCGTTCCTATCATTGCTGACCGCTGAACCAGGGTCGTGTACAACCATGATGATGCACGGCACGCTTATGCTCAGGATCGGCGTCATGGCCGCATGCGCGCTTGCGGCGGTGATGTCGCCTGCTCGCTCTTCAGGCCAGGTGCCTCCGGTGGCCTCGGGTTCGAGCGACAAGACGGTTAAGCTCTTTGGCGCTACCGGCGCCGAGACCCATAGCTTTCTGGCGCATGAGGGAGCGGTAACCGCTCTCATCTTCACTCCCGATGGACGCCGCATCATCTCCGCGGGCGAGGATCAGACCGTCAAGGTGTGGAATGTCGATGACGGCTCGCTCGAGAACAGCATAGACGCTCACGAGAAGCCCGTCACGTGTCTGTCTCTGACTGCCGATGGAGCCACCCTGGCTTCGGGCGCTGCCGACGGCAAGATCAAGCTCTGGAACCCTACCACCGGAAAGCTCATTCGTACCATCGCGGCCCATGCCCGGGCCGTGCGAACGCTGGCATGGAGCCCGGATGGCGCAACGCTGGCCTCCGGAGGAGATGACCGGGTTATCCAGGTATGGCGGCCCGACGGCTCGCAAGTGGCGAGCGTCGTCGGCCACGACGAACCCGTAACGGGATTGGCCTGGTCGGCTGATGGCAAGTCGCTGATCAGCGGCGCCGCT
Source organism: Chthonomonadales bacterium (assembly GCA_012517255.1). Classification (GTDB taxonomy): domain Bacteria; phylum Armatimonadota; class Chthonomonadetes; order Chthonomonadales; family CAJBBX01; genus JAAYVH01. Next base: position 7,397 of record JAAYVH010000259.1, read on the forward strand.
GACGGCTACGTCAAGGTCTGGAATGTCGGCGACTTTGGTCTTGCAGCGCGCTATCGAACGGCCGATCGCTCTCTCTCGGCGCTGGTCTCGAGCGTTGACGGTCAGTTCATTGCCACTGCCGGCACAGACGGCAGAATCAGGATCTGGACGGTCAGCGGTACGAGCATCACCGAGCTGGTGTCCAAGATGCTCGATCGCCGCATCCAGTGTATGGCGTGGAGCCGCGACGGCAAGGTGCTGGTCACGGGAGGATCCGACCGATCCTTGCGCTACTGGAACATCCAGGATCTATCGGTGGTGCTCAAGATCAACGCCCACGAGGGCGCCGTGACTGCCGTAGCCGTAAACCCCGGCTAGACACTACCCCGCTTGCCAGGCTATAGCTGAGGGGGTTTGAACGCCCTCAAGGCATCCTCGGTGGCTGGCACAACAAGCGTGCCGTCGGCGATGCGACTCCTCACGATGTCGAGCTTCCTCATGGCCTCATCCGACACAGCCTTGCGCGTGTAGCGCATGGGAGAGAGCTTCAGCCCCTCCTCTTTGACGCCCATGATGCGCTCGCCGCTCTGCCACTTTCCCTCTACCTGGTCTTTGACACACCGATAGACGGCGCCTTCGACGTCCTTCATCATGCTCGTAAGCACACGGCCGGGATGCTCATCGTCCTGGTCCCGATCCACGCCGATGCCGTACACCTGACCCGGCGCCTCGGCCGCGGCATCGAGCACGCCGAGCCCGCTCTTGCCGGCAGCATGGAATAGAACGTCGGCTCCCTGCTGGATGGCTGTCCGGGCGAACTCCTTGCCTTTGGCCACGTCGGTCCAGCTACCGACGTACTTCACGAGCACCGTGATGTCGGGTCTGGCCGTGAGAGCGCCTGCACGGTAACCGCACTCGAACTTCTTGATCAGGGGACCTTCCATGCCGCCGATGAAGCCCAGAGTGCCGGACTTGCTGACGGATGCGGCCACGAAGCCGGCCAGGAACGATCCCTCTTCCTCTCGGAACTTCACGGCGAGGCAGTTGCCCAGCTTCGGCGCGCTGCCGTCGATGATGACGAAGCGGGTGTTCGGGTACCGCGGCGCGACCTCTTTGAGGGCATCCTCCATCAGGTACCCGATGGCGAAGACCAGGTCGTTCCCCTGGTCCGCGAGGGCTCCGAGGTTGGTCTTGTAATCAGACTGCTCGCGGCTCTCGACATAGCGCACTTCGACACCCAGCTCGCTTTTCGCTCTCTTGAGTCCCTCCCATGCCGAAGCGTTGAACGATCGGTCGTCAATGCCGCCGGAGTCGGTGACCATGGCGGCCTTCACGACGGGGCTCTTGCTCGGACCGGGCGAGGCCTGCTTGCTGGCTGAGCAGCCAGCAAGCACCAGGACGCCGATAGCAGCAATGCCGAACCACCAGGGCGTATCGGGGCGGCCCAACCGTCAGCTCCTCATCTTGTGGATGGCCATGCCGTGAACGTCCAGGGCAGCCTCCATGATGGCTTCCGGGAGCGTGGGGTGTGCGTGGACCATGTGCTTCAGCTCATCCACCGTACCTTCCAGTTCGATGGCGGCCACGGCCTCGTGGATCATGTCGGATGCGTGCGGTCCTACAATGTGCACTCCCAGAATCTCGCCGTACTTCTTCTCCGACACGACCTTGACGAGGCCATCCTGCTGATCCATGGCCATCGCCTTGCCCAGCGGGCGAAACGGGAACGTGCCGACGATCACATCATGGCCGGCCTCGCGTGCCTGCGCTTCGGTGAGGCCGACGGTGGCCAGTTCGGGTTCGGTGAACACAGGAGCCGGGATGGCCCGGTAGCTCATCCTGGCGGAGTGACCCATGGCATTCTCTGCCGCCACGATGCCCTGATGCGAGGCAACGTGGGCGAGGGGATACTTGCCGGTGAGGTCGCCGATGGCGTAGATCCCAGGAACGTTCGTCTGCATGCGCTCGTTGACCGTGACGCCCGTCTTGCCGAACTCGACTCCAGCGGCCTCCAGACCGAGGCCCGCGGTGACCGGCCGACGTCCGACACCCACGAGTACGACGGCGCACTCGAGTTGCGACTCGCCCTTGGGGCCCGCAACTGTTACCTGCAGCTTGCCGCCGCCGCGAGCCACATTGGTGACCTTGCTATCGAGCATGAAGGATATGCCCTGCTTGGCGAGGCTCTTGCGCAGCTCACGCGCCACGTCGGCATCGGCAGCGGGCAGGACCTCCGGCATGACCTCGACGACCGTCACTTTGGCGCCAAAGGCGTTGAAGATATAGGCGAACTCCAGACCAACCGCGCCTGCCCCGATCACCACCATCGACTCGGGTACGAAGGGAGCGTGGACCGCTTCGTTGCTGGTCCAGACGCCTTCGCCTTCCAGACCCGGGATCGGCAATCGCACGGGCTCGCTGCCTGTGGCAAGGATGATCGCCTTGGCCCGAAGCGACTGGGTAGTCCCATCAGGGGCCGTGACCTTCACGCGGTCGGCAGACTCCAGCGAGGCCGTACCGATGACCTGGCGGACCTTGTTCGATTTGAGCAGCGCCTGAACGCCCCCGCGCAGCGTCTGAACCACCTTGTCCTTGCGCGCCATCACCTTGGCGAAGTCCAGCGTTACGTCGCCGGTAATGACGCCGAGCTTGGCGGCCTCTTTCGCAGCGACATAGCGCTCGGCGCTGGCTATGATCGTCTTGGTGGGGATGCAGCCCCAGTTGAGGCAGACGCCGCCCCATTCCTTCGAATCCCTCTCAATGCAGACCACGTCGCCGCCCAACTGTGCTGCGCGAATGGCAGCCACATAGCCGCCCGGTCCCGCACCGATAACCACAACATCGGCATCGTAAGCGTTTGCGTCCGCCATGAACTCCTGCCTCCCGAATATCGCGTTCCCACGGCGGCGAGCGGGTCGCCGCTGCTCTGCCCATTGTAGCATAGGCGCGGGGCGTCCTACCCCTTGAAACCTGCGTACATGAGCGTGTATACTGCATACCGAGTTAGCACTCAGCCGCCGAGAGTGCCAGAACGCTCGGATCGGCTGAAGGCGGGCGCAGCAGGCCCGTGAGTTCACATTACTGTACGGAGGTACTAGGATGGCGCTGAAGCCTCTAGGTGATCGGCTCATCGTGAAGGCGATGGAGGCCGAAGAGACGACGGCGGGCGGGATTGTGATCCCCGACACCGCCAAGGAGAAGCCGCAGAAGGGCGAGGTGATCGCGGTCGGCCCCGGCAAGCTGCTCGACAACGGCAAGGTGGAGCCCATGGACATCGCCGTCGGAGACACGATCTACTACGCCAAGTATGGCGGAACCGAGGTGAAGCTCGGTGCCGAAGAGTACGTGATCCTGCGGCAGGACGATGTGCTAGCGATCCTCGAGAAGTAGGGAGACAGAGTAGATGGCAGCCAAGATACTGAAGTTCGATGAGGACGCCCGCCGATCGCTGGAGCGGGGCGTCAACGCGCTGGCCGAAGCGGTGAAGGTCACGCTCGGTCCGCGGGGCCGCTATGTGGTGCTCGAGAAGAAGTACGGTTCGCCCTCGATGGTGGACGACGGCGTGACGATCGCCAAGGAAGTCGAGCTCGAGGATCCGTTTGAGAACATGGGCGCCCAGTTGGCCCGCGAAGTGGCGTCCAAGACCAACGACATCGCCGGTGACGGCACCACCACGGCGACCGTCCTCGCCCAGAGCATCGTTCGCGAAGGCATGAAGACCGTGGCTGCCGGCGCGAACCCCATGCTCGTGAAGAAGGGCATCGAGGCGGCAGTTGACGCCGCGGTAGAGGCGATTAAGGGCTTCGCCACGGCGGTGGAGACGAAGGATGACATCCGTCGGGTGGCCACCAACTCCGCCAAGAACACCCTCATCGGCGAGATGATCGCCGAGGCGATGGACAAGGTCGGCAAAGACGGCGTCATCACGGTCGAAGAGAGCAAGGGCACGCAGACGGAGCTCGAGCTCGTGGAAGGGATGCAGTTCGATAAGGGCTACATCTCGCCGTACTTCGTGACCGACGCTGAGCGCATGGAAGCGGTGCTCGACGATCCGCTGGTGCTTCTGTATGAGAAGAAGATCAGCGCGGTGGCCGATCTGATCCCGATCCTCGAGAAGGTCGCTCGCATGGGCAAGCCGCTCGTGATCATCGCAGAGGACGTTGACGGCGAGGCGCTGGCGACGCTCGTGGTGAACAAGATCCGCGGCACCATCAATGCGGTCGCGGTGAAAGCCCCGGGATTCGGCGACCGCCGCAAGGCCATGATGGAAGACATCGCCATTCTGACCAAGGGCAAGTTCATCACCGAGGACCTCGGCATCAAGCTCGAGAATCTCGACATCAGCATGCTCGGAAGCGCCAAGCGCATTACCGTGACCAAGGAAGACACCACGATCGTGGAGGGACACGGCGAGCCTGCGGCGATCCAGGGGCGCATCGCACAGATCAAGAAGCAGATCGAAGAGACCGACAGCGACTACGACCGCGAGAAGCTGCAGGAGCGGCTCGCCAAGCTTTCCGGCGGCGTTGCGGTGATCAAGGTCGGAGCCGCTACCGAGACCGAGCTCAAAGAGAAGAAGCATCGGTTCGAGGATGCCCTCTCTGCCACGCGCGCAGCGGTTGAGGAGGGAGTCGTTACCGGCGGCGGCGTGACCTTCCTGCGCTGTCTGAAGGCGGTCGGTGACGTGAAGGTTGATGGTGACGCGGCCATCGGCGTCGGCATCGTCAAGCGCGCGCTCGAGGAGCCGGCCCGCTGCATCGCCGCCAACTCGGGTGTCGAGGGATCCATCGTCGTAGAGCGTATTCTCAACGAGTCGGGGTCGGTTGGCTTCAACGCCATGACCGGCGAGTTTGAGGATCTCGTGAAGGCGGGCATCGTGGATCCTGCCAAGGTGACGCGGTCTGCTCTCCAGAATGCCGCCTCTATCGGGGCGATGATTCTGACGACGGAATGCCTTGTCACCGAGAAGAAAGAGGAGAAACCGGCCGCACCTGCCGGGCCTCCCGGAGGCGGCATGTACTGATCCGCTCAGCGGAGCCGAGAACACCGACGCGAGCCCCGGCATGTCCGGGGCTCATTCCGTTTGACGACTCGAACAGACGATCCGCCGTAGCCGCTCTCCGAGCCGCGCCATGCCGCGGCAATGAAAAAAGTTCACCAGCCTCTTGACGCAGGCCGAAACCCCATGGTATATGATGATGAACTCAGTTCATCAATCTTGTGCAAGGTCGCCCTATCCGTGGCACGGCACCCCACCATCAACGATGTCGCCCGCGCGGCAGGAGTTTCCGTAGGGACGGTCTCCAACGTCCTGAACCGCAAGGGACGACACTCCGACGCAACACGCGCAAAGGTCATCCGGGCTGCTGCCTCCATGCACTACAGGCCGAATGCGCTGATCCGGTCGCTGCAGACTGGTACCACCAACACCATCGGCGTGTTCACGTGGCGGGTCTACCTGGGTGCGTGGCACGACATGACCCTGGACCTCCTGCGGGGCATCTCCAAGGGGCTGGCCGAAACCTCGCGCGACGTGCTGTTGTATGCGCGTCACCCGCACGAAGGCGACGTTGATCCCGGCTACTTCCTCGACGGGCGCGTGGACGCAGCCATTCTGGCGCCCGGCGGACTGTCCCCGGAAGGTCTCGAGCAGTTGGCCTCAAGCTCGCTGCCCGTCGTCACGCTCTATCAGTCGCGGATCCCGGCGAGCGTCGCATCGGTGCGCATTGACAACGCGTCAGGCATCCACGCCACGGTGGAGCATCTGGTGAAGCTGGGGCATAGACGCATCGCATTCCTCTCTCCCGCATACTCGGATGACTTCTGCGAGCGTCGTCAGGCATATCTGGACGCCATGGAGCGCCACGATCTTGCTCCCCGCGCCGAATGGGCCCCGCTTGGTGAGCTCGAACGTGAGGGCGATGCTGGGGAGATGATGGACTACATGCTCGGCACGAGGGTACTGCCGACGGCCATCGTATGCGGCAATGACGGAGTGGCGATTGCCGCCTTGCGGGCGTTGCGCGAGCGCGGCTTCGCCGTACCGCAGGATCTATCCGTCGCGGGTTTCGACGACTCGGCCGCGGCCCAATCGGAGGATCTCACCACCGTGCGCCAGCCGGCGGAGGAGGTCGGGATGACGGCTGCTCGGTTCGTTGAGGCCCTCTTGTGCGGCGCTCGGGGAGAAGAGTGCCGGGCTGTTCTGCCGGTTCAACTGATAACACGCGGTACGACGGCATCGCCGCGCGACGGGCGAGCATCTGCTCACATGCCGTTGGCCGTACCTATGAAGGGGGCATCTGTATGAATGATCGCATCGTGGCGCGTCTGGTGGCCGTTGTGTGTGCGGCTATCGGCGTGCTGGCACTGGCGGGCTGCAAACCGGCCAGCCAGTTCAGTGACAAGGAGATGCAGCAACTGAAGGAGGGTCCGCCTGCTGAGATGCCTGCAGAGGCGCGCAAGGCCATGCAGGACATGCGGACGGGTGCGAATCGACCTACGCCCCCAAGGCCCAAGGGACAACCGGGGCCGGGAGCGCCGTTCTGAGACTCATCGTCCCATCGGGCGCTCTCGTGAGGCCGTGCCACGCGGCGCCCAGCAACGCTAAGCGCGGCAAACCATCATTACCAATGGAGGTAAGGTCATGAAGAAGGGCCAGCAGGCCTTCACGCTGATCGAGCTGCTCGTCGTCATCGCGATCATCGCCATCCTGGCGGCGATCCTGTTCCCTGTCTTTGCGCAGGCCCGTGAGAAGGCCCGTGCTACGTCCTGTCTCAGCAACACCAAGCAGCTCGGCCTTGCGGTGCTGATGTACGCTCAGGACAACGACGAGATGTACCCGATGGGCAGCGACAACAACTGGTGGGCGCTGGGCTGGGCCGTCACCACGCAGCCCTACATCAAGAACCTGAACATACTGCGATGCCCGAGCGATTCCAAGGGCAGACAGGCTGACGTGGATTGGGCTGGTCCGCGGATCAGCTACGCATCGAACGGTCTGATCAAGTGGGTCAACAACGCCAACCGCATGATCGGCGTAATCGGCATGGTTCAGGACTGGATCTCGGATAACACGGCATCGCTGGCAAAGGTTGGGCGTCCTGCCGATACCATCATGCTCGCCGAGAAGCATGACGAAGACAACGTGATGTGGTGGGGCCCGCGCTCCATGTTCTACAGCAACTCCGTGTGGAACTGGTACTGGGGATGCGGCTCCATCCCCGAGGGCAAGCGCGCTCCGGCGGACTATCCCAATGACAAGGCTGGCTGCGTGCCTACGGTTCACTCCGGTATGGCCAACTTCGTGCTGTGCGATGGCCATGCGAAGGCCATGAAGCCCGAGGCCACCAACCCCGGTTGGCTCTACGACGGCGATCCCGCGATGCTGCAGCTCAACATGTGGGACGCAACCCGCAACTAGGATCCGAACAGACCACGCAATCGCTGGGGGCGGCCGCAAGGCCGTCCCCGTTCTTCTTTGGTGTATAATCGTTACCGCGCCTTCGCGTTGCGCCGACTTCCGGCGCTCCGCCCGTTTGGCCCCGACGTACCGCCAGCATTCGCCGCAGGAACGCGTTCGCATGCCGAAAGACGAGGGGGCGAGCGCGTCTATTCGATTCCGACAGGAGAACCGAATGCAGGGGTACTACCGCTGGCCCGCCATCTATGGTGAGGATGTCGTATTCGGCTCGGAGGACGATCTGTGGACCGTACCGGCAAGCGGGGGCGTCGCGCGCCGTCTGACGGCCAACCTCGCCGTCATCTCCCACCCGTTCTATGCGCCGGACGGTTCCGTGCTCGCGTTCTCGGGTCGAGAGGAAGGCAATCTCGAGGTCTACACCATGCCCGCGAAGGGCGGCGCGCTCAGACGCATGACGTACCTGGGAGGCACCAGCACGGTCATCGGCTGGTCTCCCGATGGGTCGCGCATCCTGTTCTCATCCGATGCGAGTCAGCCGTTCGGGGGCGTCGGGCATGTGATGTCCGTTAGCCTGGACGGAGGGCTGCCGCGGTCTGAGCCGTACGGGCATGCCGTCAGCATCAGCTACAGCCCGTCAGGCGCCGTGGCCATCGGACGCCACACGAACGATCCGGCTCGCTGGAAGCGGTATCGCGGCGGCACGGCCGGCGACATCTGGATTGACGCTGCCGGCAATGGCGACTTTGTCCCCTTCACGGGGGTAGTCGGGAATGTCGCGCGGCCCATGTGGATTGGCGAACGTCTCTTCTTTCTGTCCGACCATGAAGGCGTGGGCAACATCTATTCCTGTCGGGCCGACGGCACGGACATAACGCGCCACACCGATTTCGTCGAGTACTTCGTCCGATATCCGAACACGGATGGTCGCAGGATCGTGTTCCATGCAGGGGGCGATCTGTACGTGCTCGATCCCGGCGCTGATTCGGTCTCCAGGGTCGAGGTGGAGTACCTCAGTCCGCGCGTCCAGCGACAGAGGAAGTTCGTCAGCGCTGCCCGCTACCTCGAAGACTACACGCTGCATCCGGAAGGTCATTCCCTCGCGCTGACCGTGCGGGGCAAGTGCACGGTGATGGGTAACTGGGAGGGACCTGCGACGCCGCTTGGCTCCGCGGATATGGATGCGTCGTTGGGCTCCGAAGCACGGTACCGTTGCGCCCAATGGCTGCGGGACGGCAAGCGGCTGGTGGTTGTGGCCGATACGGGAGGCGAGGAGTCCCTCGAGATCCACGCCACGTCGGATGGTTCTGTGCGCAGGATAGACCATGTCGATCTCGGCAGGATCTACGCCATCAGGGTGTCGCCCGCGGCTGACGAGGCAGTTATCTGGAACAATCGGCATGAGCTATGGTGGGTGGACCTCGCCGCCGGTACCACGCAATGCGTGGCGCGGAATGCCAACGGCGGTCTCGGCGGCGCATGCTGGTCGCCCGACGGGCAGTGGGTCGCCTACGATGCGGCTATGCGACCCCATCTGTCGGCCATCTACCTGTGGCAGAAGGGCACGGACGAGCCCGTCAGGGTAACGGAGCCGATCCTTGGAGATCGGAGCCCGTGCTGGGATCCCGACGGCCGTTATCTGTACTTCATAGCGTCGCGCGATCTCAACCCCGTCTACGACAATCTCTACTTTGATCTGGGGTTCCCGCGCGGCTCGCGGCCATTTCTGCTCACCCTGAGCGCCGAACAGCCGTCGCCGTTCCAGCCCGCGCCCAGACCCGTTGTCGCTCCCGAGAAGCCCAAAGCAGACACCGATGGGGAAGCGAAGTCCGACGAGAAGCGGCCGAAGCCGGTCCGCGTGGATCTTGAGGGCATTGCCGAGCGTGTGGTGGGTGTGCCGGTCCGTGAGGGAATATACTCGAGCATCGCCGCGATCAAAGACCGGCTGTTGATGCTCGCGTGGCCCATTCAGGGCGCCCTGGGGCGCGACTGGTTCGACACGGATCAGGAGCCGAAGGGCTCGCTCGAGTGCTACAACCTTGACACGCTGAAGTCGGAGACGCTCGTCCAGGGCGTATCGGATTTCGAGCTCGGCTCCGACGGCAAGACTCTTGCCTACCGAAGCAAGGACCGACTGCGGGTCATTAAGGCCGGCGAGAAACCCGACGAGAAGGCCTCCGCTGAGGGCCCGGGAAGGATCAGCGGATGGGTTGATCTGTCTCGCGCTACCGTGCCGGTGGTCCCTGCTTGCGAGTGGCGACAGATGGCGCGCGAAGCATGGAGGCTGCAGCGCGAGTACTTCTGGACGGCCGACATGTCCGAAGTGGACTGGCAGGCGGTCTGGGAGCGGTATGCGCCGCTCATCGAGCGAGTCGGCACGCGCGCGGAGTTCTCCGACCTGATGTGGGAGATGCAGGGCGAGCTCGGCACCTCTCATGCCTACGAGTTCGGCGGCGACCATCGGCCGGAGCCGGCGTTTGTGCAGGGCTCGCTCGGAGCCGAGTACGCCTGGGACGTGGAACAGAGCGCCTATCGCATAGTCCGTGTTCTGCGCAGTGCGCCGGGAGAGGCCGGGAGTCAATCGCCGCTTCGGGCTCCGGGCGTCAATGTGCGGGAGGGTGATCTGCTGCTCGCCGTCAACGGCAGACGTCTCGGTCTGAATCTGTCGCCTCAGCAGGCCCTCGTGAACCTCGCGGATGTCGAGGTCGCGCTCACGATAAGGAGCGCAGAAACGACTCGATCGGTGACCGTTCGCACCCTGCGGCGTGAGCATCCGGTACGGTACCGGGAGTGGGTGGAGGCCAATCGTCGAGCGGTACATGAGCGGAGCGGCGGGCGATGCGGCTATGTGCACATCCCGGACATGGGCGCCGAGGGCTACGCCGAGTTCCACAGGCTGTACCATGCGGAATGCGACCGCGACGCCCTGATCGTGGATGTGCGCTTCAATCGAGGTGGACACGTTTCACAGTTGCTGCTCGAGAAGCTTGCGCGCAGACGCATAGGCTACGACGTTCAGCGGTGGGGACCGCCGGAGCCCTATCCGAGCCATTCTGTGGCGGGA
>JAAYVH010000260.1 GCA_012517255.1 Chthonomonadales bacterium
ATAGTGTTGGGTATGGATATCGTCGCGTAGCGACGAAGGATGATAGCCGGGCGGCGAAAGCTCCGGGACGACGGCGGTCCCCCCATCACCCGAACCCGTCGGGTAGCGACGAAGGATGATAGCCGGGCGGCGAAAGCCCCGGGACGACGGCGGTCGCCCCATCACCCGAACCCGTCGCGTAGCGACGAAGGATGATAGCCGGGTGGCGCAAGCCGCCCGCCCCGGCGGTTGAGTGCGGCGGCGCAAGCCGCCGGTATCGAAACCCCGGGGCGAACTCCGCGCCTCTCTGTACGTCCGGGTACATGGGTTACACTGCGAGGCGGTTCAGCCGCCCTGCAGGGATGATCCGGTTGCTATGTTCCCGGGTCGGCGAGCCTCGCTTCGTTCTCGGCTACACGCTCGGGCGTCAGGATGTCCTCGACGACCTGGCGCGCTGTCAGGCGCTCCGAGCTCTCGACGGCGCTTTCGCCCAGGGTCACGAGGGCCGGGCGATCGGGCTTGCTGTAGCCCGCGGTGGCCAGCAACGCGTTGCAGAGGCATACCCGCCCTTCCGTGTCTTCGAGCTTGCCGCCCAGCGCCACATACTGATGCTCGGGCATGGCGGGGCAGATATAGACTTCGCGCTCGGAGCCGTCGGGCAAGGTGAGCATGCGCGACTGCAGCAAGTAGCCGAGATCGCAACCCCGCTTCTGGGCATCGCGCACCGACTGCTCGCCCAGCGTGCCTTCCATGGGCACGAACTTGAAGGGAAAGCCGGTCGGCGAGAGGCGGGTATCCGTCACGACGCGCAGCGTTCCGTCTCGCGCAGCTTCAAGAGCGCGCGTCTTCAGGTCGTCCCGCAGGCCCGACTCCTCCGACAGGGCGAACCGCGAGCCTACCTGAATGCCGTAGGCGCCCCGCTCCTGCCAGTAGAGCAGGTCCTTGCGCGTGCCGCCATGGAGGAAGGCGCCGGCAACATAGATGGGCACACCGAGTTCTTTCACTTTGTCGAAATAGGCGTTGATCTGGTCGAGCTCGCCAAAGGCTACCTTGTCACGCGGCTGGGCATTGTGACCGCCGGCGGCATGGTTCTCCAGCACGAACGCATCGGGGCGTGAGCCCTCGACACGCTTGTTCCATGTTTCGAGCAGCCGCTTGCAGAAGGCGAAGTTCGAGAGGATCGGCAGCAGCTTCGGCATGGGGCGGCTCTGGAGCACGTCGGCAGTGCCGTCCTCGGATATCTGCATGTGGACATGGGTGCCGGTACCCGTCAACGGGTCGTACTCCAGGTCCTCGCCGCGACGCATCTTGCCGATGATCTCGGGCAGCTCCATCGGAACGCCTGCCCCGCACAGAAAGGCGTCCACGCCGGCCAGCAGCGCTCCGTAGATGCTGGGCAGGACCGTCAGCGCGCACTTCCACATGACGTTGATGCCCACCATGCCGCGATGGCCCTTCTTGGCACGCATCACTTCCACGTAGGCGCTGCTGGCGCTGAGCCGTTTGGCGAAGGCGCCCTTGACAGCGTCCGGCACGTCCATCGGTATGGCGCGGTTATGCCGTTTGCCGCCGGGAGCATACGAGAGCAGCTCCTCGACATAGCGGGCGACCGGGAAGGTCTTCGCAATCTCGATGGCTTCCTGGTCGCCAGAGCGCACCTGCTGGGGCACGATATGGCGCAATCCTACCGACGACACGACCCCAAGGGCGCCGAGGCGTGAGGTAGCATTGGCCAGGCGCGAACACGAAATGTACGCGCCCATGCCAGCTTGTATGAGTTCGGGCATGGCGCCCGCGGCATGAGACAATGTTGTTCCTCTTTCGGATACGGCCGTAACTCGTGAGCCGCCTGTCCTGGCGCTCGATCGGACAAGCGAGGCATCATCGCCTGCTAACCGGTCACGATGGGCGGATAATGGCAACCGCCATGATCCGCAGTACGGCGAGAGCGCATCGTCCGTACCTGAAAGTGTAGCAGAGTCCGGGTCAGATTGGCCCACCGGAGCGTTGCGCTTCGAGGAGGAGGCGAAGGGACATGCGCATGTTGTTCGCGGTGGCTGCTATCGTGGTGTCCACAGGGGGTCGAGAGCCGTCGGACCCACGCAACATAACGCTGCGATCGCCGGGATGCTTCGTCGAGTTCGACGGGCGCTCCGGCGCCATTCTCGCCATAGCGCAAGCCGGCCGCAAACAAGCCCTCCTCTGGAGCGGCCCAGAAGGGCTCTGGCGGGCGAGGCTGAGGGACGGTTCCACCGTCGTATCCTCGAGCTACGGCGGCGCCGACTCGACTCGAACGATGCGCGTTCGCTCATCCCGCGCGGATGCCGCAACGCTGGCTTTCACGGGCCCGGACCTTGACGTGACCGTCGAAGCGAGGGTCCGCGACGCGGCGCTGGACCTCTCCGCAACGGTAAGGCCAAAGCGCGCTGATCTCATCGCGTTGGAGCTGCCTGCGCAGCTCCGGTTTGATGCAGGGCGCGTCCGGCGGTTCATCGCCCCTGCCGACGGCAACCAGTCGGTGGGAGTGGAGTTCAACAGGCGGTTCTTTATGCCCCAGAGCGCCGACAACCCCGGTTCGTGGGAGCCGAAGGTCGTCGGACCGCGCGGCTACGCGCGCCTCTACCCGCCTGCGCTGGATCAGCGAGCCGATCTCGATCCGCCCGTGCCGCTGCACGTGACCGACGAGGGCCGCGCATGGCTCGGCGACGCGAGCGAGCGCATCGAACAGGCGCAGGCTGTCGTCAACCGCCCGCCCAAGCAGGCGCCTAACCTGACGACGCTGGCGGCCTCGGCCAACGGAGCCTGGCTGTCGGCTGCTGCCATCGGCGAGGGGCGGCTATGGCGCATCGGCGGCGCCGTCGGGCCGCAGGAAGCGCCGCTCGTCAGGGCAGCTCTCGAGAAGGTGATCAGGCGTCTCCTCGGTGAAGCGCCTCCGGCGCGACGGCGAGTCTGTCTCCTTGCCATGCAGCGCGCGCCCGACCGGGGAGGGTGGAGCGGCCTCAGCGTTCAGGAATGGGAGCGCATGCTGGCCGGCATGGGCGAGCTGGTGACGGTCGCGAACCCGACGCAGATGGCGGAGGTGCTGAGATCAGACCGATGCGCCGTGATCGTCAATCCCTACGGCGAATGGTGTCCCGCCCTGCCCGATTCCGACATGGATGCCACGGTAGACGCCATCGCCGCCTATGTTCGCCGCGGCGGCAACTGGATCGAGACGGGAGGCTACCCGTTCTTCTACGCGCTGCAGCCCGTCCGCCACTATCGGTACGGCGGTCGGTACCCCGCCATGTTCGCCGACTTCATGCACCTGGACAGCGAGACCGGCTCAGCGTCGGTCTATCGTGTCCAGCCCCTGAACGCCGAGCCCTGGTCGGGCGCAGCGCATTTGGACCGCATCTTCGTTCCGGGCGAGCTAGCCTGCGGCTCCGACGAACGGGGCGGATTCCTGGAGCGATCCTACGCGCCGCTGGCCCCCGCCGGCTCTGTATGGAGGTCGCCGATCACTCGCATCGTGCTGGGCCGATCTGCCGAGAGGTCGTTGAGCGAGTACTGCATCGCCAACGGCATCACCCGGACGCTCGCCCAGAAGATGAAGCCGGATCTGCTCGCCCGCTTTCGGCAATCGGTGCTGCTGTACTATGCCGGCAACGCATCGGCGCAACTTGCCGGCCTCGACATGCTGCCACGTCCGACCCTGATCCACTTCGCCGACTACCTGAAGGGGGGCTTCGACAAGGAGTACCCCGATCATCTGCCTCCCAGCCCGGGCTACGGAACGCTGGAGGACCTGCAGAAGGTCGCGCGCCGATGCCGCGAACTGGGCCTGCTGTGGATGCCCTATACCAATCCGACATGGTGGTGCGACAACCCGCGCGGACCGACGTTTGTCAGGGCGGGCGAGGCGCCGCTCGTGCGCGGGCTCGACGGCAAGCCGATCTACGAGCGGTATGGCCCCAATGACGGCTGGACCATATGCTTCTGGCATCCGGAGGTGCGTCGCGCCAACCGCGAGACGGTGCGGCAGTTCACGCGTGACGTGCCGGTGGACATCCTGTTTCAGGATCAGTGCGGCGCTCGGAGCTGGCACTACGACACCAACCCCGCATCGCCGACGGGCCACGCCTATATTGAGGGCTTGCTCTCCATGGTTGCCGAGGACTCGCGCCAGGTGTCGCTCTCGACCGAAAGCGGATGGGATCGGGTGGCCCAGTTCGAGTCGCAGCTTTGCGGCATGACATGGGCGCTCGTACCCACGGAGTACGCTCCAGAGTGGCGGCGGCTCATGCGCGATACCTTCCCGCCGGAGACCTGGACGGTCTATCCGCTGGCCCAAAGGATAGCCCACGACAAGGCAGCCATGGCACACCATGATCTGGGGCAGTTCGTCACCAACGATGAGGCGCTGTCGTGGACCCTTGCGCTGGGATTCGGGCTCAGCTATCGCGCCCACGCCGATGCCCTCCGGGCTGGCACGCCCCAGATGGAATGGCTCCGATGGCTGGATCGCATCCAGAAGACCGTCTGCGCGCGCTACGTAGGAGCGGGGCTGCGCTCGTTCCGCCATGAGCGTCCAGCGCAATCTACGGATACCCCCGATGACGGCATCATCGAGGCGCAATACGGCAATGTGCAGATCATTGGCAACCTGGGTCCGTCGGTACGGACGGTCAAGGGCAAGACGCTGGCGCCGCACGGCTTCTTCGCCAGCGGTCCCGGATTGGCCGCCGGACGGCTGAGCGCCATGGGCGGCATGCGCTTCGAGGGCGCCCCGTGCGCGTTCGTCGCGTCGTTGCGCCCTTCCGGCAAGGCCGCCGACGTCTGGTTCTATGGCCCGGCAGGACGAACCGTGGCGGCCTATCTGCCCGCGAAGATCGGCGGCAAGGTCAGCGTGCGCGTTGGGGACAGGACCGAGCGGGCAGCCGTATCTGAAGGCGTGATCCGTGTACCGTTACCTGCCGACGATCGGTCGAAGGAGCCGCGGCTTGCGCACGCTGTGGTGACGTGGCGATAGGGCGCGACGGGTACTCTCGAGCGGAATGGCGCTGATTGCACGGGACCGAGGAGCAACCTATCAACGCTGAACATCGCGCCTCTACCTACACGCCGACTGTTGGCAGCATCCTGCGGCTCTGGCTCCCGCTGGCCGTAAGCTTCGAGCTCATGATGCTCGAAGGGCCGGCGTTCCATGCCGCCATCGGACGGCTGCCTGAGCCGAGTCTGAACCTGGCGGCGTGGGGGCTGGCCATGTCGCTCTCGCTGCTCATCGAGAGCCCCGTGATCATGCTCCTCGGCACCTCGGTGGCGCTCGCGCGCGACATGCCCTCGTTCCGAGCGCTGCGCCGCTTCACGGTGATCCTGTGCGTCATCTGCACGGTCATCACCGGCGCCGTGGCGTTCACGCCGCTGTTCGACCTGATCGCGGCCAGACTGATGGGTCAGCCGAAGGAGATCGTTGCGGCCGCGCGGCCTGCCATGCAGATCATGCTCCTCTGGACCGCGGCCATCGGCTGGAGGCGGTTCTATCAGGGCGTCCTGGTCCGCCACGGATGGACGCGTCGCGTGTCCTACGGGACCGCCATTCGCCTGACCGTGGTGGTGGTATGCGCCGTCGCCCTGGTGCGAGCGGGCTCGTTGGCGGGGGTGCAGGTCGCCGCGCTGGCCATCATGGCGGCTGTGGCGGCTGAGGCGGTGGCGAGCACGCTCTTTGCGCGGTCGGTCCTGCGAGATCACGTGCCGGCCGAGCATGAGAGCGGCTCAGAGACGCTAACGCAACGGGCCATCTGGCGCTACCACATGCCGCTGGCGGCCACGACGCTGCTGACGCTGCTGGCTCAGCCCATGACCGCAGCCGCTCTCGCCCGGCTCGACGATCCGACCTCCACGCTCGCTGCGTGGCCAGTCGCGGCGATGATCCTCCTCGTGATCCGGGGAGGCGGCCTCGCCTTTCAGGAGATCACCGTAGCCGAGTCCCGCCATCCCCGTGCAGCGCCGTCGCTTCTGCGGGTTGCCTGGATACTCGGAGTGGCGGGAGTGGCGGTCACGGTCCTCTTCGTCGCGACGCCGCTGCTGCGGTTCTACCTCGACAGCCTTGTGCATGTGCCGACCGCCCTGCACCGTCTCGTGGCGACGGGGGTCGCGGTCGGGTTGGTCATTCCGTTGCTAACGGCGCTCGCAGCCCATGCTCGCGGGCTGCTCATGGCGTCCGGGCATACCCACGAGATCTACCGCGGGATGGTGCTGAGCCTGTCCTCGCACGTCCTGTCGCTCGTCATCGGCGTCACATTGCGTCTGCCGCCCATGTGGGTGGCCTCTGGAAGCATGACCGTCGCGGCGCTGGTGGAATACGCGTATCTGGCGACGCGCCAGAGACCGCCTCAGGAGTAGCGGTCAGGACGCCGAGGCGCTATCCGGCGTATCCGCCGGCGTCTGCGACGAGCGAATGATCAGATAGCCGACTGTACCGGCTACCGCCGAAGCGCCGAGGATCGCCAGCTTCACCGAGTCCAGCGTGGGCGTTCCCATGAACGCAAGGCCAGCGATGAACAGCGCCATCGTGAAGCCGATGCCTCCGAGCCATGCCGCGCCATGTATGTGGCGCCACCGGACGCCGTTGGGCAGCTCGGCAAGGCCGATGCGCACCACAAGCCACGCGAACAGCGTGATGCCGATGGGCTTTCCCAGCGCCAGACCAAGCGCGACGCCAACCGGCGCTGAGGGCGGCTCGTTGGGCGCGAGACCGTGGAAGGCCACGCCGGCGTTGGCCAGCGCGAAGACGGGCATGATGAAGTAGCTGACCCACGGCTGTAGCGCGTGCTCCATGCGCTGCAGAGGCGTCTGGGCCGAGCGACACGCCGCCAGGAGGTCGTTGACGGCTTCGGGTTCCATCTCCTCATCGCTCGGCGTTGCCACAAGCTCCTTCTCGATGCGGTCGAGGGCTTCGCGACCGTGGGTTATGAACGCGCGGGAATCGATCTTGCGCGTCATCGGGATCGTCAAGGCCAGCAGCACGCCGGCGACGGTGGCATGAACGCCCGACTTCAGGAAGGCGAACCACACGAGCGCCCCGATCACCGCGTAGGCCCACGGGCTCCGAAGGCCCGACCAGTTGGCGATCTGCGAGAGCAGCAGGAGCAGCAGTCCCGCCACGAGAACCGGCACGGCAATGGCTTCGCTGTAGAAGATGGCGATCACCGCGACCGCGCCCATATCGTCCACGATGGCCAGGGCCGCCAGAAACACCCGCACCGATATGGGCGCGCGTCTCCCAACGAGCGCCAGCACTCCAAGGGCGAAGGCGATGTCGGTGGCCATGGGAATCCCCCAGCCGCGCTGCTCCGGCGTGCCGTGGTTCAGGGCGGTGTAGATGAGCGCGGGTACGACCATTCCCCCTATCGCCCCCGCTATGGGGAGAGCGGCCTTCTTAGGCTCGTGCAGCTCGCCGGCAACGACCTCACGCTTGATCTCCAAACCAACAACGAAGAAGAAGATCGCCATCAGGCCGTCATTGATCCAATGGATCACGTCCTTCGACAGCGTAAACTGCCCGATGCCGATGACGAACTTCGACCCGTGGAAGAACCCGGTATACGCCCCATGCCAGGGGGAGTTGGCCCAGACGAGCGCGATGGCGGTCATGGCCAGCAGGAGGAGGCCGCTCGCCGCCTCGAGCTGCGCGAAGCGTCGGAACGGACTCAAGAGGTGATCTATGGGTTCTTTGCGGTGACGCACGGACATGGTTGGTCTGCGGCGAGCTTAGCCCATGGGGAGGAGGGCGCAGACGGCCCTGCCTCCCCCTACTCGCCTCCTTCTCCCTCTACGCGTAGCTGCTGCCCTGCTTCTCGCCCCGGGCGGCTCGGGCTGCAGTCCGCTCGGCTGAGGCCCGCTCGACATAGCCGGACTCGCGGTGCGCCTTGATCGGGTCGGTCGGCACGCCTTTGGCCTTGCGCCACTCGGCGATGAGCGGCCGGACGTCGGTCTGGTAGGCATCCACCAGACAGCTCTCGGCCGCGACGATGTCGCCTTTGGCCTGCGCCTCGGCCAGCTTCTTTCGGTCCACAAGCTGCGCCTTGGCAAAGAGCACCTGCGCGGCGTCCACCGTCTGGAGCATGGCCTCGATCTTGGGCTTCAGGTTATGGGACTGGTCCACCATGTAGGCGATATTCGCCTTCGTGCCCGTGTCGAACTCGTGCTGCGCGATCACGTTGAAGATGCGGAACACGGCGTAGGGATCGATGGTGCCCAGTTCGAGATCGTCGTCGGCGTACTTCTTATCATTGAAATGGAAGCCGCCGAGCATGCCTTCATCGAGCAGATACGCCACGATATGCTCGACATTCGTCCCCAGCAGGTGATGCCCGGTGTCCACGAGGACCCGAGCGTTGGGTCCCGAATGCTTGGCCAGCACATAGGCCATGCCCCAGTCGGCGATATCCGTGTGGTAGAACCCGGGCTCAAAGGGCTTGTACTCCACCAGCAGCGTCATGCCGGCAGGCATGGCATCGTGGATGGTCTTGAACGCAGCTTCCAGATCACGCTTCCGGCGCACGATGTTGTCCTGGCCGGGATAGTTGGTGCCGTCGGCCAGCCACATGGAGAGGAGCGTCGAGCCGACGGCCTTGCCGATCTCGATGCTCTCCAGCGTGTGGTCGAGGGCCATCTTGCGCGCAGCCGGATCGGGCGAGCAGAAAGAGCCCAGCTTGTAGGCCTGATCCTGAAAGACGTTGGGGTTGATGGCGCCGATGCGCACGCCGTACTTGGCGGCCAGACCGGCGACGGCATTGGGATCCTGGCCGGGCTTGAAGTCCCACAGCACATGAACGGCCACGGAAGGACATGCTGCGGTGAGCCGGTGCACTTCGCCGGCATCGGCCAGCTTCTCTTCGAGGGTCGAGGCCGCAGCAGGCTGATAGAACTTGCCGAATCGGGTGCCGGTGTCGGCGAAGCCCCAGCTGGGAAGCTCGATCATGAAGCCGTCGAGCGCCTGCAGTACCTGTTGTTCTTGTGCGGACGTCATAGTTGTTTGGTTCTCCTGTGATGGGACAGTTGGGACGGCTGGGACCTAGGCAAGGACGAGCTCGGGCGGCTCGAGCAGTCCGCTCGGCCACAGCACATGGCTTTCGCTGAACGCCGGGCCCTCGGTGATCCAGTTGCCGGGTCCATAGCCCGGCGCATCCATCGGAATCTGGTGCAGCGGACCGAACGTGTTGCGCCGCGTGAGGTAGAGATGCAGCTCGAACTCGCCATGGTCGTTCACGAGATCGCCGATTTCGGCTTCGTAGGGATCCCATGCGATGATCCTGCCGACGGGGTCGGCTTCTTCGCCGAGATCCAGCGAGCAGGTGTTCGGCAGCGGCGTTCCCGGCGGCACCGCCAGCGCGCAGGCGGCGGACATGCCGTTGAGCCGGATCGCGACCGGTCCTGCCGCGACGTCGGATGGGACCGATCCGGCCCGCGGACAGGCCAGCTTGAGCGCAATCGCCCCGCTGTAGAATGGCAGTCCCTGCGCCGTCAGGTCGCCGACCTCGAGCGATGGCGGCAGCTCGGTCAATGTCGCGCACGATCCCTCCACGCGCACGCCGAACTCGCCCAGCAGGTAGACCGCCTCGAGGCCGATGCCCTCATGGTATTGCGTGGTGATCACGACCTCGTTGTCGCCCGCGCGCAGGCAACCATCCGGCAGCGGCAATCGGGCAAAGCATACGTCCAGCCATCGCCGGGGCTCAGGCGGAACGGCGACTGAAGCGCCGTTAACTGTCGCCGTCTGCAGGTCGGGACGCTCGATGACCAGCTCCACGGGACCCGACGGCACACGGTCCACGGAGAACGTGAAGCGCGTCTGGACCGTGCCAAGCGTCGCGTGGCCCCGCTGGGCGGTGAACCACGGCTGAAGCATCTCGCCGCCGCGCGGCTGAAGCCCGAGGTTGCGCCGAACCGCCTGATCGGCCTTGAGCACCTCCGCCCTCGGCGACCATGCGCCGTCGTCGAGCCGCCACGAGCACATATCGAGCACGCACACGTTCGGCTCGGACAGACGATACGCGAAGGGACCAGACACAGCGACGGTAGTCCTGGCCGCGCGCTCGGTCTGAGCGATGGCGCCCTGGCCCGGTAGCCCGGCGACATACAGCCGCGACCCAGCAGGCTCAAGACGCAGCGGTGACACCAGCCACTCACCATCCTGGCGCCACTCCACGGACAGTCGCTCGCCGGTGAGCGGATTCCACTCTTCGAGCGGGCCTCGAGCGCGCAGCCGCAAGTCGCCGGCAGGGGTCCCGTGGTCGCGATCGAGGTTGAGGACCATCACATAGGTGCGGCCCTCGGCATCGCGACGCACCTGACTGACGACGCTGGGGGGACGCTCGGAATCGCTCGTCTCGACGGCTATTATTCGCTCGACCGAGGCTTCGCATGCTGCGACCACTGATCCGCGCTCCCACGCCACCTCCGTGAACCCGGGATGGGCTACCCGGCTGTCGGACGCCGGCAGGGCATCCACATGGGTCGGCGGATCGCCCGCGACGATCACCGTGCCGCCTGCCTCGGCAAAGCGCCGCAGCAGATCAAGCGTCGTCGAGCGTATCGTGGTCATGCCGCCGATCACCACCGCCTTGTAGGCCGCCTGCCCGACCTTCAGCGAGCCGTCGGCGCCGACGGAGCCCAGTCGGCCAAGGATGTCTTCGTCACCATAGTCGAAGTCCATCTGCGCCGTCTGCAGCCAGTGGAACATCTCGGCGAACCGCCGTTCAAGGACCTGCACGGCCGGTCCGGTTGCGCCGAGGAACCGGGACCAGCCGGGGTACACCTGACACCAAACGCTCTCCACGGGATGCACAACGAGCAGATCGCAGAGCCGCTCGCCCTGATCCATGAGCAGGCCGATGCGCGAGAAGTAGTCCTCCACATGCTTGTAGGCCCGCCACCAGGCCGACTGATGGAAGATGCTCGCAGGGAAGTCCCGCTTGGCCTCGCCTTCCATGGTGTACCAGGACAGATGGTGGCAGCGGAGATTGATGCCGTAGAGCGCCTGCCAGTCGCCGACGGCCTTGTGGCCTTTGAAGGGCATCTGCCAGCCCGTGCATCCGTACAGCTCCGAAAGAAGCACCCGCTGGCCCAACTGCCGCGCAACCGATTGGAGTTGTTTGGCCACCCAGTAGGACCGGTTGCCTTCCGTCAGCAGGTCAATGCCGGGGCAGTCCATGTGCTCGTAGTAGCGCATGACCGACCCGCACATGGCGGTCTGCGCCGCAAGGCCATCCTCGTGGAGCACATGGCCCGTCACCGCGATACCGTGCTCGCGGCACCATGCCTCATAGGGCTTCGCGAAGCCGTCGAGGAACATGCGCATGAGAAGCTCGACGTAGTGCCATTTCACCTGCGAGATCGGCTGGCCATCGGGCTGCAGGAAGAGCTCCGGCAACCGATCCACGATGTCGTAGCCGAAGGCTTCCCTGAACCGCTCGCGAATGCGATCATTCCACGGCGCTTGCGTCTCGGATGCGAGCCCCTCGCCGCCGAACCGATCCATCAGCGCGCCGCGATGGGGCTCGTCGGTAAAGATGCCCTTGATGACGCCTCCCAGCCGCGAGCCGCAATGCCGCGCGTATTGCTCGTGGGTCAGCTCGATGAAGCGTGCCGTGGCGTCGGGGTTCATCGTGTCCACGTAGGTGAAGCCGTTGTAGAACGACGCCGGAGCCATCTCGACATCACGAAAGACGAGGGCCGTGAGGGATGAGGGCTGCGCGCTGACGGCGGAGGGCTCGATTCTCCGGACGTCCCGTACGGCGAAGCCGTCTTTGCGGCAGACGAACACGGCGATCACATGATCATCCAGGCGCACGTCAGCGGGCGCGCACTCCTCCATGCGCACGTAGCGGCGCCGGAATGCGGGGTCCTGAGTCACCATGCCGCCTGCGGTTCCGCTCGGCCAGCGATCCTCATCGTAGAGCCAGGCTTCCATGCCGAGGCGCTCGGCTTCATCCGAACACGCATTGATCAGATCGAACCACTCGCGCCCGAGGTAGGGGGTGGCCAGGCCTGTGCGCGAATGCATGAAGAAGCCGCCCATGCCCATCCGGCGCAGGACATGGATCTGACGGATCAGTTCGCCCTGTTCGAGATGGCCGTTCCATGACCAGAACGGCTTGCCCCGATAGGCATTGGATGGGTTGAGGAACAGTGCGTGGAGTTCGGAGACTGTCAATGGCGGATCCCTGGCATTAGCCTTCAGCCTGCAGGTTTTACCACATACTGCGCCTCCGTTCCAGTAAGGAGCGTGACGGATGTCGTCGGCGCGCGCCAGGCGGACCGCGAGCGCCGTACCTTAGGGCGCGCCAGCCGGACCGACGAGTCGGGCATGAGGCGTACCGAGGTCCCAACCGGCTGGCACGCCCTTGTTCCGACCTATGACGGCGTCATGCTCGACAAGGGCGAACCAACCGCGCGCTGCCGCCTTGATCTTCACGGTGGTTCCGCTCGGCGGTTGATTCGCCCCTACGGGCCGAACGACCGCCATCGGGACGAACATCGCCCGCCGGTGATTGAGCCGGCGCGAAGCGCCGTGTCGAAATCAAGGCGGGCTGCGTGCGCGCCACGGAGGGGTGTATCAGCCGGAACGGCGTTCCGCCCACGTCAGCGCGAGTTCGGACGCGGCGTGGCCGCGGTGGGTGTATGAGAAAGCGTAGA
>JAAYVH010000261.1 GCA_012517255.1 Chthonomonadales bacterium
GGTCGGAACGCCCTTGGCGACGATCGTGGGCGTTACGGTTGGCACGGGGCAAGGGCCAAAGGCGGGGGAATGCGGCGCGCCCGCGCGTTCCCGAGGTCCAAGGACCTCGGCTATCATCCAACGTCGCTCCGCGACGAATGTGGATCGTGCTATCGTCGCGTAGCGACGAACGTGGGGCATGTTGTCGTCGCTACGCGATGGGGCTGGGTACGGATATCGTCGCGTAGCGATGGTGGATGATTGCCGGGCGGCGCGAGCCCCCCGGGCCACGGCGGCGCACAACACCCCCTCCCCCTTGCTCCCGCCCGCCAAGGGTCGGGGGTAACGGCCGCCCAGCGCCGAACCGGACGGTGGTAACGGCGGGCCGGCGCTGAGCGGGGTTGGAGAGCGCTCAGAGGATTGGTGCGCTATGGCGCGTCGTAGCCCTTGAGCGTCCTGTACCAGATGTTGCGGAAACGCACGAGGTCGCCGTGGTCCTGAAGCTCCAGCGGCCCGACAGGGGGATGCGGCGCGTACGTGCCGACGACCCGATGGTTGGTGGCGCCGATGGGCTCCGTGTGGTTATGGACGACGATGCCGTTGTGGAGCACGGTCACGCACGCGGGCCTGGCCAGTCTGTCGCCTTCGAAACGGGGGGCCTCCCAGATGATGTCGTAGGTCTGCCACTCTCCCGGCTTGCGGCACGCGTTGACGAGGGGCGGATACTGACCGTAGATGGCGGCGGTGGTGCCGTCGGGATAGGTCGGATTGTCGTAGCAGTCCAGCACCTGGATCTCGTAGAGGCCCATGAGGAAGACGCCGCTGTTGCCGCGGCCCTGGCTCTCGCCTTTCACCTCGCTCGGCGCTGCCCACTCGAGATGGAGCTGGCAGTCGCCGAAATGCTCCTTCGTGCGGATGTTGCCCGTGCCAGGCGCGACTTGCATGAAGCCGTCCATGACAGTCCACGGCGCCGGGCCGCCTTTGACGCTCTCCCACGCGTCCAGCGAGGTTCCGTCGAAGAGGACGACGGCGTCCGATGGCGGCTTGCCGGGTTCCGGCGGCGTGATGACCCGCGGCTGAGGACGAGCGCCATCGTGAACTCGATACGGGCAGTGGGGCAGGAACGGCGTGTCGTCATAGCCGAGATTGCTCGGGGACATGGAAGCACCTCCTTGGTGGTTGCTGAAACACGATTCGCCATGCAGGAAGCGAACTCCTGTGCGGCGAACGTCATAGTCATCGGCCCGATCCGGCCGTTCCAGAACGCCAGAGGAGCCTTCCATGCTCAGTAACCTTGCCAACCTCGCCATGTTGCGCGATGCGCGATCAGGACGTGCGTCGAGCTTCGACCGTTCCGGCGGCAACGAAGACTTCGTGGTCTTCGCTCCAGGCGAGACCCGGGCTATCGCCGAGATAGGCGGAGCGGGATGCATCCGCCATATCTGGATGACCACCGCCGGTCAGGAAAAAGCGCTGCATCGCCGATGGGTGATACGCATGTACTGGGACGGCGAAACGTCGCCATCCGTCGAGTGTCCGCTGGGAGACTTCTTCGGTATGGGTTTCGGCATGACCAGGGACTTTGTGTCGGCGCCGCTGCAGATGAGTCCCGGCGGCGGTCGGGGTATGAACTGCTGGTTTCCTATGCCGTTCAGCGACGGCGCGGTGGTGACCATCACCAACGACGGCGACCTGCCCAACACGCTCTACTACTATGTGGATTACGAGCAGTACGACCGGCCCATCGAGGGGCTGGCGCGCTTTCATGCTCAGTGGCGACGAGAGAACCCCACCGACGGATGGATGGACCCCAGCCGACGCGATGAGCTCCAGGGCGATGTGTGGAAGGTCTGGAAGCTGCCCGAGGCCATGAACCCGACAGGCGAAGGCAACTACGTCATCCTCGAAGCCGAGGGGCGCGGCCACTACGTGGGCTGCAATCTCCACATAGACGTCTTCGAACGGCAGGTGAACGATTGGTACGGCGAAGGCGACGACATGATCTTCGTAGACGGCGAGCCTTTCCCGACGCTGCACGGCACCGGCACCGAGGACTACTTCTGCATGGCATACTGCCCGCAGACAGAGTACTGCGCGCCGTATCACGGCCTCATCCTCTACAGCGGCACGCCGGACTGGCCATGGAAGGGCAAGAACTCGATGTACCGCTACCACATCGAGGACCCCATTCACTTCCGCAAGTCCATCAAGGTTACGATCGAGCACGGTCACGCCAACAAGCTGAGCAATGACTACAGCAGCACGGCGTACTGGTACCAGCTCGAGCCGCACAGGGCGTTTCCGCCGCTTCTGCCTGTGGGACTCAGGTTGCCGAGGGAGTGACTGGTCTCACGCCGGCAGCGGTTGCCTTCGTTCTGGCAGCGTCGCTCGCTCCGTCGGCCGCGCCGCCTGACAGGCTCCCCTGGCTGGGACATGGGGCGCAGGTTGACCCCGGTTTTGGATACTACAAGGATCGATCGCCAGAAAGCATCGCCGATGAGATCGCCGTGAACGGCTACAAGGTCGTTCACTATGTGGTCACCAACGACGGCGCCGTGAGCGCGCCGCTGGTGGAGGCATTCCGCAGGCGGGGAATCGGCGTCTGGTACCTGACGTTCGGCAACGGGACCTATTCGACGGCAGGTCTGCCGGATGGCTGGGAGTCGTGGCGGATGGTCACGCGCTCCGACCTCGCAGGCACGCCCCTTCAGGACGGCTACACTCGCTTCTGCCTCAACAACCCGGCGTACAGAGCGTGGAAGAAGGCCTCCATGGCGGCGGTCCTGCGCAAGCACCGGTTTCTGGGGGTAGAGATAGCGGAGCCGCACTGGCCGGAGTATCCGGGCATCACCGCGCCGGCCTACGCGTGCTTCTGCCGCCACTGCAAGGCGGCATTCACGAAGACCTATCCCGATGAACCCGAGCTGCCGGACATCATTGATCCGGCATCGAGTAGGCATCCTGACCGCAATCCGGCGCTCTGGCGCAAGTGGCTGGCCTTTCGCGCATCGTCGCTCAATGCGTTTCTCAACGATCTTGTCAACGGCGCCGGCGGCCTGCGGGCGTCGTCACCCGGAAGGAAGGTGTGCACGTGGACGCTCGCCCTGTTGGGGCCCGACGGCATGCGCCGCGTGCTCGAGGACAGCGGCGAGGATGCCGCCGAGGTAGTGCGCCTTGTCAAGCCGGATGTGCACTGCCTGCAAACCCATTGGCCGGACTGGCTGCGCCCCGAGCTCAAGGGAGACTACGTCCTCGGGTACCGGCCATTCCTTGACGGCATCCGTAAGGTCGCTCCGCGGCTCCCCGTTATCGTGCAGGGCGACATCGGCTCGCAAAAGCAGAACCGACGCTCGTGGGAGTGGATCCGACTGTTTGAGCGCACGTGCGACAACATGGGAGCCCAGGGAAGCCAGATGTACGAGTACTTCATCGGCGGCTACATGTACGACGAGCCTCCCCGCATCGCGGCTGCATCGCGCTCCGGCGACACTGTCCGCCTCTCCTTCACCAAGCGGCTCGATCCGCGCTCTGCCGGACAGGTATCGGCGTACGCTCTGTCGCGCGGCACAGTGCAGGCGGCAGATGTGGACGGCTCCGTGGTCACGCTGCGTGTCGCCGGCTTGCCTCGATCAGGCACCGTGAAGATCACGGCGCGGGGCATCAGCGATGCGTCCGACCGTCGTCTGTTCAATGACAAGCCGCCTCGGACGCTCATCGGGCAGACCGTGACGGTGACCGGCATGCAACGCTGAGCGCCGTAAAGCGCGGCTAGCCTGCTTTCGTCCGGGAACGAAAGCGCTTCTGGATGCGGCGCGTGATCGGGCCCGGCTTGCCGTCGCCAACCGGCATGCCGTTGATCGCGACGATCGGCGTGACCTCATAGGAGGTTGCCGTCAGGAACGCCTCCTCCAGATCTGGGAGCTCTGTCTCCGCGATTTGGCGCTCCTTCCACAGGATGTCCGCCTCACAGCAGATGTCTATCACGCATCTTCGCGTAACGCCTGCGAGGATATGGTTCGTGGCCGGATGGGTCCGCACAACTCGGTCCAGCACAGCGAAGAAGTTGGAATGGCTGCCTTCGGTCAGCATGCCGTCGCGGACGAAAACGCACTCCTCAGCGCCTCGCTCTCGTGCGTGCTGCAGAGACAGCACATTGCCCTGCAGCGCGACGGTCTTGATGTCGCATCGGCTCCAGCGGAAGTCGCTGAGCGTCACGACGCGGACCCCCTCCTTCTGAACACGAGCATAGTCGGGTGCCGGCGAGATCGCCATGTAGACCGTGGGCGGAACGGGAGGCGACGGAAACGGATGGGCACGGGGAGCCTCGCCGCGCGTGACCTGGACGTACACCATGGCATCGCCGCGCGCCAGGCCGTTGCGCTCGAGCAGCTCCTGCATGTCCAACCTGAGCTGCGGCAGTTGGAGCGCCGGCATGCCGGTCGCTTGCAGGCCCCGTTGGAGCCTCGATATGTGGTAGTCCAGCATGAAGAGCTGCCCGCCATAGGCCCGAACAACCTCATAGACGCCATCCCCGAACACAAAGCCTCGGTCATTGGGCGATATCCATGCCTCCGATCGCGGCATGAATGCGCCCTCGGGATGTCGGCTGTTGCGCAAGTACACGATGTCAGGGGACATACCACCCTCCCGGTTGGCTCCTACGGGCGTCATCCGGCAGCCGCTCAATGCCGTACCTTGCTCCAGTAGGTCTCATACCGGAACTTCGGGCTGTGGGCCGGCACATGGCAGGGCGAGCAGGAGGCAGGTCCACCGCGCGGCGGTCGTATGCCCTGATCCTCCACGTGCCGGGCCGAAGGACCGTGGCAGCTTTCACAGCCCACATGGGCCAGTGAAGGCAGCTTCCCGTCGAGGTAACCCCCTTCATGCGCCACCCCCACAGCATGGCAGGGCACACATTCGGGGTCTCGATCCTGCCCGGCGGCGCGCAAGGTGCCCATGGCTCTGGCATGGCTCGATCCGCTCCAGACCCGATGCGCGTCGGAATGGCACGCCTTGCATGCTTCTGTACCCGCGTAAGCGGCGCCTGCGGGCAGCGGACTGCGGGGCGCCATGTCGAGCAGGTTCTCCGAGGCTACGCGCGCCAGATAGGCCCGGCGGATGGCTTCAATGCGTGAGTTCGTGCCGACGCTTTCGCCGAGCGCGACCGACGATACGCTGCGCACCGTTCCCGAAGCGCTGAGTCTCGCCACGCCGAGGTACTTGCCGCTTGTGCCCGAGCATGCCAGCGTTGTGGACCCGATCCGAACGGGCGGAGCTGGCGTGTCGGGTCCGTGCGCATAGACCATGAGCGAGAACCCGGGGACCTTCCGCACGAGCGCTTCGGCGTCCTGACGTCGCCCGTGGAACAGCAGAATGCGAACGTCGCCAGCTCGAGCCAGGGGCTTCAGAGCCTCGGCGGGGTCAGAGATGCGGAATCCCTCTGGCGCGAGCTGACGGCGGGCCATCACGGCCGATACGACAACCGTTCGGCGGACGCCTCCGATGCGGCGCTGCAACGTCACCGAACGCGCGAACAGCCGCCGTCCCGCCGTGTCCGTCAGGTTGGCGCAGATGAGTCTGGCGCTGGTGCGAGCCTGGATCGCCTGTAGGAACTCCTCGCCGAGCTCCAGGTCCTTCTCGCCGAGCCCCACTGCGTCATAGCCCATGGCGCCGAAGGCATCGGCGATCGTCTCGGCCTTGAGCTCATCCTGTCGGCCGTCTGCGGCGGTCAGATCACCATTCTCGAGGAGGATCGGTCGTTCGCCCCGCGCAAGGCGTTCGATCACCGCGCCACGCCGTGCGATTCCGCCCAGCATGGGCTTCGTGCAGCCGCACGGGGACAGGTAGCCTTTCATTTCGCCGCTGAAGACCACAATGAGGTCGCCGCTGCGCCCTGGCACGAGCGCAACTCCCGCCGCCAGCCCGGCGGCAGTCAACAGCATCGGCACTCCGAGACGTGTCACGGATTGTCGCTGACCCGTGCCGTAAGCGGAATGACTATCTGGGGCTGCCTGGCATCGTCGGTCTCCACCACGATACGCCGCTGGACCCATCCTGGGCTCCATCCGCCCGCATAGCGGACCGAAATGCGGTAGTACTCGCCTCGTCTGATGGTCGAATACGACACTCGGACGCCGGGATCGTCGCAGGTCACCTTGCGGACATCGAAGGGCGCGCCATGTTTCGACAGGGCGATGGTCCGCTCCATGGGCTCCTTGACCTTCGTGCCGACCACGCCCAGATACAGGCTCGGCGGCATGGACACGATGCCCTTTTCGCATGCCACGGCTATCCGGATCTCGGATTCGACCTGCGATGTGGTGGCAAGGGTGACGCGGGCCTGACTGCGGCCGAATGGGGTGAACGGCTGGGCTTCCAGCGTGAGCCTGTAGACACGCCCCGCGCCCTGCGGCGTCTCCTGAGCTTCGAGCCTGGGCACGATGAAGCGCATGTTGCTGCGCGCCGACGTGATCTCGGCAGTCTCACCCGGCTGAAGACGTATCGTTAGCTCCTGCGTCGCCGTACCGTCATCTCCGACGCGCAGGGTCACGCGATCCGCGGGCAGTATCTCCGCCATGGAAACCACCGTGGTGATCATGTAGAGCCCCGCCTTGGGGCGCTTGGGATCGTTGGTGGTGATCAGGAGCGTCTTTGTGACATAGCCGTTCAGATCGAGCGTGTTGAGCTCCGCCACGATCTTGCCTGTCTGCTTTGGCTGTATGACCCTGTCATAGGTGGGCACCGTACAGCTGCAGTTCGGCTTCACGTCTATGCTGAGCGGCGCGGCGCCGGTGTTGCGGATGGCGAACTCGAAGCGCGCCTTCTCGCCCCGGCGAACAGGCTTGATTTCGACCTCTTCTTTGACGGGCGCATAGACCGGCACGAGCTTCGGCGCAGGCTTCCTCTGCGCATTTGCGGGATGGCCCAAGCCGACAGCCAGCACGAGAAGGGCCACAAGCTTCGCGGCGCTGCAACTATGCACCGCTCTCCTCCAGTCGCCGCTTCGCTTCATCGAGGATGGCCACCGTGGCAGTGGCGCCACAGCGCTCTGCGCCGGCTTCGCGAACGTCCAGCAGGGCGTCAAGGGTACGCACGCCGCCGGCGGCTTTGACCCGCACATGAGGCGGCGCGTGCTTGCGCATCAGGCGCAGATCGTCGAGCGTCGCTCCGCCTGTCCCGTAGCCGGTCGAGGTCTTGACGAAGTCGGCGTTCACGCTGCCGCAGATCTCACACAGGCGGATCTTTGCCTCGTCGGTCAGATAGCAGTTCTCGAATATCACCTTGACGATGGCGCCACCCTCATGGCTCACCTTGACGACCTCGGCAATGTCCGCCTCGACATAGGCCCAGTCTCCGCTCAGCGCCTTGCCGATGTTGATGACCATGTCGAGCTCACGGCCGCCATCCGCCAGAGCCTGCCGAGCTTCGGCCACTTTGGTGGCCGTGCAGTTGCCGCCGTGCGGAAACCCGATCACGGTGCTCGGGGCAACCGCGCTACCTCTGAGCACTTCGGCGCAGCGGGCAAGATAGTAGGGCTTGATGCAGACGCTCGCCACGTCGTAGTCGAGGGCCACTCGGAGTCCGCGCTCCATGTCCTCGTCGGTTAGCACGGGCTGAAGCAGCGAATGGTCAATCATCTTGGCCAGTTCGGCCACGGTGTAGCTCATGGCGCCTCCTATCCGAGATACTGCCGAAGGTATCGCGCCGACTGACGCAAGGCCGTCTTGCGGGCCTCAAGCGTCGCCTCGTAGGCGCGGTCTTCGACCTCGATGCACACGGCCCCGTCGTAGCCTGCGTCTGTGAGGGCCGAGAAGAACGCCCCCCAGTTGACATCGCCCAGTCCGGGGAGCTTGGGTACATGATACTCGAGCGGCGTTGCCAGTATTCCCACCTCGGCAAGGCGGTGCCGATCGACCCGGGCATCCTTGGCATGCACATGGAAGAACCGCGCGCCGAACTCCCTCACCGCCGCAAGGTAATCCATCTGCTGCCACACGAAGTGGGAAGGATCGAAGTTGAGCCCCAGGTTGTCGGCTCCGATATCGGCGAACATGCGCCGCCAGATCGCCGGGCTCACAGCAAGATTCTTGCCGCCGGGCCATTCGTCGCCTGTGAAGAGCATCGGGCAGTTCTCGATGCCGATGCGCACCTTCAGGTCCGCTGCGTAGGCGGTCAGGTCACGCCAGACGGTCAGCATCCTGGGCCAGTTGTCTCTTACCGACCGGGTCCAATCTCGCCCGATGAAGGTGTTGACAACACCGATCCCCAGCCTGGCCGAGGCGGCGATGACGCGCTTCAGATGGTCCCGGCATGCCGAGGCCTCGTCCGGATCAGGCGACAGGACATTCGGATAGTAGCCCAGGCCGCTGATGCTCACGCCCGAAGTCCGGCAGAGCTGACCGATGCGGTCTGCCTCGGAATCCGACAGGTTCGCTGCGTCAATGTGCGTGACGCCCGCATAGCGGCGCTCCGCCTTGCCGAGCGGCCAGCACATCAGCTCGACGCAGTCGAAGCCCTCCGCCGCGGCGAAGGTCAGGGCCTCCTCGAGCGAGAGGTCCGGAAGGATTGCGCTTACGAAACCGAGTCGCATGTGAGTTCTCCCTGTGGGGCATTTGTCCCGTCAACCGATACGGGCAAGACGCCGGCGCTACGTTCCGTCCCGTTCGAGTTGCTCGCGCAACCAAGCGGCGCGATTGGACGTGATGGCGTCCACGCCGGCGGCGAGCATCCGTCTGGCGGTCCGAACGTCATCAATGGTCCATACGCCGATCCGGAGGCCAGCCGCATGAACGGCCTCGACGCTCGTGCGATCAATGGGACCTGCGAAGTGCACGCCGAGGGCGCTGGCTCCGAGGACGCGCGCTTGCTCGATGAGCTGAGGCACAGTGGGTTGCCAACCATTGTCGTCGGTTCGACGAAACCCCGACAGCAAGTGCATCGGGACATCGGGCATGAGGGAGCGCACGGCCTTGAGAGCATCGGCGTTGAAGCTGATGACGTTCACCCGATCCGGGGTCAGCCCCGCGCTCTCAATGGCCGCAGCCAGCGGCCCGGCTGCTTCCGGTCCGCATTTCACTTCGATCCACACGGCGCTCTCTCCGGGCATCGCCGTTAGCACGTCGGCGAGCGTCGGCAACGGCTCTCCCTTCCACTGCGCGCCCTTCCAGCTCCCGGCATCGAGCTTCCTCAGGTCGGCAAGACTGGTCCTGGCGATGACGTGCGACACTCCGGCGGTGCGTCTGGTGTCGGCGTCATGACACACGACCAGGTGGCCATCGGCCGTCAGATGCGTATCCAGCTCGAATGTGCGGACGCCGCGCTCCCATGCGAGCCTGAACGCTGCCATCGTGTTCTCGGGAGCGTCATGGGACTCGCCGCGGTGCGCAACATATGCCACGTGCCGTCGGCCGTCGGCCGTCGGCTTTGGCTCCGGCGTGATGGTCAGGCTGAACTTACCGGACGCGATGGGCTCGACGATCTTCAGTCCGATGCGCGTCGCCGTCCGCCGTGCGGTCAGATCCTCGTCCACCGTCGAGGCCGTGATCTCCAGCGTCGCGCCTTCGGGCGTCTCCAGGGAGACTCGAGCCGATTCGCCACCGTCCGTCACCACCAGGGAGCGCTCGTCCAGCTTCTTCCAGGTGCCGAACGTCAGCAAAGCCATCTCGTAGGCGCCCGGCTGGGAGAACGCGAACGTGTCCGTGACGGTGAAGCGTCCCGTTCCGGTGCGATCGTATACGAAGGCTCGCTCAAGACGCTCAAGCTCGGGCACGTCGTAGGCCGCGCGGATGTCGAGGACGAGCCGGTCCCTCTCCGGCGTGAAGTCCCGTTGAAGCACTTTCGCCTCGGCGTTGCGGCCTGCGCGCTGCAGCTTGCCGGCAATGACGGGTACGGCATGGCCCCATGAGTTGAGCGCCTTGCTGGCGTAGCGCTGGAGGCTGAACGTGCGGCGCGTATAGACCTCGGCGCCGATGTCGGGCAACACCGCCACATTGCCGACCACGGCCATGAACACGCCGACATCGTTGTGGTTGTGGTTCTGCGCATTGTGGCCGCCCATCATGGCCACGCTCAGACGGCAGGCCGATCCTGCGGCCGGGCGTCCGATGAGCACCGAATGATCGGGGAACCACGAGCGCAGGGGATCTGGCTTGGGCCATGGGGTCTCCGGGCGCAGGACGGGAGCCTCGTCCGGGAAGATGGCCATGACCTGATCTGCCAGCGCGCCGGTGATGCTTCGCGGGGCGTCCAGCGTGCCCTTGCCCGTAAATCGGCGACTCAGGTAGTCCACGAGCCCCGGGTGCGGCGCAGCATTCACGGGGCAATCGGCGAACGCCGGACATATGCCCGGCACGATCTCGATCTGGAAGCCGTAGGCCGACGGCATGACCACTTCCTTGCGCTTCATGAGGTCGATGCCGCCGCCGGTCGCGCGGCGCACGGTCTCGGCCAGGGCCGCATAGTGCCCGAAGCCGTAGTTCCAGTAGCTGACCCCTTCGTCACAGTAGCCGTCCGGCGAAAAGCCCTGCAGGGCGTAGCGCGAGTAGTGCTCTGCAGCCAGAACGAACCAGGCGCGTTCTCGGGCGTTCTCCAGAGCATCGAGCGCAGCGCCGGTCACCCCAGCGAGGCATACGGAGTTCCAGTTGTTGGTCACGCGGAGCCATGCCTGGCTCTGCTTCGCCGCGCACATGCGCCGAAAGGGCTCGAACGTGCGGCGATCGAGCTCGCTGCGAATCAGGGCGCGCGTTTCGGCCGGCAGGCGATCGCCGAGCAGACGATAGGCTGTGGCCAGGTTCCACGAGAGCAGCGACGAAGCGAGATCAATGGTAATCAGCTCGCCTGTGAAGGTCTGCAGATTGCCGTCGTGGGCCGGGAGCACCCACGACTTCTCGGCGCAGATCGCGCGGATCAGGGCGTCCAGAGCGGGAATGAACCTCCCCCGCTGTTCGACACACTCGGCAATGACGAGCGCCGGCAACCTGCCCCGCCGCTCACCGATCACCGCCTCGCAACGGCGCCGGTTGCCAGTCTTCGAGTAGTCGAGATACAGATCGTCCGTGAGCTCGGGCAACGGAGCGGTCAGATACGGTTCAGCTCGGGTGACTGCTTCCCGCATGTCGGGCCGGTCGGCGATCTTGCGCCAGGCGGCGGCATCCGGTAGCATCGTCGTGCGCAACATGGCAGCGACGCGGTCGAGATCCGCCTGCGACGGCTCGAACACATCTGCCGCCTCCGCTTCGGCGACGGCTGCCATGAGCGACGCCGCGACGAGCAACAAGGTGATAACGCCGGATAGGGTCATGGTGGTGGCCTCCTCTGTGTGTATTGGCCGCGACTGCGCGGAAATCCTGCTCTACGGTCTGGCCACCTAATGCGGGACATCTGCCAGCCGCAGGGCTGCGAGCTCGCACGGCGTATCCCGATGTGAAGAACCGCGTCGCCGCGCGTTCATCCCGCGCATGGCACAGCCGGAACTTCTGCCCCGGGCTGAGCGCGCGCCTCTTCATAAAGCGTCAAACAGACCATGACGACGCGTCTGTCAAACGGGCTGTATTCGGCGTATCCGATAGCGTACTATGGATTGATACTCCACCGACAAAGGAGCGCTAGCGACCATGAGCCAGGAGCCGACCGGTTCGACCATTGCCATTTTCCTGGATGTTGAGAACCTGTACATTCACGCACTCCAGCAGGGCCTCGATTTCAAGGTTGGACCCATTGTCGAGGCTGCCCGCAAGGAAGGGAGAATCATCTTCGCGCGAGCATACGGCGACTTCAGTCGGCCCTATCTCGCGGGAATCAAGGACGATCTCCAGAACAGCGTATTTGAGATGAGCCTGTTGCCCACAAACACCAAAGGGAAGAACACCGCAGACGTCCAGCTCGCTCTTGATGCCCTTGAGATGTGTCTGCAGCCGGCGGCGCCCACGACGGTGGTTATCGGTTCCGGCGACCGAGATTTCGTTCCCCTCGTGCAGAAGATCAAGCGGTACGGGACGTTCATCATCGGCGTCGGTCTGAAGGGCAGCATCAGCGCCACCCTGGAACGCATCTGTGACACCTACTGGTACTATGAGGACCTGCAGTGCGCCCGGCTCGCAGAGATCGAGACGCAACCCGAAGCCGCCGAGGCGCTCGATCCCGTTGAAAGGGCGATTCGCACGTTGCTCCGGGCGCTGGCGACCGTTGCCTGCGAAGGGCTGCAGACCACAGGCGGCAACGTGAAGCAGGCGATGCAGCAGTTGGATCCGGGGTTCAAGGTGCGCGAGCTCGGCTTCTCGAAGTTCACCCAGTTTCTCGAGGAGGCTGAGCGCCGCGGCTACGTGTCCGTGAGCTCACAGGGCATGGAAGTGCTCATCACGCCAAGCACCGACGCTTCGGTGTCCGATGAGCCGGAGGATCAGGAGCTCGCCCCTGACGCAACCGTCGAGCAACTGAGGAACTCGTATCGCGCGGTGCTCGAAGGCAAGCGCGTGACGCTCTTGCCGTGGAACGATCGCAAGCGGCTTGTCCACGCACTGTGGAAGGACCTCTCCGAAGCGCCCGAGGGCATGACCATCGCCGAGATGTCGGACCGCCTGTCGCTTCATGCCGCGGAGTTCGGCCTCTATGTGTCGAAGCAGGCCATCTACAAGATCACGTATACGCTGAACCTCAGTCGGTGCTTCCGGCGCGAAGACGTGGCCGCCTTTGTGCCGGACATATGGGAGGAGCGGGTGTTCCCCTCGTGCGATGCCGATGAGGCCCTCGACCGCATGAACGTAACCTACCTGCGCGGTATCCGCATAGATGCTCCCGGTCTGCCGCTAAGGCCGATGGCGGTGGCGCAGTTCCTGTTTGGCGATCCGACCGATACGCAGTTGGAGCTGGCGAGGCAATACATCCGGTTGGCAGAGCAATGGCGCGATTTCTAGGGATCGCGGCAGCCATCCTCGGCACTATCTCGCTGGGGTTGGCGTTGGCGAGACCTACCGAGCGGCAGCCTGGGGCGATTCCGCGCGGTCAATGGGGAGCATGGCAGTCGCGCAACATGGTCGCATCGGGTTCGGGCTTGCCGGATCGCGTTGACCCCGCCTCCGGACTGAACCTGCGATGGAGCGTCCCGCTCGGCGGCCAGACCCATGGAACGCCCGTCGTCGTCGGTGATCGCGTACTGATTGGCACCAACAACGAGCGTCCCCGCGATTCGCAGCTTCGGGGCGATTGCGGCGTGCTCCTCTGCCTCGATCTGCGCAATGGTGCGCTGCTATGGCAACTGGTTGTTCCCAAGGTCGGCGGCAGCCCCTACAACGATTGGCCCGGAACCGGTCTGTGCTCGGCGCCGACGGTTGAGGGCGACCGCGTGTATGTGCTCTCCAACCGCAACGAACTGCTATGCCTGGATATGCAGGGAATGGGGAACGGCAACGATGGTCCGTTCCGTGACGAGGGTCGCTACATGGTCGGCGAGGGCAAGGAGCCCATCCAGCCGGGCGCCCGCCATGCCGACATCCTGTGGCGGCTCGATCTGGTCGAGCAGTGCGGCATTCATCGGCACGATGCCGCGCATGGCTCGCCCGTAGTCGTGGGCGATGTGCTCTACATCAATACGTCGAACGGCGTGGACGACAACCACATGATCACGCCGGCGCTGGAAGCGCCCAATCTGGTTGCCGTACACAAGAGGACGGGCAGACTCCTGGCGCGCGACGGCTTGAGAATCGGCGAGCGCAACATCCACGCGGCATGGTCGTCTCCGGCCTACGGAACGGTCGGATCGCGCCGAATGATCTTCTTCGGCGGTCCCGACGGCGTCTGCTACGCGTTTGAGGCGCTCGCAGAGACGGCAAGCTCTGAGGCGCCTCTGCAGACCCTGCGCGAAGTGTGGCGATATGACGGCGATCCCGATGCGCCCAAGCAGGATATCTTCCGATGGCAGGACAATCGCAAGGAAGGCCCGAGCACGATCCTGGCCATGCCGGTGGTGGCCGGCGGGCGCGTCTACACGCTTGTGGGCGGTGACCTGTGGCACGGCAAGCCGCAGTCGTGGCTCCACAGCATCAACCCATCCGGCGACGGCGACATCACGCGCACGGGGGCGGTCTGGACCTACGCGTTCGACGGCTACGCAACCGCCACGCCTGCCGCCAAGGACGGTCTTGCCTACGTCGTCTCCTCGAAAGGGGTCGTCCATTGCGTGGACACAGCCGACGGCAAGGCGATCTGGCAGCACGACACGCGGCAGGAGACATGGGCGTCGCCGATCCTGGCGGACGGCAAGCTCTATGTGACCACGCGCAACGGCGGTCTCGTCATCCTCGCAGCAGGCCGGACGAAGCGGGAGCTCTGCTCGGTCAGGCTCGACGGCGCCCTCAGCGCGTCTCCGGCCGCGTCGGGCGACACGCTCGTCGTGGCAACCATGCGCACGCTGTATGCGTTTGGGCGCGTCACGCGCTCCGGCTCAGGCGAAACCAAGCAGAGCGTTGCCCCGTAGTCCTCATCGGGCCGATATGGCCCACCGTAAGGAGGTGTCTCTCATGATGCGTCGTATCGCGCCCGCGCTGGCGCTGCTCATGGCGATGGCGGCTGGCGCTCAGACCGCCAAGGCGCCCAAGATCGAGAAGGCCGACTTCAAGGATCCGGGCAAGGTCGCCTATCGCTTTGCGAAGGGGCAGACGGAGTCCTACCTGACCGAGACGGTCACAGACACCAAGACCGCCGTTCAGGTCATGGGTCAGGAGATGAACATCAACGCCAAAGGCACAACGCGCCAGTACATGACCATCAAGGTACTCGATGACGCTGTGCCCACCAAGGCCGAGGTCTCCACCGAGCACATGCAGATGAAGCAGTCGGTGGACGGCGGCATGTTCGCCATGGAGATCACCGTTGATGACAAGAAGATCAAGGCCACCATGGGCGATCAGGTGCTGGTGGACAGCGAGGGCGGCGTCTCGAACCCCATGATCGAGCAGTTCACGACGGGGCTGGAGGTTCTCGGCAAGAAGGCCATCGTCCTGATCGAGCCGGACGGACGCATCGGCTCGAAGATCGAGGGCGATCCCGAAGCCGCGAAGTATCTGCGCAATCTGCCCGACCAGACCGTGTTCGCGATCGTCTGGAAGCAGCTTGAGGGACTCAAGCCGGGTGATACGTGGGACATCGAGTCGGAGCTGCGCACGATGCAGCAGCTCGAGCTCGCCAAGCCCATCAAGCTCAAGACCACCTACAAGGTCGTCGGCGGCGCGAGCGTGGACGGCGTGGAGTGCATCGAGATCGAGTCCCGCTCCGTGGTCAAGGCGACGGACGTCGAGGCCATCACCAAGCAGGCCGGGCAGGAGATGAAGATGAAGCTCGCGTCCATGGCCTGGGAGATGACCGGCAGGGCGTTCTACGATCCCGCGAAGAACCGATCGGTCTACGGCACCACCAAGGGTACCGTTGAGATCGAGGGCAGCATGGACGTAGATCAGGCTGGCAAGACGGACGTCAAAGTGATCGTTGACCTCAACGGGACGGTGCGCCTCAACGCGCCCTGGAAATAGGCTGGTCGTAGGCGGGCCGCTCCGGCGGCTCGCTTCCCATAGCAGCCCCGGAATCCAGAAAACGCGCCGACCGTTG
Organism: Chthonomonadales bacterium; assembly: GCA_012517255.1. Taxonomy (GTDB): domain Bacteria; phylum Armatimonadota; class Chthonomonadetes; order Chthonomonadales; family CAJBBX01; genus JAAYVH01. Next base: position 15,577 of record JAAYVH010000261.1, read on the forward strand.
GGCGCAGGAATGGCGGCAGACTCCGCGAATAGGTGGCGTGGAGGTCGCCATGATCACGGTGCGTGGCGCGGACGTTCGCACAACGCGCCTTCCCTACATCCTCGCGTTTGCCGTGATTGCCGCCGCGTCACTCGCGGCTGCGACGCTGTACTATCGAGCATTCCGCCAGACCCTGCTGGCTGAGGCGCAGGAGAAGCTCCGCCTCGTAGCTGAGCTCAAAGTCGTCCAGGTTCAGCACTGGCGCCGAGAGCGGCTTGGCGATATCGAAGTGCTGGCCGAAAACCCTGCCTTTGGCGAATACGTGGCCAGGGCGCTGGCGGCGCGCGCCGCTCCCGGCGCCACGGAAGCCATCGTGAACTGGCTTGGGTGCTATCTGACGCCGTTTGGCTATGATCGCGTCACCATCTTCGATGGGAACGGACGCGAACGGATCGTCGTGCCGGCAAGACCCGAGCCCCCCTGCCCTGTCGTTCATGCGAGCCTCGGCAAGATCCTCCGATCCGACCGACCGGTCTTTCTGGACCTTCATCCGGCGGGCCAAGCGCATGTTCCGAGGCTCTCGACAGCTATCCGCATCACCGCCGCGGGCCCGTCGAGAAGCCGCCGAAAGGTCATCGCGGCGCTGGTGATGCGTTCCGACCCCGAGCGCTACCTCTTTCCGCTCATCAAGCGTTGGCCGTCGATGAGCCAGACATCCGAGACACTCCTCGTACGACGGGACGGCGACAGCGTCCTGTATCTGAACGAGCTGCGCCTGCGCAAAGACACCGCCCTGAGGTTGCGCCTTCCGCTCAGCCAAACCAGTCTGCTGGCGTCACAGGCGATCCATGGCGCCGTCGGACCCGTCAAAGGCACCGACTATCGCGGCAAGCCTGTCCTTGGCTATGTGCTGCCAGTTGCCGACAGTCCATGGTTCCTCGTCGCCCGCGTGGATGAGGCCGAGGCGCTGGCGCCGACGCTCAAGATGCGGGGACTGCTGGCGCTGATCGTGGGCATGGTGCTGGTGCTGGCGGCCCTCGCGCTCGGCATGGTGTGGAGCCGCCAGCGCAGGTTGGCGCTGAATCAGGAGCTGGCTGCCGTGCGCGCCCTGACGGAAGGCGAGAACCGTTACCGACTCGTCCTTGAGACCATGGACGAGGGCTACCTTCTGATCGGCCACGATCTCCGGTTCATCTACGTCAACCGAGCCGCGGCCCGGCAGCTCGGCAGAAGCGCTGAGCAGATGGCGGGGCAGCTCGTTACAACGTGTTTCCCCGACGTAGAGGAGACCCGGGTGTGGCGAGCCGTCACTGCATGCCTCTCGGATCGCACCCCTCAGACCGCAGAAGTTCGGACGAGGGACGCTCAGGGCAAGCCGGCAACGCTGGTGATGAAGATTCAGCCCGTTCCCGAGGGCGTCCTCGTCCTTTCCCTCGACGTAAGCACCGAGCGCCGACAGGCTGACGAAATCGCAGAGTCCGAGCAGAGGTTCCGCACCCTAACCGAGAACATGGCTGAGGGCGTGGCCCTCCACGAGATGATCTACGACGAGTACGGCAACGCCAGGGACTATCGCATTGTGTACGCCAATCCGGCGTTTGCGAGACACACCGGCATCGCGCTCGAAACTGCGGTCGGCAGAACGGCATCCGAGGTCTATGGAGGTTCGCCGCCGTATCTGGCGGAGTACGCTCGCGTGGCCGAGACGGGCGAGCACTTCGAAACGGAGGTGTACTTCGAGCCCATGCGGCGTCACTTCCGCATTTCGTCCGCACGGCCCCGCCCCGGCACGTTTGCGACGTTGTTCGAAGACGTCACCGACCGCGTGAACCGTGAGCGCGAGCTGGCGGACAGGACGGCCGAGATGGAACGCTTCACCTACGCCGCATCCCATGACCTGCGCAGCCCGCTCGTCACCGTGACGACGTTCCTGGGATACCTCAAGGAGGATCTGAACAAAGGAGACGCCAAGAATGCCCTCAAGGACATCGAGTTCGCCGAGCAGGCCGCCTCCCGAATGAGCAAGCTGCTTGACGAGCTGCTGCGTTTGTCGCGCGTGGGGCGTGTCGTGAATCAGGCGACGCCGACGACGTTCCACAGTATCGTGAATGAGGCTCTTGCCGCAACGGCGGGTGCGCTCACAGCGCGAGGCGTCGCGGTGGAAGTCACAGGGGATGACGTGCATCTCTCCGGCGATGTGTCCCGATTGGTGGAGGTGGTCCAGAATCTCGTCGACAACGCGGTCAAGTTCATGGGTGATCAGGCTAAGCCGCGAATCGAGATCGGCGCTGAAGGGACCGGGCGCGATACCGTGTTCTACGTGCGGGACAATGGCATGGGGATCGAGCCGCGCCACCAGTCGCGCGTGTTCGGGATGTTCGACCAGCTTGACCCGCATGCGCCCGGGATAGGGGCGGGACTGGCGCTGGTTAAGCGAATAGTCGAGTACTATGAAGGCAAGATCACCGTCGAGAGCGCCGGGGCATATACCGGGACGTGCTTCCGCTTCACGCTTCCGGCGGCGATCAGATAGCGCAGGCGAGCATGATCGAGCGTGATGCCAGACTCAGGGGGTAGGAACATGCAGGGTAAGCCGATCACGATTCTGCTGGTGGAAGACGACCTTGCGCATGCGGAGATCGTGCGCCGCAACCTGGAGCGCGCGAGGGTCGCCAACAAGCTCATCCACGTTGAGGACGGCGAGGCGGCGCTGGATTATCTCTTCCGGCGCGGGGCGTATGCCGACGGCACGCAGTTCCCCGAACCCGGAGTCGTGCTGCTCGACCTGCGACTGCCGAAGGTAGACGGTCTGGAAGTGCTGCGCATCGTCAAGAGCGATCCTTCCACAGCGCGTCTGCCCGTCGTGGTTCTGACGACGTCTGCGGCAGAGAGCGATCTGATCAGGGCCTATGACCTCGGAGCCAACAGCTATCTTGTGAAGCCGGTTGACTACGGCAAGTTCGCCGAGTTGATGGAGACATTCGGCTACTACTGGCTGGTCTGGAACGAGTATCCCCACTGAGTCCGACGGCGCACCCGGCGCGCGACCGGTCGCTCGAACATGGCCGCGCACCGCGGCGGGTATACTATGTGTTCGCGCCCGCCGAGGGCGTGTCATTCGTTAACGCCCGCTCGTGAGCAGGTCAATCGTGAAGTCTCCCAGACAGCCGACGGTCCAACTGATCAATCTCGGATGCGCCAAGAACGTGGTGGATTCCGAGGAGATTCTGGGTTGTCTGCACCGAGACGGTTTCGCCATACGCGGCTCGGGGCGACGCGCGGACGTCGTGGTGGTGAACACGTGCGGATTTCTGGAGTCCGCCAGGGAAGAGAGCCTCTCAGTCATTCGTGAGGCAGCTCGGCGCAAACGGCGCGGCGAGATCAAACGGCTGGTGGTGGCCGGCTGCCTCGCGCAGAGGGCCAGAGACGAGCTCGCTGCCATACCGGGCGTTGACGCCGTGATAGGGCCGGGGCAGAACGAGCGTGTGGCGGCAATCGCCGCGGGGTCCGCCGAACGGCAGCTCGTCGAGGTGGCAGAGCGGCCCGTCCATCAGTGGTCGCCTGTGCCAGTGCGCATGCTCTCGACACCTCCGTGGTCTGCCTACCTGAAGATCAGTGAGGGGTGCGATCATCCGTGCGCGTTCTGCACCATTCCGAGCATCCGGGGGCCGCACACCAGCAAGCCGTTCGACGCGGTGCTTCGCGAAGCTGAGGACCTGGCAGCCGCGGGCGTGAAGGAGTTCAACCTCGTCGCGCAGGACACCACGCGCTATGGGCAGGATCTGCCCGGTCATCCGGACCTCTCGGAGCTCCTGCGAGCGCTCTCGGAAGTGGACGGCATCCGATGGATCCGCGTGTTCTACGCCTACCCGTCCGCGCAGGTGTATCGCCTGGCCGAGACTATGGCGGAGCTGCCCAGGGTGTGCCGGTATCTGGACATGCCGCTGCAGCACTCCGATGGCACGCTGCTACGCCGAATGCGCCGGCCCGGCGACGGCGAGCGCTATCTCCGCATGATCGAGCAAATCCGCGAGACGGCGCCCGGCATCGCGCTCCGAACGACGTTCATCGTGGGGCTGCCCGGTGAGACCGAGGAAGCATTCGAGGGACTGCTCCGCTTCGTCGAGCAAGCCCGATTTGACCGCGTCGGCGTGTTCGAGTTCTCTCCGGAGACCGGCACGGATGCGGCAACGATGGAGGATCAGGTCGAGCCGACTGTCCGACGTCATCGGCGGGAGAGGCTGATGCGGTTGCAGCAGGACATTTCGCTGGACGTCCATCGAGGCTGGATTGGCCGGGAGCTCGAAGTTCTGGTGGAGAGCGTGCAGGGCGGCGTAGGCATTGGCCGCTCCTACCGCGACGGGCCCGAGGTGGACGGAACGGTGCGCGTCGCAGCCTGCTCCGCGCGTCCGGGAGAGTTCTGTACCGTCCGGATCAAACATGCCGACGTGTATGATCTGGGAGGCGTCATGACGACGCGCCCCGGCGCTGTTACCGCGGCGGGCAACGGTGCGTTTGGCGTCGAGGGCCGCGACCGTGGGACGCGCGACACGCTCACAACAACGGTAAGGCCGGCTGCTGGCCGGCCGTCTTCTATGGAGGCCAAGCTGTGACAGCTACGCTGGGAACGAACACACTGACGGAATCGGGCGGCTCCGGGTCGCGCGAGGACCTCGCGCTGATCTATGCCGGGGACCTGCTCCACATGGCGATACTGAATGCCGGGGCTCCCCTCAAAGTTTCGGAGGCGGCACGGGCGTGCAACCGCCCGGATGTGGATCTGCGGCTTGCGCGCGTCGTGCTGGCGTCCATGCCGCACCGCTTCGCGCTCGCCGACCGCAAGTGGACGGTAACGACGCGCAACGCCGACCCGCGCCGGCCTGTCGAACGGTTGATCGAGGATCTTCTGGAAACGATCGGCCAGCCGCTGCAGGTATCGGCCATAGCCGCCGAGATCGCCGCCGTCGTCGGGCGTCCTGCCGAAGCGATGCTGGGAGTGGTCGAGCGGCTGGTTAAGAACTCCGAGCGGTTCGCTTCCATAGGCGCGCGGGGCTACGTGCGTGCATGCTGGTTGCTCGACGTGCGATCCGAGGACCCCGAGGATGTGCTATTCGACAACTTCCTCGAAAGCACCGATATCGCGCCCTACGAGTCGGCTGCCACGGCAATCAAGCCCGGTGATCCGGCAAGCGTAGCCGCGTTCCTCGACGCCGTGGGAGAGCCCGTTCCTGGGAAGGTAGTCCAGTTCCTCGCCTGGCGCGCCGATCCCCGGGGCTTCGAGCCGATGGCATTCCTGAACGCATTGCTCGACACGGGCGCCGTTGCTCTGTCCACCCGCATGTGGATCGGCCCTGCCGTAGCGGCCGAACTGGGGCTGGCCTTTCCGGCCATTGCCGAGCGGCCTGTATCCGACGATGTCGTGGCAGCTCCCGATGTGTCCGAGCCTCTCACGATCAACGACGAAGAGCGCGAGCAACTGGTCGACTTCGTGCTCCGTTCGGATGGCACCACCTTTGTGGCTCGCATGCTCGAGGACGTCTTCGAAGTGACGGAGGGAGAGCCGACCTTTGAGGCAGATCGTCAGTCGGTGCTCGACTGCCTGAGGAACGATCCGCGCGTCGTGTGGATCGGCGGCGACCGGTTCATGCCCACAGGCGCCATACCCGACTACGTCTTCACGGTCCCGGAGAGCCTGAAGTTCGTCGAGGGACAGTATCTCGACTCTGAAGGCAACGAGATGGACATCCTGCTCGAGGACGACGGTCTCAGCGGAGGACTGAAGGCCGAGATCATGTCGCCGCTGGCTCAGGATGTGCTGGATGAAGAGCCTCTGGAGACTCCGGAAGGCGAGGCTCCGGTCACGGTGCGCTGCGTGCTTCGCTTCCACCACAAGGAGATCGGCACCTTCCCGCTGTGCCAGTTGCCGCCGGGCTACTTCCCCTCCGAGACCAACATCGTGCAGGTGGACGTCGAGCTGCCCAACGGTCAGGTGGTGCAGGCATGGGTCAACCACGATACGCGCCTGATGTACGGTCTCCTGGACTGGTACGAGACCGTCCCCATCGATTCCGGCGCCGTTTTCTACATCGAGCGCAAGGCGCCGGATCGCTATGCGATAACCTTCGGCGAGGAAACCGAGCCCGAACTCTTCGTCAGCCGGAACCGGCTCAATGATCTGCTCGACCTGCGAGTGCAAGCTGAAGAAGAGGATATGTCCACGTTCGACATCCTCCGGACGATCATGGAGCACTACCGCAAGGGTCTGGTGTTCATTACGGCCCTGACCGAAGTCTGTCTGGTTCGGCGCACGCGGCGGCGGACGGTGGCTTCGATCCTATCCGGCTACCACTGCTTCTTCCAGCGGGATCGGCGCTGGGTGTTCGACGCGCGCAAGCTGAGCCAGGGCTTCGACCGCAGCAAGCGCAAGTACATGATCACTCGGTAACGGCGGGGCCGTGCAGAGGGTTTCCATCGGAAGGGGCGGTCTCAGCTCATGAGCGTTCGCGTACGATACGCACCGAGCCCTACCGGGTCGCCGCACGTGGGCAATCTGCGTACGGCAGTGTTCGACTGGCTCGCCGCGCGCAAGTACGGCGGCCAGTTCATCACGCGCCTCGAAGACACCGATCGCGACCCCAAGCGCTACAAGCCCGAGTACATTCGCGAGATCGAGGAGAGCCTGATCTGGCTCGGAATCACGCCGGACGAGTGGTGGGTCAGCGGGGGGCCGTGCGGGCCGTACATTCAATCGGAGCGGCTGCACCTCTATCGCGAGGCAGCCGATGCGTTGATTGCCCGAAACATGGCATACCGGTGCTACTGCACCGAGGAGCGCCTCGCCGAGATGCGCGCTCAGCAGCAGGCAGCCGGAACCGGCACGGGCTATGACCGGCGCTGTCGGTGGCTGACTGACACCGAGCGCCTGCGGCTGTCCGAGGAGGGGCTCCCCTACACCGTCCGGCTGGCGGTGCCGCTGGAAGGGACCACCGGCTACACCGATCTGGTCTTCGGCGACGTAACCTTCGACAACCGCACCGTGGATGATCAGGTCCTGCTCAAATCCAACGGTTGGCCGACCTACCATCTCGCGGTGGTCGTGGACGACCATCACATGGGCATCACGCATGTGATCCGCGGCGAAGATTGGATGCCCAGTACGCCCAAGCAGGTCCTGCTCTATGGCGCTCTCGGCTGGGACCAGCCCGTGTGGGTGCACATCCCCCTGACGCTCGGGTCCGACCGCAAGAAGCTCTCCAAGCGCCACGGCGCCACCCAGTTTGTGGACTTCATCCGGATGGGATATCTCCCCGAGGCCATGTTCAACTTCATGGTGCTGCTCGGCTGGGCGCCGGGCGACGACCGGGAAGTCATGACCGTGGCGGAGATTCTGGAACGCTTCGACCTGAACGGCATCGGGCGCAACCCGGCCATCTTCGACTACGACAAGCTGCGCTGGATGAACGGAGAGCACATCCGCCGATGCGATCACGGGCGGCTGGCAGAGCTGTGCAGGCCGTTCCTGGCGGAGGCCGGGATCATAGGCGATCCCCCCAGCGAGGAGGAGAACGAGACGCTCGCAGCGCTCATCCCGCTCATGGTCGAGCGCATGCACCTGCTGTCGGACGCTCCCGCTCTCATGGCTCCCTACTTCCGCGATCCTGAGGAGCCCGATGCTGCGGGACGCCGGAAGTGGCTTACCGGGTCCGACGCGCGGAGCAGACTGACCGCTTGCGTCGAGGCGTTCTCGTCCGACGGGTCGCCGCTCACGGCGGAATGCGCGGAGGAGACGATCAATCGGGTGGCGGAGTCTCTGGGCATACCGCGCGCGCCCGTGATCCACACGGTAAGAGTGGCCGTGACAGGTACGATGGTCGGACCCGGACTGTTCGAAGCGCTGGCGGTTCTGGGACGTGAACGCGTCGTGCGCCGCCTGCAGCGCGCGCAAGAATGGGTGGTGGAATGATAGACAACGCGCTGGACATCAACACGCTCTTCGGGCCGTTGCCGAATGCATCGGTAGACCTTTCGGTGGACGACCTTCAGGAGCTGATGAGGCGCCACGGCATTGCCGCATGCTGCACCCTATCCACCATCGGCATGCTGTTGGATCACAACACCGGCAACGCGGCGACGCTTGCCGCATGTCGCGAGATGCCCGCGCTTATCCCGACCGCCACGGTGAATCCCATCGCGTATTTCGGCGGCGAAGGCCCTGCCATGCAGTTCGTCGAGGACGGCTTTCGTCTTGTGCGGTTTTTCCCCGCATCACAGGGATGGCCCTACGCGTTCGCACCGTTCCGCACTCTCATGGGAACGCTGGCCTCGCGGGGGATACCGATCCTGATTCACCTCAACGGCCCGGGCAGCGCTACGCTCCTGATGGATAGCCTGACGGGCATCGAGGGCCGAATCGTGCTCGCCGACGTGGATGATCGCCAGATTGCGGAAGCCGTCGCGCTCATGCGCCTGCATCCCAACCTGTTTGTGGAGACATCGGGGCTTTCGGCTGCCGGCGCCGTTAAGCTCCTCGTCGCGGCGGTGGGCAGCGAACGCGTGATATTCGGCTCGGGAGCCCCGGCACGGCCGCTCGGCGGGGCGCTGGCAGCCATTCGCCACTCGGGACTTTCCGACGCCGACCTGGCTCGCATCATGGGAGGCAACGCACGGAGCCTGTTGGGGCTCTAGCGCCGGTGACGATGGCGGCCGGCATAGCCGCGCAGGGCCGCATCAGGAGTTCGCGACTGTCCGCCCAGCGCGTGGCAGGATGAGTGCATAGACACTAGAGCGACAGGGAGAGGCGCAGTGCCTGTTTTCGATATCCACAGTTGGTTGGGCGGCAGCATCGTGCCGGGGATGGCCCAGAATGTCGAGGCGTTGACCAGCGCCATGCAGGATGCGGGCATTGATCGTGCGGTGATCATGTCGGCCCATGCACGCCTGGTGGATCCGCTCGCGGGCAACCGACTGGCTGGCGCGGCCGTCGAGCGCGCGCCGAACCTCTACGCGTGTTTGGTGGGCCATGTCAACAGGCCCGAGAGCTCGCTCAATGCCATGCGCGAGCTGATGCCCCGGCGTCGTTTTGTCGCGCTAGCGGTTCTGGGACGAAGCTGGCACGAACCCGTCAGCCGAGCGCAAGCCGACGAGCTTCTGAACGCCTATCGGCGCTACACCAAGCCGATCATGGTGTGCGCTCTGGATGCCGATGGGGTGCACGCCGCGCTCGACATCGCCAGGGCCTACCCCATGCTGCGGGTGGTGATGCTCGGAATGGGCGGTCGGGACTGGCGTGATGCCGTCCGTGCCGCGCACACCGCCACCAACATCATCCTCGAAACATCCGGTGCGCTCGAATGCCCGAAGCTGGTATCGGCTGTCGAGACCATCGGGGCGCACAGGATCGTCTTCGGCTCGTGGTCGCCCCACACCGCCGCGCCTGCCGCCATAGGCATGATCGAAGACGCTCCCATATCGGACGACGCCAAGCGGCGCATCTTCTGGGATAACGCCATCCGCCTATTCGATCTGGAGTCGCCGCCGGCGTCCGACGAGCAGTAGGGCGGACGAACCGGTCCGTCGGCGACGCTCCGTGCGCGCCGAGCGCGTGAAACCTGACATCGGTCCGATCCGTCTGGTATGCTCGAGCGGTGATGCCTGACCGCCTGGAGGTGCGCGGATCGTGATCGAAATCGTCGGAATCACCAAGAGCTACGGCGACAAGCGGGCGGTGGACAATCTGACCCTCGACGTTCGCGACGGCGAGATATTCGGTTTCATCGGTCCCAACGGCGCCGGCAAGACTACCACGATCAAGACGATCGTCGGGATGCTGCGGCCGGACAGCGGCGCCGTGCGGGTCAACGGCGTGGATGTGCAGGCCAATCCCATCGAGGCCAAACTCGGCATCGCCTACGTGCCCGACACGCCGGATGTTTACGAGCGGCTCACGGGCATTCAGTTCGTCAACTTCATCGCCGACGCCTACCGTGTGCCGCAGGATGTGCGCGTGCCGCGCATAGCGCAGCTGGCCGAGATGCTGGAGATGACCGATGCCCTCGGCGACGTGATCGAGTCCTATTCGCATGGTATGCGCCAGAAGATCGTGCTCATTGCCGCGCTGGTGCATGACCCGAAAGCGTGGGTTCTCGATGAACCGCTGGTGGGTCTCGATCCCAAGGCGTCCTTCGCGCTCAAGGGGCTGATGCGTCAGCACGCCGACTCGGGCAACACCGTCTTCTTCTCCACGCACATCCTGGAGGTGGCCGAGCGGCTGTGCGACCGCGTCGGGGTCATCGTGCAGGGCAGGCTCGTTGCCTGCGGCACGCTGGATGAGCTGAGGACGTCCGCGGACTCCACGCTCGAGAGCATCTTCCTGGACCTCGTGGACCGATGAACGGAAGGGCCATGCGCTCGCTGCTGGCCGTGCAGTTCCTGGCCGGCATGAACCTCAATGCGCTGTTCGTTCGGAAGAAGCGCGTCAAGGCCTGGCTGGCGACCGTGGGGATGGCGGCTCTGCTGTCGCCCAGTTACATCGGCATCGTCGTGCTGCAGGTCAAGGCGTTCGGCTTCCTTCGCAACAACGGTCTGCCGCTGGAGGACATGCTGCTCCTCGGCATGTACGCCGCATCGCTGTTCATGATTCTCTTCGCTGGTATCCCCACCGTCTATGCGTCCCTCTATCAGTCGAAGGAGCTTTCGGCGCTGCTCCCCCTGCCGTTCAGCCCATGGCAGATCGTGGCAGCGAAGCTGGCGGTCATCTATGTCATAGAGCTGCTCGTCGGATGGGCGTTCTTCCTGCCGGCGCTGATCACCTATTTCGCCTACGGCTATGCCTCGGTGTGGCATCTGCCGATTGCCCTCATCGGCCTGCTCCTCATGCCGATCGTGCCGCTGGCGCTCTCGGCCATTGCGTGCATTCTGATCTCCAACGTACCAGGCGTCGGACAGAGCAAATGGTTCTGGTACATAGGCATCACGGTCGCGCTGATCGGCGCATCGCTCATGCTGACAACGGGCATGATGGCCGAGGACAGCGGGGCCATGGCGGACCTGATCCAGGTCCGCATGCGGCAGATCGCGCAGATTGGCCACATGCTGCCGGGCGCTCAGTTCGGCATGTACGCGCTCGTCGATGATCGGTGGACCGCCGCGCTGCATCAAGCCGCCAACGTTGCCGTCTCCGTCGGCTATGTTCTGGCGACGCTGGCTGTCGGCTCCGCCCTGTACATCGGCCCCATCCTCCGTGGCGACGCGGCTCGACGACGGAGCCGGGTCCACAGGGGGGCTGCGGAGACGCGCGGTTTCCTTGCGTCGTACGTGCGCAAGGAGCTCCTCTGCACCCTCAAGGATCCCGCCGTGGCGATGAACGGATTGGGAGGCTACATCGCGCTGCCGCTGCTGGGCGTCACCTATACGATCATGAAGATCCAGTCGAAGGGCAAAGTGGACATCATCGGGCAGCTCGATGCCATGCTCCACAGCGAGCAGATGGCCACCCATCTTCCCTTCTTCGTCGTCGGCATCGCGCTCGGCCTGGCCACGTTCGGCAGTCTGTCGTCGCTGTTCGCTGCATCCTATTCAAAGGACGGCAAGCGCCTGTGGATCGAGAAGTCCCTGCCCGTGGCCCCGTTCTCGGTGTACGTGGGCAAACTGCTGGCGGGCTACGCCCTCGTGACGGCGCTGAACCTGCTGACGATCGCCCTCGCGACGCTGGTTGTTCCTTTCCGGGCACAGCACTGGCTGTATGTGATCGTGCTCAGCCAGATCGCCATCGGCTGGAATGCCGCATTCGGACTGGCAGTAGACGCCATGCGCCCCAAACTGGTCTGGAAAGACACCGTGCAGGCCGTCAAGCAGAACATGAATGTGGTGCTGGCCATGGGCGTATCCTTTGCCGGCATTGGGGCCAATGCCGGGGCGCTCAAGGCGCTGTGGGACACGCAGGCCGGTCCGCCGCTTGTCTACGCCGCAGCGCTTGCTCTAAACCTTGCGCTGCTCGCCGGCGCGCTCGCGTTCGGGCGCTCTGCGTCGGCCCGGCTGGCCCGCATTCAGGTGTAGGGAATCGGCTCAGTCAGCAGCGAGAGGGCAGCGCAGGCCGTGCATGGCGGCGGCATCCCCGGGACTCATCGTAGGAGCATTATGCATCGGCGGCCGGATCGCCGGTGCCCCGGCGACAGCGTGCCACGCCGGCACGAGGCCCGACGGCTATCCCGCGAAGTAGATATGGTACGACTGGCTTGCCTCGGGCGCGATGAAGAGGCTGAGCACGGGCCAGAAGATGCCCGCGCAGAAGAAATGGCCAATGGTGAGACCGAGGAAGAACGGTATGCCCTTGCGATAGAGCGGCAGCCCGCCAAAACGCAGGATCATGGCCTTGAGCAGCCATGCGACCATGATCGCGAACCATGCGTTGAGCGACTCGCCGTAGGCCGTCGCGATGCAGAACCCCAGCGGGTGCAGAGGAAGCCTCAGCATCTGACTGCGCAGGAGACTCAGACCGGCGACTACGACAAAGCCGCCTCCCGCCGCGAACAGCCTGTTCATGTCGCGCAGCGGCGGCGAGGCGAGGCGGGCAGACATCTGCTGATACTCCTGAGCCGCTACCGTCGCTCTGAACTCGCCCGAGCCTCCGCCGCCTCCCGCTACGTTGCTGCCGATCTGGTAGTACGTGCTCAGATGGATCCAGAATGCGGCGGCGAGACCGATGGCGAACGCAATCCCCACGAACACGAGAAGCGTGCGCATGGGCAGCCGGTTCTCATTGGCGATCTTGGCCCCGTCGAGCTGGTAGGCAGCGTGCTCCTGCACGAAATGGTGCCTTGACAGCCAGGCCAGACTGGACAGCAGCACGAATGAACCGGTACCGCCCCATGCGAGCGTCTGAGGCACGGACACGATGTTGAGCAGCATCTCCTTGGGCATGCCGTAGGGGTACACGAAGCCGAGGGGTACCCCCGTTTCGGCGCGGATGCGCGCGACAACGAGGACGTAGATCAGCAGCATGCCGAAGAAGCCTGCCGCGAGCCAGATCGCCATGCCAGCCGCGCGGCAGAAGGCCAGCACAAACAGGCCGGAGAGGGCCAGCCCGATCCAGGCCCACCGTTCCTCGACGACCTCGGGATCCGGCCTGCCGCGCGCGAAAGCCCTCCGAAGGCTCTTCATCAGCGTCGCTCGCAGCCCCAGCAGGAGCACCAGCCCCATCGCTATGTAGCCCCCGGCCGACTGCTCCTGCGTGTAGGGGAATCCGGGGGAGTCGTAGCCCAGCGCCGTACCGGCAACGGCGAAAGCGCGGTTGAGGAAATAGAAGAACCAGATCGAGAACGTGATCTCCAGCGGCACGAAATAGCCGATGCCGATGGCCTCGATGAAGAAGATGATGAACATGGCTCCCACCGGCGTCCATGGCCGATCCTGAAAGTAGGGACTCAGCGGAATGAAGAAGCCGATGGACGGCGCGGGCGGATATACCGTGTGGAGGATGTTGATGCCGTTGTAGAGCGCGGCGACGCCGAAACCCAGCATGAAGATGGCCTTGCGCGTTCGACGCTCGCCGTAGGATCGCCAGTCGTCCGAAGCGATGGCCAGCGGCACGGCCAGCAGGGGAAACGTCAGTCGTTCTTCGCGTATCCAGCGCCGCCTGACCAGAACGATGATGCAGTAGGCGCCGAGGAACAGCGCGCTCAGGAAGAGATACCATGCGACGATCGGCGCAGCCCATGCGGCCCATGGAAAGGGCTTATCGGGGGCGCCTTCGTAGTAATCGAGCACGGCATCCCTGTCGCGCGGCGCATACCATTGCGGCAAATACTCGGCGTACCGCGCCATGGCAGGATCTGTTCGCCCCTGATACTGCATGGACACCAGGTGGGGCAGAAAGGCACGCATCTGGTAGGGACTGCTGATGATCGTCGAGACTGCCAGCATGACATAGACCATGAGAACCTGCACCCGCGTCGGCGCAAAGCGGGGCGCCAGGCGGCGCAGCACGGGTCGGGCGAGACTGAGCAGGAGCAACGATGCGAATGCGGGCAGCGGGGGCACGCCGTGGCTGACATAGCGTCCCGTCACCATCTCAGTGAAGCGAATGGAGAGGCTGGTCAGGACGATCAGGACGATGCCGACGCCGATGGCGGCCGCAGCCCGACCCAGCGTCAGTGCGGGCTCCGCAACGGCGCCGGTGTCGTTGCCGCTCGAGGCGGCAGCGATGGTGGGGTCTCTGTCCATAGGTGTCGGTGCGCGCATGCAAACGCTTACATGGCCGCACCTCCTATCTTAGGCGAGAGACGCCCGAATGTCAATGGGGATGATGGGACAAAGGGGACGAACGCCGCCGGTACGCGCGACCGCGGCAGGAAGATGGCGCGAGGCCGGAGAATGACCATGGTGACCCTGCCCCCAACGGAGAGTGTGCCATGCTCTTGTTCGCCCTGCTTGCCGCGTCGGTAGCCGAAACGCCTCGCTGTTCCATCAAAGCAACGTACCTGCGCTGCGAGTATCTGACCGACCCGACCGCCGTAGACGCAGAACGCCCGCGCCTGAGCTGGGAGCTTGCGCCCACCGGCACGCGTGTTCGAGGCGCCGCACAGACGGCCTACCGCATTCGCGTGGCATCGCGGCGTTCGCTGCTGCTCGCAGGAAAGCCGGACCTCTGGGACTCAGGCAAGGTGGCCGGCGACGCTGCAGCCCGGATCGCCTACGGCGGCTCTCTCCTCGCCCCAGCGCAACAGGCATTCTGGCAGGTGAAGGTCTGGGACGGAGCAGGAGCTGAGTCGGGCTGGAGCGAGGCGGCACACTGGACGCGCGGCATTCCCCACGACGCATGGAGCGCCTCGTGGATCGGCGATCCGGCATCATATCCGCCTGCACAGAAGGCCCACAACGGCTATCACACGCAACTGGAGAGCCGCGCCGACGTGGCAAAGTGGGTGCAGATAGACCTGGGCGAGCCCCGCACCGTGGACGGCGTGCGTCTCTGGCCCGCCCAGCCCTACGATTGGCACACGCCGACGCCTGGCTTCCTCTTCCCGCTGCGCTTCAGGATCGAGACGGCGACCTCCGCCGATGGTCCGTTCACCGTCGCGTTCGATGCAACGAGCGCCGACGCATCCGCCGGTTCGGAGGCCTTGCTCTGCACGTTCACGCCTGTCCCGGCGAGGTTCGTGCGCCTGGTCGCGACGCGACTTCGCGAGCGTGATCCAGGCAACTTCGGCATGGCGCTGGCCGAGATGGAAGTCCTGCAGGGCGTGTCGACTGTGAGCAACGGAAAGCCCGTTCAGGCGCTCGATTCCATCGAGAACGGGCCATGGGCCATGGTTAACCTCACCGACGGAGACACGATCAGCCATCCGGCAGGCGGCGCCGATCCTCTGCCGGCGATCATGCTTCGGCGCGAGTTCCGCCTCGATCGCAAGCCCGCGCGAGCGATCCTGTTCGCGTCGGCGCTGGGCGCATACGAAGCGCGCATCAACGGTCAACGCGTGGGCGACCACATCCTTGCGCCCGAGTGGACGGACTATGGCGTGCGCGTACAGTATCAGGGCTACGATGTGACGGCGCTGCTGCGCCGTGGCATCAACACGATCACCGCAATCGTTGGCGACGGATGGTACGCAGGGCGCATCGGCCTGTTCCCAGGTCGTGGGCATTACGGACGCCGACCTGAGTTCCGAGCCGAGCTTCGGGCCGATGGGATCGCGGAGCCTCTGCTCGTCACGGACGGGTCCTGGCGTCTGACCACGGACGGCCCCATCCGGCATAGCGATATCCTCGACGGCGAGGTGTATGACGCGCGCAAGGAGATGCCCGGCTGGGATCGGAATGGCTTCGATGACCGAGCATGGGCTGCGGCAGAGGTCAAGGCTCATCCCACGCTGCGGATGGTGGCGCAGCCGAATGAGCCGATTCGGGTCACGCGCGAGCTTCGTGCGGTGGGTCTGACGCAGCCGTCGCCGGGCGTGTGGATCTTCGACCTCGGTCAGAACATGGTCGGATGGGTTCGCCTGAAGTTGCGCGCACCCGCAGGGACCACCGTGCACCTGCGCCACGGGGAGATGCTCAACGATGACGGCACGCTCTACACCGCCAATCTCCGCGGCGCGCCGCAGGGTGACTTCTACGTGTGCAGGGGCGGCACGACTGAGACCTTTGAGCCCCACTTCACCTATCACGGATTCCGTTACGTGGAGGTGACGGGCCTGCCCCAGGCGCCGGATTCGGGCGACCTCATCGGGCGGGTCTTCCATTCGTCTTCGCCGGAAGTCGGAACGTTCGCGTGTTCCGATGTCAGCCTGAACCGGCTCTGGCATAACATCGTGTGGACCCAGCGGGCGAACCTCATGAGCACGCCGACCGACTGTCCTCAGCGCGACGAGCGGCTCGGGTGGATGGGCGACATTCAGGCGTTCGGCCCCACAGCCTGCCACATCATGGACATGGCGGCCTTCTTCACCAAGTGGCTGCAGGATGTGCGCGACGCTCAGGCGGAAGATGGGCGCTTCCCTGACTTTGCGCCGAACCCGGGCGACTCCAACAAGCAGTTCTCCGGCGTGCCAGCGTGGGGCGATGCCGGAGTCATCCTCCCGTGGCTGGTCTACCGAACCTACGGCGATCGCGAACTTCTTGCGACCCACTACCCAGCATGCCGCAAATGGATCGAGTACATCCACGCCCAGAACCCCGAGCTGATCTGGCTGAACGGCCGACACGCCGACTACAACGACTGGCTCAACGGCGACACCCTGATCGCCGAGGGATGGCCGACCAAAGGGGGCGAGGTGCCGCGCGAGGTGTTCGCAACGGCGTTCTGGGCCAACTCGACGCGCCTCGTCGCAGCCATGGCCTCGGAGCTGGGCCTCAAGGACGATGCCGAGCGCTACACGAAGCTGCACGAAGGGATCCGCCGGGCGTTCGTCGAGAGGTTCGTTCAGGCGGACGGCTCGATCCATGGCAACACGCAGGCAGGTTACGCTCTGGCGCTCCACTTCGATATCGTTCCTGACGAGCTCAGGCCGAAGGTCGTTGAGAAGCTAATCGGCGCCATCGAAGCCTACGACTGGCGGATCTCCACCGGCATCCAGAGCACCCATCGCATGATGATCGAGCTAACTCGCGCGGGCCGATCGGACGTGGCCTACAGGCTGATGATGAATCGCGTGTTCCCGAGCTGGCTCTACTCGGTGGACAACGGCGCAACCACTATCTGGGAACGCTGGGATGGCTACGTCAAGGGGCGCGGCTTCCAGAACCCGGGCATGAACTCCTTCAACCACTGGGCGCTGGGCGCCGTCGGGCAGTGGATGGTGGAGACTATTCTGGGCTTGCGGCCCGATCCTGCCGCAGTCGGCTGGCGGCGCTTCGTCATCGCGCCGGAGCCCGGCGGAGGCCTGACCTCGGCCAGCGGGACCTATCGAGCCATCTCCGGAACCATCGCCGTCGCATGGCGCATGGGAGATCGTACGTTCGAGCTCGACGTCACGATCCCGCCGAACTCCACGGCGACAGTGCTGCTGCCCTGCGACAAGGCCGACGAGGCACGAGAGAGCGGCAAGAGCGTAGCGGCGGCTCCCGGCGTGCGGGTCATCGGAGTCCGGAATGGCGTACTCGTAATAGAGGTGACTTCGGGAGCCTACAGGTTCGTCTGTCCTCTGCGCCCGTAGGAGCGGCGAGAGGCAAGGAGGCCGCGCGAACGCGCACTCGAGCTATATGAGCTTGGGATCAGCCGGGCGCATCTTCTCCCCGTTGCGCAAGCGCCTGACGTCGCGCGCGGGTGGCTCCCGGAAGTACCTTCGGTATTCCCGGCTGAAGTGAGACGCGTCGGAGTACCCCACGCGGTACGCGGCAGTGGCTGCATCCAGCCCCTCGCCGAGCATAAGCCTGCGCGCATGCTGCAGGCGCAGTTGTTTCTGGAACTGGAGCGGGCTCATGTCGGTTATCGCCCTGAAATGCTGGTAGAAAGCCGACGCGCTCATTCCTGCCTGCGCGGCTACGGCCTCCATCCGCAACGGACGGTCGAACTCTGTCCGCAGCACGGACAGCGCCTTGCCTATGCTTTGGGTATGGCCTGCCAGAGCCGGTAGACGCCGCAGGCGGTCGCCCTGATCGCCAAGCAGCAGCCGGAACACGATCTCGCGCTTCACCATGGGGGCAAGCACCGCTGCGGCAGCGGGTGTCTCCGCCAGCCGCACGAGACGCACGCACGCATCGAGCAGATCGGGGTCGAGGCTGCTGATCCCAACGGCCTTGACGACTGACCGGCCCATGGGCGCCGACATCCCGGCTTCAGCCATAAGCGCGCCCACCAGCGCAGCGTCAAGGTCCACCCGTAATGACAGATACGGCCGCTCACGTGTGGCATCGAGGACTCTGCTCACGGCCGGCAGCGCCATCATTGAGAGGAGGTAGTGGCCGGGGTCATAGCGATAGATTGCCTGGCCAATGCCGACTTCCTTGGCGCCCTGTGCGACGAGGCACAGGGCGGTGCAATAGACGACGTGGAGGGGTTCCAGCGGGCGGCTGACACGGGCCAGATGGACGCCGGGCAGCGGCTCAATCACCCCGTCCACGGAAGCTATGCGCGCGATCCGCTCAATCAGTTCGTCGCGCAGATCCTGCATCCGTCGTGCGGATACGGCGGTGGAGGCGTTCGTGGAGGCCGAATCTTCCATGCGGCCATGGTACCTCGCTAGCACTCGTCAGGCCAGCGCCGGGCCGGATTCATGCAAGATTCGCCAATACATCTGGAGGAATCGACAAGCCGAGCCGACCCCTCCAATACTACTATTAGGGAGCAGCCTCGTCCGATCGGACAGGAATAGATGGCGTTACGTCAGATCGCAACGCTTGCAGGACGGAACGCATAGGACAACGTCAGCATGAGAAACGTCACACTGAACAACGGCGTGGAAATGCCGATCCTGGGGTTCGGCGTCTTCCAGATAATGGACCTCGACGAGTGCGAGCGGGCTGTGGGAGAGGCACTTCGCGTGGGGTACCGATTGATTGACACCGCCGCAGCCTATGGCAACGAGGAGGCGGTCGGTCGAGCGATCCGCCAGAGCGGTATTCCCCGGAACGAGCTGTTCGTGACGACAAAGCTCTGGATACAGGACGCAGGACACGATCGTGCCAGGCAGGCCTTCGAGCGCTCCCTGCGCAGGTTGCAGACGGACTACGTAGACCTCTATCTCATTCACCAGCCGTTTGGCGACGTACACGGGTCGTGGCGGGCCATGGAAGAGCTGCTCCGCGAGGGGCGCGTGCGTTCCATTGGGGTCAGCAACTTCAGCCCCGATCGCGTCATGGACCTGATCGTCCACAACAACGTGACGCCGGCGGTGAACCAGATCGAAGTCCACCCATTCTGCCAGCAGAGCGAGGCGCACCGGTTTCTGCAGGAGGTCGGCGTGCAGACGGAGGCCTGGGCGCCGTTCGCCGAGGGACGGAGCGGCATCTTCGACAATGCAACGCTCAAGGCCATCGCGACCGCCCACAGCAGGAGCGTCGCCCAGGTCATCCTCCGTTGGCTGGTCCAACGAAGCATCGTGGCAATCCCGAAGTCGGTGCGGCCGGAGAAGATCGCCGAGAACTTCGGCATCTTCGACTTCGAGCTTGGACCGGATGAGATGGCAGCCATCGCCACACTGGACCAGGGAGTGAGCAGCTTCTTCGATCATCGCGATCCGAGAGTGGTCAAGCTACTTGGCGAGGCTCGGCGCAACACATGAGCCACCCCGCATACGAGCTACGCCCGAGTGGAGACAGCACATGAACATTCGCCTGATGGCTTTGATATGGATCGGTCTCGGCGCGGCCGGTGCCGCCACCGGTCAGCCGGATGCGTCGCCGACGGCACGCACGGCCTCCGGTGTAGTGCGCGGGGTGACTGACGGGTCTGTCACGAGCTTCAAGGGTATCCCCTATGCGGCGCCGCCCGTGGGCGACTACCGGTGGCGTCCGCCTCAGCCAGTGATTCCGTGGAAGGGTGTCCGGGATGCCGACAAGTTCGGTCCGGACTGTGCCCAGACTGGCTTCGGTCGGGCCTCCGGCGGAATACCAGCGAACTCGTCAGAGGACTGCCTGTATATCAACGTCTGGCGGCCTGCCGGAACCAAGCCGGGCGCTCGACTGCCGGTCATGGTCTGGATCCACGGCGGCGCGTTCGTAATGGGCAGCGGATCGTCACCGGTCACCTCCGGAGAAGCATTCGCCCGGCAGGGGGTTATGCTTGTGACTTTCAACTACCGACTGGGCAGGCTCGGTTTCTTCGCCTTTCCGGCGCTCAGCCGCGAGAGACCCAATGAGCTCAAAGGCAACTACGGCTACATGGATCAGATCGCGGCTCTGAAGTGGGTACAGCGGAACATCGGGGCTTTCGGCGGCGACCCGCACAATGTCACCATCTTCGGCGAGTCGGCGGGCGGCGTCTCCGTGCACACCCTTCTGACTTCTCCGCTCTCCCGCGGTCTGTTTCAGAAGGCGATCATCCAATCCGGCGGCGGCCGAGACGGCGTCCTCACCGGTCGGCCCATGCGCAACGACCGGCAGGACCAGCCTTCCGCTGAGACCATCGGTGTTAACTTCGCCCGCAAGCACGGCATCACGGGGGAGGACTCTGAGGCGCTGGCGCGACTGCGAGCATTGAACGTCGCCGAGATCGTGGACAGCGGTCAGGAGACCGCGGGGCACGACGGCCCCATCACTTATGCCGGACCGATCCTTGACGGTCGGCTGATGGTGGAGACGCCCCAGAGCGCGTATGAAAAAGGGCGTCACATGCGCGTGCCCCTGATCATCGGGGCCAACACCGCTGATTTCGTGGGCTTTGTCAACGCAGACACCAAAGAGGCGATGTTCTCCCAGTTCGGCGAGCAGGAAGCCGAGGCGAGGGCCGCCTACGATCCGCAGGGAACCGCCTCTCTCAGGGATCTGCTCGTCATGGTGGGAACCGATCGGGTACAGGCGGAGCCCGCCAGGTTCACTGCACGAGCGTTCGCCGCGAAGCGCCGTGCAGCCTATGTGTATCGTTTCGGCTACGTGCCGGAGCCGGTGCCCGAGCGGATGCAGGCCGGCGCTCCCCATGGCGCCGAAATCCCCTATGTGTTCGGCGTTCCGGGGGCTTGGCGCGGCGGCGAGCGGTCTGCCGAGGCTGAGGCGGTGGCCCGAACGCTGAACGCCTACTGGGCCAACTTCGCTCGGCAAGGCGATCCCAATGGTCCCGGCCTCCCGGAATGGCCACGATACCACGCGACGGAGGACCGGATCCTGTACATTCGCCCGGACGGAACAGCACGCGCGGTGCCGGATCCGTGGCGCAGACGGCTCGACGTGACTGAAAAGGCCGCGAGCGCGGCAAGGCGTCGCTGAGTCGTGCTGCAGATTCTCGAGACAGACTCTGTCGGAAACGGAGGACACACTGTGAACAGGCCACTGCGAAAGCTACGCTTCGGTACTCTCCTGCTGGTGTTGTTTGCGCTGGCTGCTGTGAGTGCATGCGCGCCGCGGTTGGGGGTCTCCCTAGCCGTCGCGCCTCAGGAGTCAGTCGCAGGGGGCGGTCGTTGGCCGCAGTTTCGCGGCCCCAATCGGGACGGCGTGTCCAGCGAGACCGGCCTCCTCAAGACCTGGGCTGAGGGAGGACCGCCGCTGGTCTGGAAGGTGCAGGGCATAGGGACAGGCCACTCGGCTCCCTCAGTGGCGGACGGCCGCATCTATGGCATGAGCTATCGCGGGAAGGACGAGCATGTTTGGGCGCTGTCCGAGTCCGATGGCAAGGCCATCTGGAGCGTCCGGATCGGTCCCGCCAACTTCGCGGTCGGCCCGCAGGCCCATGATTGCAGAATCTCAGCGAAAAGTGAGCCAGTTTTCTCAGCGAATCTGAGCCACGGATTGTTGTAATGGATCTGCCATGACGGTGAGATCCGGTGTTCTGTAGCTGGGTCCGTTGATCGCGATCAGGTGCCGATGGTGGAGCAGTCGGTCGAGTATGGCTCCAGCGATGACCTGGTCGCCTGCGAAGAGGTCGGCCCATGTTTCGAAGCGTCTGTTCGTGGTCAGGATGATCGATCCCTTCTCATACATTCGGCTGACGACCTGGAAGAAGAGGTTGGCGCGTGCTGTGTCGAGGTTGGTATAC
>JAAYVH010000262.1 GCA_012517255.1 Chthonomonadales bacterium
AGCCTCCTCGGGCGTCGCATCCTTCTGCTCCACGATGCGAGCCACGCTGCCGTCGGCTGCCCGTATCACGCGACCATAACCTGTCGGATCGTCCATCTCGGCGGTAAGCATTGCTCCGGCATAACCTGGCTCCGACGACGCTTCCAGCAGGCGCTGAAGCGTCACCGGCGTGAGAAGCGGCACGTCGCCGGCTAACACCAGGATGGGTCCGGTGACATCCCGAAGAGCCTCGCGAGCGCACATAGCGGCATGACCGGAACCGCGCTGTTCGGCCTGAAGCGCATACACGACATCATCACCCAGACCAGCGCGCACCTGGTCGGCACAGTGGCCGACCACCACGACGATCCTCTCGACGCCGACGCTCTGACAGGCACGGATCACATGCCGGGTCAAGGGAAGCCCGCAGACAGGCTGAAGAGGCTTTGGCAGATCGCATCGCATGCGCGTTGACTTCCCCGCAGCGAGTATCACCGCCGCCGATGAGTTTAGGTCGGTCATGGTAGAACCACTTCTGAGACCCCACGATGCTCAGCGCGACAGCGCGTCATACCTGCTGCTGGGAGCCACGAAGCTCCATACGGTCGCACAATGGGGAAAGGAGATCACAATGGCACTGCTGGTCAGGCGTGAACAACCCCGCACGGGCGCTGCCCTCCGGCTCATTATAGGTCCTGAGCGAACGATAGTCAACCCGAACCGCACACACCGAACGGCTCCCTCGCATCATGTCACGGTCACGGGCTGCGGCAGATAGCCGGCATCAAGCAGCAACGACCTCAGGCGCTCCCGCAACACCAACTGTGCAGCCGTCAGCTTCTCGGGCTGTCCCGTGAGGGCCACACGTATGGTCACGCCCGTCGCATCGAACCCAGCCAGTCCGATGAGGCGAGGAGGCTCCAGAAAGAGATCGGGCCGTTCTTCCTTCAGCGCGACGCCGAGATGGTTGATCTCATCGGACAAACGGCCCACATCCGCGACAGCAGGCACGGGCAGCTCCAGGGTCGCGCTAACCGGTCCTCTCGACTGATTGAGCACGAACCCGATATCGCCGTTGGGAACGATCCAAACACGCCCCTGATCGTCCCGGATGCGCGTAGTCCTGAGGCTTAGCTCCTCGACCACACCCGTGGCCGCACCTATGGTGACGTAGTCACCGACAGCGAAGTGGTCTTCGCTGACTATGAAGAACCCGCTGATCACGTCGCGCACCAGCTTCTGAGCGCCGAAGCCGACGGCAACGCCTGCAACACCGGCTGTGGTGACGATGCCGGTGATGTTCACATCCAGCGTCTGCAATACCGTGAGCGCATAGACGAAGAAGAGCGCGTAGCCCGTCAGGCTCTTGACCAGCGTCTGAAGCGTGCGCACGCGCCCCATGCGCTCATCGCTGACAACGCTGGCGCTCTGACCGCCTGTGTCCGACCGTTCCGCGCGCCGGCTCTGGAGCCGCGCCATCGCACCATCCACGACCTTGAACAGCGCCTTGCGTACCAGCCAGTACCCGACGGTGATGAGGATCAGACGCAGGCCAACGCTGACCACGACCTTGACGGTGGACACCCATAGCGCGTGCCATGTCTCGGCATCGAGCCAGGGCGTCATGATGCCGGGCTCCGCCTCTGCTCGGCTGCTGTGCATGTGTTCTGCATGAGCATAGCAATCGTCATAGGGCCCACGCCGCCCGGAACAGGAGTGATGAGACCCGCAACGGCTGCCGCCGAAGCGAACTCCACATCTCCCACGTCGGAAGCCCGTCCGGGCACCTTGTTGTAGCCGGCGTCAATGACGACGGCCCCGGGCTTCACCATAGCGCCGGTTATCAGCTCCGGACGACCGACGGCGGCCACGAGTATGTCCGCGCGGCGCGTCATATCCGCGAGCGCCCGGGTACGGGAGTGACAGATGGTCACCGTTGCGTGGCGCTCCAACAGAAGCAGCGCCATTGGCTTGCCGAGGATGTTGCTTCGACCGACGACAACCGCCTCAGCGCCCTCGAAGGTGACGTGGTATCGGTCGAGCAGCTCAATGATCCCCAGCGGCGTGCACGCTCGAAAGCCCGGTCTGCCTGCGGCAAGCAAGCCCATCGTCAACGTGCTGAGCCCGTCAACATCCTTCTGGACCGAGACGCAGTCCAGTATGGCTTGCTCATCCAGATGCCGCGGAACGGGATGTTGCACGAGGATGCCGTCCGTGTCATCATCGGCGTTGAGTCGCCTGATCAGGTCTTCCGCCTCTGCCTGACTGGTGTTCGCAGGCAGCCGATGGACCGTGGAACGCATGCCGACCCGCCGACACGTCTTCTCTTTCATGGCGACATACGTTGCGGAGGCAGGATCATCGCCGATGAGAACCGCCGCCAGATGTGGTGTACCGGCAGTTGCCGCCTTCAGTCGCTCGGCTCGCTCGCGAACCTCGGCAAGTATCACGCGCGAGACGGACCGCCCGTCCATCACATTCTGTGCGTTATCGTCCAGTTGCCGCTCCATCTAGTCCGAAGGCTCCTCCGCCTTGTGCTTTGCATCGCGGGCTACGAGGGCCGATAGTACCCCGTTCACAAAGCGCCCGGATTCCTCGGTACCGTACCGCTTCGCAAGCTCCACCGCTTCGTTCAGCGCCACCGGCACAGGAGTGTCCTCACGGTGCAGAATCTCAAAGGCTGCCAGTCGCAGGACGTTACGGTCCACGGCAGACTGCCGTTCGGTTGGCCAGTCGCTCACGAGAGGCCGCACCTGTTCGTCAATCTCATCGCGGAACCGCAAAGCGCCGCGCACCAGGGAGCTGAGCATGTGGGCTGTCTTCAGGCTCGTTTCGGAGCGACGATCGAGCGTCGTCGCCATGCGTTCCACAGCCCGCTGGGCCACTCGCCAGGCGTGCTCTCGCTCCTGAAGGTCGAGCATGGATGAATCCAGCGTGCGCCTGAGTCGAGCCAGAGGGCCCGCAGAGGCCTCGCTGAGGGCCAGACGTGCCTGGCCCGCACCGTGGCGTAGAGCGTCGGTAGCTGCGCTCAGCGAAAAGAGCTCAGCCAGTGTCGGTTCGAAGGCTATCGCGATGCGCTCCAATGCTCTTGTCACCGCGCGAGCCACTCGTCGGCGTTCCACTGACACGCTTCGCGGCGTGAATACCGCCGGACCGCTCGGCTCCCGCTTCATGGCAGCCTCGGCCTCCCGTACTGCCATGGTGATGCCGGCACGCACCCCCCCGGCTATCTGGTCGAGCGCCCCCTGCAGCGCTTCTCGAGCCGGCTGCCGTCCCACGTCCACTTCATAGAGGACCCTGAGGGCAAGCTCGCGAGCGATACGGCGGTAGTCACGCATGCGGTGTCCGTTCCCCGAACGCTCTAGGCAATGGGACGCATACGTGATGCCCGCACGGCTTCTTTGATGCGCTGCACATGTCCCCTGCCGAGGGCCTTCACCTCACAACCCAGCTCGAAGTACCGGCGAATCGCGGCATCGTCGAGGATTCCGAAGCAGTCTATGACGGCAATCGGGCCGCCGGCGTGCGCAACCACTTCGTCAGGATCCAGCCCGAGGTAAGCCTGATGGCGCACGGCCAGAATCACGGCGCTGACGCCGTTAAGGGCCTTCGGCAGGTCCTTCTGCACACGAAGGTCCTTGAGGCCCTCTTGATTCCTGAAGAAACGCGCCCACGAGTAGTCTGGATGCGGGTATGTGTCCTGCTTCTCCAGCTCGTACCAGTGATCCACATAGGGATCGTGCACGCGCATGTCGGCGCCCATCTCCGTGAGCTTCCGGACCACGATCTCCGATCCGCTGTAGCGAGTGTCGCCGACGTCTTCACGATAGCTCGCGCCGCATAGCAGGATCGGCGCCACGGTCACCGCCCGTCCCATGTTCCGGAGCGCATCGCGGGTCAGGCTGGCTACGTGCAGCGCACGGGTATCGTTGATATTGATCGCGGCTGTGGTGATGCGGAAGATATCGTCCTCGAAGCCGAGTATGTGCTTGTAGGCCCAGCGTCCCAGTCCGCCGTCCTTCGGAAGGCAGTAGCCGCCGATACCGGGGCCGGGGAAGATGATATTGCTGTGGGTTGGGCGCATCTTGATGGCGCGAATGACCTTTGTCAGGTCCACGCCGTTACGCTCGGCGAAGAGACTCCACTCGTCCAGGAACGCCAGAATCGTCGCTCGATACGAGTTCTCAACGATCTTGGTCGTCTCCGATTCGATGGGACGATCCATGACCGTGAGCGGATAGTCCTCGGTGTTGAGCACTTCTGAGAGGAATCGAACCACTCGCTCGCGAGCCGCCTCGGTGCACCCCGAACACACGCGCCAGAAGTCCCGAATCGACGAGACATACTCGCGGCCCGGCATGACGCGTTCGAAGGAGTGCGCCAGCAGAGGATCCGTTGCGAGCCCCCGGCGCTGAAAAGCACGCTTCAGTATGGGAAACGCCACGAACTCCGTCGTGCCGGGCGCCACCGTTGTCTCGATCAACACCAGGCACTCAGGGGGTATGCGGTCGCCGATCACGCGCATGGTCGCCTCAAGGGCGGCCATGTCAGTCTCGCCGTCGGCCAGGTTGCCCAGAGCATGCTTGAGATAGTCGCACTGTACATCCACCACCACGCAGTCCGCCATGCGCAGGCATTCGCTGTTGAACGTTGCCGTGAGCGTCTTCTTTTCGAGGACGCACCGGCGTATCATCGGCTCGACCTCGGGATCCTCTGCCTTGACGGGAGCCTCGCCTCGGTTCATCAGCGGGATCTTCCAGTAGCTTCGCGAACTGGGGCGTTGGCACCCGATCACGAACTTCGTGGGCTTTCCGGTCGTCGGATCGGTCGTGTCGGCGATGATGGCGGCCATCACTGCCCCCACGAACCCGACTCCCATGACGACCACGACTTCCTGGCCGGCATCGCGAGCTTCGGCCACGCGGGCCTCCAGTCGCGTCAGTTCTTCACGGTAGGCAGCCTCGTCTGGAAGCGCGAACTCTTCACCGGACGGGCTAACAGATATCTCGGACATCTCATCTCCTCAGGTAGAAGCATATCTTGCGAGGGAACATCGTACTTCGGCGCGCCGGTTCGTGTCAACGTCGGCCGCATAGGAGCACGGTGCAATCAGCGCACTTGCGGCGAAGGGCAGACCGGGTTGGCCGAGTAAAGCCTGATCTCGCGGTATACTCTCGGCGGCGTCTGCCTCACGACGGCATTCGCCTCAACTGCACAACGAGGGGTCATACATTAGCATGGCCACGATGCGCCAGATTAGAACGCGGATCAAGGTCGCTGGGAACATAGCGCAGATCACGCGAGCCATGAAGATGGTCGCCGCCGCCCGGCTAAAGCGCGCTCAAGACCGCGTCATCGCCGCTCGTCCGTTCGTGGAGCGCATGACGGACGTGGTTGCCGACCTAACGCGGGCGATGCCCGATGCCCAGGCGCACCCCCTGACGGAGGAACGCCCCGTGCGCACCACGGGGGTAGTCATCATTTCGGCGGATCGCGGGCTATGCGGTTCCTACAACTCCGGCATCATACGCCGGACCGTCGAACTCCTTGACGAGGGGAGCCATCGGGAGCTTCGCTTGATGGCTATCGGTCGCAAGGGCGCGTCGTTTTTCGCTCGCCGCGGCCACAAGCTCGATGACATTCCGCAGGTTTCGGCCGGCGCTGCCGCATATCACGAGGCTTCGGCTCTGGCCGACTGCCTAAGGGAGCGCTTTGAGAGCGGCGTCCTGGACGAGGTGCTCGTGGTCTACACGCGATTCGCGAGCGTGATCTCCCAGCATCCCGTGGTCGAACGTGTATTGCCCATCCAACCGCCGGTCGCTTCCGAAGCCGACACCGCCTCAACGCGATGTATCTTCGAGCCGGATGCCGCGACGCTCGTTGGCTCGCTTCTGCCGCGCTACTTGACGACCAGGGTCTACTACGCTCTGCTGGAATCGGCCGCCAGCGAGCACGGCGCTCGCATGACCGCCATGAGCGCTGCCACAGACAACGCGTCGAAGATGATCTCAGCCCTGACGCTGTCGCTCAATCGCGCTCGACAGGCCGCGATCACAAAGGAGATATCCGAGATCGTGAGCGGCGCCGAAGCTCTGAAGTCCTAGCTTACACGCGGTACGTAGACGCACGAAAGAGGGCTGGGTCCCAGGACCCAGCCCTCGTCTCGCAATCTCCGACAGCGCGGATCGATCCTACGCTGTCTTCCGACGCCGCCAGTACGCGAATCCGCCCATGCCCAGCAGGAACGGAAGCTGGAGGAGAGCCGGTTCCGGTACCACGTCCGGCATCACCTCGCCTCGGAAGTTCGGGCCAAAGTAACTGTAGGGAGGCAACGTTGCAAACGTGTACAGCGGGTTCACGAGAGTATTCGAGCGGATGTACCGGTTCTGCACATACTGGACGTTGGGATCAATCATGACGGGATTGACCGACCAGGTGTACCTATCGAACTGACCGGTGGTCCCTGCGATCCGGTACCCACTACCGGGAGCCAGCACGAACGGAGTTGAGAGGCTCTTCCAGACCCAGAGACCAGATGTCGGATCGCCAGGGTTCACGGTCGTCGAGACGAGCAGATTGCCCACCGAATCGAAGATACCCACGCTGTGGGATTCGCCGATGCCGTTGCCGCCGCGCCCCCAGTTGAAATAGCCCAGATCCGTGATCGTCATGGCCTTCGTAAGGTTGAACTCCCAGCCCATACTGTAGCCACCCAGCGCGGGATGATAGTTATTGCCCAATGTGCCAGGCGATGTAAAGTCGATCGCCGGGCCGGCTACTGCCACACTACCGCCTAGCACGACCAGCGCCAGCGCGCACAGGCCAAGAATGAGTAGAGAGCGACAGACTACACCGCGGCATTTGAGTCGGAACATCAGGGCAGACTCCTTTCCGATATCGGACCACCCGTACAGGCGTGGGATACAATACAAACCGATTGGACCACGCGCGGTCCACGATCAAGTCTAACATGGCTGAGCGTGATGTGTAAAGAGCACTGAGCCAACATTTCGCGAAGATAATGAGAATTCTACGATCAGGCCGGCCGTGGACAGCGCTTCGGGTCCTGCAATCGCTCCATGAGGGTCTGCTCGACCTCCTCTTTCCGCCCCGGTGTGCGGTATGCCAGCAGATTGGCGCGCCATACCTTTGCGACGCGTGCATCGTAGCGTTTCCTCCGCTCGGCTCGCCGGTGTGCCGGATATGCGGTACCCCCGTTCCCGCTACCGAAGCGCTGCGGTCGCCGGTGCTCGACCTCGCCGCGCTCTGCGGCGCCTGCCGACATCAGACGCAGCATCACTTCACATGGGCCCGTGCCGCAGGCAGTTACGACGGGCTCCTCAGAGAGGCCATTCACCGCCTGAAGTACGACCACCGAAAGGGACTCGGCTACCGCCTGGGCGACTGGGCACATCGGGCAGGCGGCACCGCGCTCCAGCCTCCTTCAGTCCCGGATCTGGTGGTGCCGGTTCCGCTGCACTGGACGCGCGCTCGCCAGAGAGGTTTCAACCAGTCGCTGCTCGTCGCTCAGGGGTTCGTCGGCCAGCGAACCTGGCCCATTGCGACTGACGCTCTGGTTCGCACACGACGGACCCGCCCGCAGGTGGATCTCGACGCCGACCAGCGTGCAGCCAACGTTGCCAACGCCTTTGCGGTATCCGGACGGCATCCGGTGCATGGCAAACGCGTGCTGATCGTAGACGATGTGCTCACGACGATGCACACCGTTGACGAATGCGCCCGAGTTCTCAAAGCTGCGGGCGCTCGCGAGGTGTTTGTGGTCGCCGTAGCCAGATAGGCACCCCTACCACGACGCAGCCCGTCGTCGGCGCAGCAGGATGCAGAAGAGCGGGGCCCCGACGATGGCCGTGATCACCCCCACGGGCATCTCATTCAACCAGACCCGAACGACGGTGTCCGACGCCGTTAGCAGCGACGCGCCCAGCATCGCGGATACAGGCAAGAGGCGCTGATGATCAGGCCCCACGATTCGGCGCGCCATGTGCGGAACCACCAGTCCGACAAACCCGATGATGCCGCCGACCGAGACGGACGCGGCGGTTGCCAGAGAACCGACCGCCAGAACGCGCTTCTTGAAGCTCTCGACCGGGACGCCGAGATGCTGCGCAGTCTCTTCGCCAAACGTGATGATATTCAGCTCGCGATACCACGCCAGGAGGGCTCCGGCGCAAGCAATGGCAAAGGGCAGCAAGAGCCACACCCTCGTCCAGTCGGCCCCCTGCAGACTGCCGATCAGGTAGAAGTAGATCCGCTGCAGGTCATCGCCGCGACCGGCCAGCACCATGAGCAGCGGAATGAGTGACCACAGCAGGGTGCCGACAACGACACCGGCCAGCAAGACCGTGTGCACGGAGACTCGGCCGCCGATCCTCGCCATGGAGTAGACCAGCGTGGCCGCGCCGATCGCTGCAACGAAGGCGCTGCCGACTCCGGCCAGCCCTCCCAGCATCGCCGCTATGCCCGCCACCTCAGCCGCTGCGGCGCCAACGGCTGCTCCCGCCGATGCGCCGACTGTGTACGGGTCGGCGAGCGGGTTCATGAGCAGTCCCTGCAGAGCCACCCCCGCCATGGCAAGCAATGCGCCCACCAGAGCCGCCGCTGCCACGCGCGGCAGTCGGACTTCCCAGACTATGGCCTCTGCCGTCGCGTCCACGGAACCGCGGTCACCGCCGACACCGACGTGGCGCAGGACCACCAGCCCGACGGTAGACGGCGTCACTCCCGTGTCTGAAGGCCCCAGCAACAGGCCCGCCAGGGCGAGACCAAGCATCAGCGCCGCAGACGCAAACAGGACGGTCAGGTAGCGAGCGCGCGGAGCCGTTGCCGTTGGTCCTCGACTTTTCCCCGCTTTGGGGGCGTGAAGCTCCTCCTGATCAGTCATGGATCGGCAGAGCGAGCAGGAGCCAGAAGTTCGGCGATCTCGGCGGGCCTGAGCTTGCGCCAGGTCCCGGGAGCAAGGCCTTGCAGCGTTACAGGCCCGACGCGCGTCCGCGTAAGGGCAAGGACACGGTGCCCCACTGCCTCAAGCATACGCCTGACCTGCCGCTTGCGCCCCTCGTGGAGCGTTATGTCCACGACAGTCACGTTCTCGTGATCCCGATGCTCCACAATCACCGCGTCGGATGCCGAAGCCATGCCGTCCTCAAGCAGGACTCCCTTGCGTAGGTCGGTGATCGCAAACGTGTCCACCATCCCGCGCACCACGGCGCGATAGGTCTTCGGAACGGCATGCGACGGATGCGCGAGCGCCTGGGCGAAATCGCCGTCGTTTGTGAGGATCAACACACCGGCCGTCTCGGCGTCGAGCCGACCCACCGGATACACGCGGTCGGGAATCTGAGCAACAAGATCCATGACAGTCCGCCCGGCATGCGGATCCCGTACCGTGGTCACCACACCCGTCGGCTTGTTGAGCACGATATGCCAGCGGGCGACCGCGCTCCGAATGGGCTTACCGTCGAGGCAGATCTCGTCGCGCTCCGGATCGGCTTTCGCTCCGAGTCGCATCACGCGAACGCCATTCACGGTAATGCGACCAGCCGTGATGAGTTCTTCACACGCGCGGCGCGAGGCGACGCCCGATGAGGCGAGGATTCTTTGAATGCGCTGAACCATACCAGAACACCGCCAATGCAAGCACACAAGCCGTCGCCCGGGGCCAGAGCGGTCCCGGCGGCGGCGGAGAAGGTCGGCGAGGCACATCGGACCGGGCGATGAGAGGCACGCGGTCCACCACCTGATCCGACACAGTGACCACCAGCTCACCCACAGCCGTGCCCGCCGCAACCGGCGCAACCACGCGAGACCATTTCGGCACGGCATGAACCTGTGGCTTCTGCCCCTTCCGCCACACCACCCTTATTTCGCGCGACGGCGCAGCCGCCACCGTGCCGCGCACTCCTTCGCTGACGGGCGCCTGCGCCATGTAGCCACGCGTCTCTGCTGGCGACAACGGCTCATAGGCGGCGAAACCGTAGTCCATCAGCGCGCGTGTCTCGCCGAAGATGTCCGGACTGTTGAGGACGACGCTGATGAGCCGCCATCCGTTGCGAGTCGCCGAACCCACGAAACAGCGCCCTGCAGGGACAGTATAGCCCGTCTTGATCCCATCTGCCCCGGGATAGTGCCACAACCACTTTGCGCGATGCTTCAGGAACGTGTCCTTGTTACGCGGGTCGCGGACGATCGTATGGTAACGGGTCCGAGCAGCTTCATTGAACGCGGGCAGTTGGACCGCGTAGCGGGCGATCGCGGCCAGATCGCGAGCCGTCGAGTAATGATCCGGCGCATGAAGCCCGTTCGGATTTGAGAAGTGGCTGTTCGTTGCGCCGATCTCTGCGGCTTTGGCGTTCATCATCTCCGCGAAGGCGGCCTCTGAACCCGCGATGTGCCGGGCGACCGCCACGCACGCGTCGTTGGCCGACCTCATTAGCAGCGCGTAGACGAGCTCCCTTGCCGCGATCTTCTCGCCGGGCAGCATGTACAGGGAGCTGCCCTCCGTCTCAGACACTGCCTTATCAGCCTGTATCAGCGTGTCAGGTTCGACATTCTCGATCAGCAGGATCGCCGTCAGGATCTTGGTGGTCGAGGCCGGAGGCCTGCGGGCATCGGCATTCTTCTCAAAGAGGACCTGGCCGTTCAGCGCATCAACAAGAATGGCAGACGTCGCACGGATCGCTGGCGGAGCCGTGGGCGGGCCGTCTTGAGAGCGGGCTGTCACCAGACCGGCGCCCAACATCCCGAGGATCGCCACGCCGAGCCGCCCTATGCGACACAAGGAATGTGCACCTATGAGAGACGTACGACGAATGGTCCCTGCTCCGATGATGATGGTCTCGAGGGTCTCCCGGCAATCGCGCCGAAAGCACGGGCATTCTACCCCGGTGATCCCGACCAAGCGGCCAGAGCGGCTACGAAGATTCAGGCCACGGAGCCAGCCCGGTGATATCCACGATCATCACCGTGATGTTGTCGCGCCCGCCACGAGAGTTCGCCAGCTCAACCAGACGGCGGCATGCCTCGGAGGGCGATTGGCCCGAGGCGACGGCCAGAAGCTCATGGTCAGCCACATGGCCGGTCAGACCGTCGGTACAGAGCAACCAGCGGTCACCGGGCTGAGTTTCCACGGCGCTGATATCCGGCGCTATCTCCGCAAGCGGACCGATGCACTGCGTGATGACATTGCGATACGGTGATGACTCCGCTTCCGCCTCCGTGAGCGCTCCCGCCCGAACCTGCTCGGCAACCCACGAATGATCTTCCGAAACCTGCCGGATCTGGTCTCCGCGTATCAGGTATGCGCGGCTGTCACCGACATGGCAGAGCACCGCCTGGTCCTCCACCAGTGCGAGAGCGGTCAGGGTGGTGCCCATGCCCGAGCGGCCCGGGATCGCGCGTGCAACCGAACGAACATGCTCGTTGGCGACCTCGAATGCATCGAGCAGCGCCTGGCCCGGGCTATCTGCCGTCCCGTCGTAGTACTCCGATAGGACCTTCTTGATGGCAAGCTCGGCCGCGATCTGTCCCGCCGCATGCCCACCCATGCCGTCGGCGACCACGTAGAGCGCCCCGCGGCTAGCGAGTACGCCAGCGTCGTTGGGCTCGTAGAACTCCGCCTTGTCCTCGTTGTTCTCGCGGACCGCTCCGAGATCGGTCTTCAGGCCCAACCGGGTTACAGGGACGACGCGCGGAGGAGCGCAAGTCCGCTCGCGCCAGCCGCGTACCAGTTCCTGGCGCGAAAAGCGAGCCGTGATTTCGAGATCCTCATCCATGCCGTTGGAACCGGAGTCCCCTGAGCAATCGGTCACGACTCCTCTCCTGAACTCGACGCGCCGGCGCCTGGTTCCGACGTCTCGAGGTCGTCTGGCCGGTCCGTCAGGTCTTCGTCGGCTTCGGCGGTGTCAGAACCTTCCGGCGCTTCTATCTCCTCGAACACGAAACGCGTCTGGCCGATGGCGACTTCATCACCCGGCAGAAGCACAACCGGTTCATGCGGGGTCAGTTTCACGCCGTTCACCAGTGTGCCGTTCGTGCTGTTGACGTCTGTGATGCGCACGCCGTCGGCATCGGCCGTCACTTCTGCGTGACGTCCTGAAACATACGGGTCACCCGCGATGACATGCGTGTTTCCGGGCCTCCGTCCGATCGTCGTCGTGCCGGCGGCGATGAGAATGTCAGTTCTAACCTGCCCGGAGGCGGCCTCAACCGCCCGGAGCCGAGCCACCGCTTCGACCGCTCCCGAAGGGGGACTTCCCTCCGCCGACAAAGCCGAAACAGGCTCAGGATGCACGGACGCGAGTTCCGCCCGCACGCCCTCGCCCTCGAATCTGAACGTCGCGTTGCCAAAGCGCAGGATGGAGCCATCGGTTAGCCCGACAACCGCCCCGGCTGTGAGCGGCACGCCGTCTACCTGCGTGCCGTTGGTGCTGCCGAGGTCGCTCACCAGTACGGTCTGACCGGACACCACGATCTCCGCGTGACGCCGGGACACTGTCGGCTCCATGAGCAGCACGTCGCCATTCTCACGTCCGACGAGATTCGTGCCCTCGTGGAGCGGAAACCGTCTGCCGGTGCGCTCCTCGACGAGGGCAAACGCACTGCCCGCGCTCGTTGGCGTCTCGTCCTCTTCGCCGGGCGTCGAGCTCAACAGGAAGCCGCACTCGGCGCAGTACTGCTCCAGGGAGCTGTTGCCCGTGCCGCAGACGGGACAAGGAACGTTCGCCGCCATGCGCG
The DNA here is from genome assembly GCA_012517255.1 of Chthonomonadales bacterium. GTDB lineage: Bacteria > Armatimonadota > Chthonomonadetes > Chthonomonadales > CAJBBX01 > JAAYVH01. The sequence goes on from JAAYVH010000262.1 coordinate 12,733, forward strand.
TCACATCGGCGGTCGCCGATCCGGCAACCATGGTTCGATCGGCGCCGCCAGCTCCGCCGTCGAGAACGCGCGTGACATCGCCATTCTGGCCTTGCGAACCGATCTGTGTCGTTTCCATGACTCCCCTACCCTCGCGTCTTTCCCTGGTCTAGATCATAGATCGTCCCAATGAGCGTCTTCTCGGCGCCTTCGCCCTGCTGTATGGCCGACATGGCCTGCGTAATATCGCGCGCTTCATCTTCGCGACCGGCCGCCATCAGAATGGTCCGCGTTTTCTGAAGCTCTTGCAGGGCTCCCACGGCGGTGAGCTGCTGGGTGCGCATGCCCATCATCGTCTTCTCGAGATTCCGGGATGCCAGATGGACCTCCAGCTCACGATACACGATCGGGTCCTTTCCCGCCTCTATGCGTGAGCGATCCGTCGTGAACTCGATCGTGGCATCGGCGGCGAGCGTCTCTGATCGCCCGGTCACGACATCGTCATACAGGACCTCGACGCGGGCGAACCGATAGACTCCGGGTACATGGCGATCGAACTCCCATTCCGAGAGCGACGCCACGGCGCTGCCGCGTTCGATGTCGCTCAGCGGGTATTCGACGGTGCGGTTCCCGAACTGCGGCGTTGCAGCGCCATAGACGTATCGGCATCGGACTCCACGCGGCATGGTGAACCGAACGCGAACGTTCCGGGCCGTGATGGTCATAAGGGTCTCGAGCTCACGGCGGAACACCTCTGGGATGAGGCTCGGCTGCGAGATGAAGTAGTAGTTGCCGCCGCTCCGACGGGCAATCCCCGCCATCAGCTCCTCGTTGTACTCGCTGCCGAAGCCGAGGGCAGTAACCGTGATCCCGTTCTGTTTCTGCTGAGCCACCTGCTGAACGATCGAGCCGAAGTCCTTGATGCCCGCCGTCGGCTCGCCATCGGTGAGCAGAAGGATGCGGTTGAGGTAGCCAGCGGCGCTCACCGAGGCGACCTGCGCCCCCGCTGTGACGAGCCCATCGTAGAGGTTGGTTGTGTTGCCGGGCTGGATCCGGTTGACATGCTCCTTGATCAACGCCTTGTTGACCACGCGCCTCGCGGGCATGACCACCTCCACCTGCTCCTCGAAGGTGACTATGGACAGCACGTCGCTGGGCTCGAGCAGGTCCACGACATAGGCGCATGCGCGTTTGACATACTCGAGGGGCTCTCCCTCCATGCTGCCTGATCGATCTATCGCGAGGCAGAGTTTCAGCGGTGCGCGGCGTCCAATCGCTCCCGACGCGGCACGCAACATCAGTAGCAGATGCTCGCGCGAAGGGCCGCCTGCCCAGGCGCAGGTGTTGCCTGCCACGACATCGGCTTCGAGGGCGCGCAGTGGGCCCCCCATGGCTGTCCGGTCGGCGCCGAATGTCGTCTGGGCGCCGCCAACAACCGGCGGCGGCATGGTCGGTCCGAGTTGCTGCGTACGATCTTCCATCACAAAGCCTCCGAGCTACTCTCTGTAAGCGAACCGCGATTGCCCGATCTGGATGACGTCGCCGGGCGCAAGCGGCTGCGAGGTTATGCGAACGCCATTCACGTAGGTGCCGTTGGCTGATCCTTCATCCACCAGCATTGGCGTACCGAACTCGCCTTCGATGCGAGCGTGCCGTCTCGAAACGGACCGGTCATCTGCCAGCGCGATCGTACGGCCGGGCTCCCTGCCTATCGTCTGGGGCAGCGACGAAAGCGGAAACACACGACCCGCGAAGGGCCCCTCCACACATACGAGAGCGGGCCCGGACCCGGCTGCAGCGCCCGCGTCCATAGTCGGAGCTCCTGCGACTGGCGCCTGCGCTGCCGGAGTCGGCGGCGCCGCCCCTGTCGTCGGCCCAACGGTGCATAAGCATGCCCCCTGGGCGTCCTTGGGCGCCCCGCAGAACTGGCATAGGTGCGAGGGCATCTGAAGACGGCCCGCGGTCTGCGGCCCTTGGGCCGCGTCGCGAGCAGGAGCCGGAGCGCGGGAAGCAGTGGCCTTCTCGCGGAACAGCAGGCGAACCTGTCCGAGCTGAATCATGTCGCCATCTCGCAGGACTGTCTGCTGCACGCGCTGGCCGTTGACGACCGTGCCGGGTTGGGCGCCGCCATCATACAGTACATGCCGGTTCTGCTCGATGCGAATCGCCGCGTGCTGCGGCGCGAGCGCCGGGTCGGCGAAAACCGGGACATCCGCGCGCTCATCCCGCCCGATGATGGTGAGCGGTTTGGTGATGATGAAGTCACGCCCTTCATTGCGCCCCACCAGAACACGCACCCAGGCCTGCTTGAGCATCTCCTCGACGAGGCCGATAAAGAGCCCGGTGAACGCCCCGATCGCCGTAAACCCCACGGCTCTGCTGGGTCCGCCGATCTCGATGATCTGCGGGCCGTTGCTCGCCGCCGCGGCCATGCCCTGGATGGGCTGGGCGAACAGGTTCGCCACCAGATTGAACGCGAACCCTCCCAGGAAACCGCCGATAAGCCCGCCTGCGAGACCGTGGAGCGTCTTGCGCTGGGACAGCGTAGATGCGCCCGCTGCAAGCCCCGGAAATGCTCCGAGGAACGTCCAGCCGAGGGCTCGCGCGAGCACGGAATGGGTAAAATCCAGCAGGTTCGAGCTCTGATCAAGGATCACAGCGTCTTTGCCGAACAATGCGGCGTTGTAGACGATCCCGCCCACATACATCCCGAACATGCCGCCTATGGCGCCGATAACGGCCCCAAGAACGGCGCCCCGAAGCAGCCGGTTGGCTGAGCCGACGACGGCCCCTTCGACCGAGCCGATGGCCAGGCCGAGCATGGTCCCGACAAGCGCACCTAGCCTGAGCATTTCGCTCAGAGGCGGCGCAAGGATGGCATCATGGGTCACGAGGCGCTCTTGAAGCGCGAACCCGATGAAGCCGCCTATCGCCCCGAAGAGGGTGCCGACTACGATGCGTGAACGCATGGTTCTCCGACCGCCGTCGTTGTCATGGAATCCGCCTAAGCCTCGAACCGGAAGCGCGTTGCGCCGATCTGAACCTCGTCACCCGGCTTCAGCGCGTGCGTCCCGCTGATTCGTACGCCGTTGACGTACACTCCGTTTGATGAGCCCTCATCGGCGACGATGCATTCCGAACCGTTCGGGGTGATAGTTGCGTGGCGTCGTGAAACGGTGTTGTCGTTCGACAGCGCTATGGTGTTGCTCGGGTCACGACCGATCGTGGTAGGGCTCGAAACCGCGAAGATAGCCCCTGCGTAGACGCCAACCGAACCGATCAGCCGCGGCTCGCCCGCGCCGCCTCCGACAGCGCCGGCGGCGCTGAGGCCTGCAGCGCCGGGCAGATCCGAACAGGCGCATCGTCCGGACGCATCCTTCGGTTGTCCGCAGAACTGGCACGCCGAAGGATCGGCCACGACAGGCGGAGGCGGAGCCGCAGGGCTCCAGGGCGTCGCGGACGTCGTGTCGGCGGTTGGACCGCTCACCTCGATTCCTGCCTTCTGCAGCGTTGCGGCCATGCCACCGGACTTAGCCCATCGGTAGAGCAAGTAGATCGCGCCGCCTGCAATGAGCAAGCCCAGCAGGTTGCCAATCCAGCCCACCACACCGCCCGAGGCGGGCACGGTCTCTCGCGGCGCTCCAGAGTCCGCTGTCGGCGTCGACGCCCCGGCGGTCTTTCCGGCGTCGCTGGCTCGATCGCCAGGCTCATCGAGAACCGGAACGCTGTTGGCCACAGCGACATCCACCTTCACAGGTCCGGCGGGATGATCGCTCACCAGGTCCACGTCCTGCGATTGGGTCAGCTTATCGCCGTACACCACGGTCACCTTTGCCCGCCCCACGGGCACGTCTTCGAAGGTCGCGACGCCCCGCTTCGCCGGATCCACCGTCCTGGTCACCGGCGCGCCCGACCGTCCCGCGAGAGTCACCTGCGCAGCCTTCACCGGTTTGCCGCCGTAGGTCACCCGGATGTCAACCTGACGGATGTGATCGAAATCGGTCTTGCGCAGATCGAGCCCCCCTGCTCCGGGAGCGCCGGGACCATGGAGCGGCCGGATGGCAGTGTTGCCGGTCTTCACATCATCAACGGCTACCTGCGCCTTCTTGCCGATCTCAGCCAGATCATACTCAACGACCGTGCGGCGATCGAGGAACCGCATGGGCAACTGAGCGGGCTGCCGGGCGTCCGAAGACGGCAGGAATCGTACGAAGTACTCGCCTTCTTCAGGCACCGTAATCTCCAGCGTCTTCCTGCCGGTATCGGCCGTCTGGGCCCTCACCGCATAAGGCGCACCCACCGCCAACAGCGCCGCTAGCGCCACGACGACGCCACGAGCCCAAACAGAGCTTCTCATGGTGTGATCAATCCTCTCCCTTCGCGCCGTCTGTCAGAGATCGCATCACCGCCGCGATGCCGTCGGTCAGATCGCTCGCCATGAGACCATGCTGTCCCCAGCGAGAGGCGACCTGATCACCGGCCCCGGCATGGATGTAGGCCCCCAGGGCCGCCGCCGTGAAGGCATCGAGTCCCTGACCGATCAGCGCCCCGATGACGCCGGTCAGAACGTCGCCGCTGCCGCCCGTGGCCATGCCGGGGTTGCCGCCCGTCACGATCGCGGTCCTGAGGCCGCCGTCGGCGTTGCTCTCAGAACCGGCCAGCGGACCGCAGACGATCGTGCGGGCGCCCTTGAGCACGACAACGCAGCCGTAGGTTCGGGCCGCTTCGCGGGCAGCCGCGAGACGATCGCGCTGCACTGATTCCGCGGAAGTGCCCAGTAGACGCGCACACTCGCCCGGATGCGGCGTCAGCACCGTCGCGGCGGTTCGCTTGTTCACGAGCTCCGGCGCGGCAGCGACAGCCGCCAGCGCATCGGCATCGGCGACAACAGGGACCGAGGCCTCGGCCAGAATCCAGCGGACTGCTTCTTGCGCTTCGGCAGCCAACGATAGTCCGGGACCCGCACAGACCACCGTCACACGGCCCAGCTCGCGCTTCAGAGCGGCCGCCGCTGCGCCCGACAGACATCCTTGAGCGTCAGGCAACGCGAGGCACATGTAGTCAGGCTGATGGGAAGCAACAATCGCGTGCACACAGCGAGGTACGCCCACCGTGACGAGTCCGGCGCCCGATCGCAGAGCCGCTCGTGCTGTCAATGCGGGAGCACCGGGCATGCTCTCGCACCCACCGACCACAAGCACATGCCCGAACCGGCCCTTGTGGGCATCCGCCGCACGGACCGGCAGAGCGGAGCGCGCGCAGGCTTCGTCGAACCACTCGAGGTCGCTGCTGACCGCCAGGCGAGACCAGTCAAAGCCTATCTGGTCCACGACCAGCCGACCGACATGGCCCGCACCCGGATAGATCAGCAGGCCCGGCTTGGGATAGCCGAACGTGACGGTCACATCGGCATGGACCGCCGCGCCCGCCACATGACCGGTGTCGGCGTCGACTCCCGAAGGCATGTCAACGGAAACCACCTTCGCCCCGAGCCGACCTATGGCCGCTATCGCCTCCGCAACAGCGCCGCGAGGCTCCCCGTGGGCGCCGGTACCCAGCAAGGCATCCACCACCAGGGCAGATCGCTCTGCTGCCTGAAGATGCGGGCAACCATACTCGCCGAGCCATGCCGACCCTGTCCGGATCTCCAGCCCCATCTCGCAAGCAAGCCGGAAGTTCACGGCCGCGTCGCCCGCGATCCTGTCCGCGTCTCCAGCCACCGCGACCATGACGCGCCTGCCTGCCAGAGCAAGGTGACGCGCCGCTACAAAACCGTCTCCGCCGTTATTGCCGGTGCCGCAGACAACGACCACCGAGCCCGAGCGGTCGCCGGCAAGAACCTCCAGCGCCTCATGCGCCACGGCTCGGCCGGCGTTCTCCATGAGCACGCAACCAGGCATCCCGCCGGCGATCGCGAGGCGGTCGAGTTCCCGCATCTGAGATGATGTGACCAACTTCATCGTCGTATCATATACCAACCGATCCGCGAATGTGGCAGGATAGTGGAGCAACCGTCGCCGTCTTAACCCGCGGCGCTGCGGTATGGTTTCGCCAGCGTCCGCGTCCGGAACTCTCGGGACAGTCTAGCGTCCCCATGGATTGGGCAAGCGCTCGCAATGGATCACCAACTGGATCGAACCTCTAACTACGAATACGATTTGCCGAGCGAACTGATCGCACAGCATCCGGTGGAGCGCGGCCAGTCCCGGCTGATGGTGCTCGACAGGACGACCGGGCAGGTTCATCTTGGCACGTTTGCTGACCTGCCTGGCCATCTTCGCGAAGGCGACGTGCTGGTCGTCAACGACACGCGTGTGTCAGCCCGACGCATCGCTGCTCGGCTGCCATCGGGACGCGCCGCCGAGGCGCTGCTGCTGCGACGGCGCACCGACACCGAGTGGGAAGCGCTGGTCTACCCGGGGAACCGGATGCGCCCGGGCGCGACCCTGGAGCTCATGGGCTCGGAAAACCGGGTGGTCAGAGCCGAGATCATCGAGCGAACGCCGGAGGGAGGTCGTGTGCTGCGATGCGATGATGCAGAAGCGAGCGAAATGCTGGCCTCGGCTGGTACTGCCCCGTTGCCTCCCTACATTCATGAACCGCTCCATGACGAAGAGCGGTACCAGACGGTGTATGCGCGCTGCAACGGATCGGCAGCTGCGCCGACTGCCGGTTTGCATTTCACCGAGGAAATGCTGGACAGACTGGCGAAACGTGGAGTACAAGTTACACGCATAACATTGCACGTTGGCGTTGACACATTCCGGCCGGTGCGCGACGAAGACCCCTCCCAGCATGCCATGCACGGCGAGTGGTACTCCGTTGGCGACGATGCGGCGGACACGATCAACACTCGGCAAGGGCGCGTCATAGCGGTCGGCACTACCGTCGTGCGAACGCTTGAGAGCGCGGCAGACGAGAACGGGCACGTGGAAGCTCAGGCGGGCATCACGCGCCTGTTCATTCGGCCTGGAAGCCGGTTCAGGGTTGTGGGCGGCATGGTAACGAACTTTCATCTGCCGCGATCCACGCTGCTCATGCTCGTAAGCGCATTTGCAGGGCGAGAGACGGTTCTCCGTGCCTACCGCATCGCGGTAGAACAGCGGTTCCGGTTCTACAGCTTCGGGGACGCCATGTTGATTGTCGGCGATGCAACGGTGTAAAGGAGTGAAGAGGTGCGACTAGAAGACTGGCAGGATTGGATCGAAAAGCAGTTCCTGGACACCAATCCGCCGCCCGCCCAGAGCGCTCCGGCTGCCGACGAAGCAGAACCGAAGGCACAGGCTGCGCCAGTCGCGCCTGAAGCGGCAACGTCGCATCCGCAGAATACCGGCGCCGCGACTGCCGCCCCTCCGCGTACGCCGGCATCTCCAACGCTTGCGCCGGTTGTGGCCGCGCCCGCCGGCGGTCGCGACGATGCCGGCGTCGAGGATGTGCCCATCCCGGAGATCAACCGGTACTTCCCGTTTCTCAGGTCCGCACCCGCTGAACCGGCGGTTGACGCTCAGTCGGAGATCTCGGCTGCCCCGCACCCCGAGGCATCAACGGTCGTTGAGGATCGGCCAGAAGCCATTGAGCCGGCGGGAGAGACCCCCGAAGCGGCCGCCGCCATCGCGGACCTGCCTGAGGCGCACGAGCTCAGCTCCGACGCCGCGACAGACGAGGCTGCCGATAAGGTTTCGCAACCGGAGCCGCCGATCAGGGACGGCGGAGATAGCATGAGCTCGCCGGCTCACGGACGCCGGCGTCAGCGGCCTCGTACGCGGGCGACGCGCAGCTCGTCCCCGCCCGAGCTGGCTCCGCCCCTTACCAGCGACGAGTTCTGGCGACTGGCTCCGAGACACGTGCGCACGCTGATCGCCATGGGCCAGGACGACACCGTGCAGAACTCGTACAAACGGCAGTTCAAGGAGAGCCGCCTGGCGCTCATCGAGCGTATCCTCGATCCCACACTGTCGCTGGAAGAGACAGCTCGTCTGCTCAATGTCTGCCCTACCACCGTCCGCCGGTACACCAACAAGGGGCTCCTGCGTCACCAGCGCACGCCGGGAGATCAGCGTCGGTTCAAGCTATCGGACGTGCTGAGCTTCATGGAAGCTCAGAACACGCCTGAGCGTTGACGGAACAACATCCGAGGCAATATGAACAAGGCGGCGGTAGGCGGTACCGACACCATGCGAATAGGCATGTTCTCGGAGTGCTACGAACCGGTTAGGAACGGCGTCACGACATCCGTTCACACCCTCGTGCAGCACCTGCGCCGGCGCGGGCATCATGTCATCCTGGTCGCTCCCCACTATGCGTCGCATCGCGATCAGACGCCCTTCGTCTTGCGCGTCCCGTCGCTGCAGACGTGGATCAACAAGGACTATCCTGTCGCCTATCCGTTCTATCCGCGCTTGCGGAAGCAGTTCGGACGGCTGGCGCCCCATATCGTTCATTCGCACAACCCGTTCTTCGTCGGCCTGCTGGCTGCGCGGCTTGCCCATCAACACGGGATCCCATTGGTGTCCACCTACCACACGCTCTACAGTCACTACGCGCACTACCTCTTCTTCCTGCCGGATGCGGCCGTCCAGGGCCTCCTGAAATGGTGGATCCCCGACTACTACAACCGGTGCGCGCATGTGATTGTTCCATCAGCCGTCGCGGAGGCCTCGCTGCGCGAATACGGTGTCCGATCGCCGATCACCATTGTCCCGACGGGAGTGCCTCTCCCGGATCCCGCGCTGACGAACGACGAAGCCAAGCGAGCCGCACGAGCCCAATGGGATATCCCGGATGGATGCCCGTTGCTTCTCTATGTCGGCCGCATCGCACAGGAGAAGAACGTGGAGCTGGTCCTCGATGCTTTCAGCGACTGTGCGGCGACGTGGCCCGACGCTCGTCTTCTGGTGGTTGGCGGCGGTCCCCATCTCGATGCGTGCCGCAAGCATGCAGCGTCACTGCAAGGCGCTGAGCGGATCATCTTCGCCGGGCCCATGGCTCACGACGAACTGCCTCCCGTGTATGCCGCCGCAGACCTGTTCGTGTTCGCCTCGACCACCGAGACGCAGGGACTGGTGATGGCAGAGGCCAGGGCTGCCGGCACCCCGTGCATCGTGGCCCGAGGCGGCGGAGCATCCGAAACCATTACCGAGGGACAGGACGGTCTGATCGTGCCGCCGGAGCGCGACGCCTTCTCCGCAGCGATCATGTCCCTCCTTGAGGCTCCTAGTCGTCTCGACGCCATGCGCCGCGAATGCCGGGAACTGGCTCATCGTTTCACTCCGGAAGCGATGACCGACGCGATCGTCGGCGTATACATGAAGGCAACCACCATCAAGCCCGACGGGCTCCCAAAGGATCGCTGATGGCCTTTATCGGCTCACTGCTGGACCTGTTTCTGCACCTGGATCGTCACCTTGGCGAGGTCTTTCAGACATACGGAACCTGGACCTATGCCATCCTGTTCGTCATTGTCTTCTGCGAGACCGGCCTGGTGGTCACCCCGTTCCTCCCGGGAGACTCGTTGCTGTTTGCAGCCGGCGCGCTGGCCGGCACCGGAGCGCTCGACGTGCGGCTCGTCGCCATTACGCTGGGAGCAGCCGCATTCGGCGGAGACAACACGAACTACTGGATAGGCCGTCTGCTTGGCACTCGGATACTGAAGTCGGAACGGTCTCGTATTCTCAACAGGAAACACCTGGACCGAACCCATGCGTTCTTCGAGCGGTACGGCGGCAAGACCATCATCATAGCCAGGTTCGTCCCCATCGTGCGAACCTTTACGCCGTTCGTTGCAGGGCTCGGCGCCATGACGTATCCGCGCTTCCTGCTCTACAGCATCGCGGCGACGTGCATATGGATGAGCGCGTGCGTGGGTGGGGGCTACTTCTTCGGCGGGCTGCCGTTTGTGCAGCGGCACTTCAGCTTCGTCGTGCTGGGGATCATCTTCATCTCGATCCTGCCTGCGCTTATCGAAGTCATACGCCATCGGCTGCAAAGGTCCGCCAGACAACCGGATGAGACTACGTGAGGAGGGCTGACGATGCCTGATACTGAGATGTCCTATCAGACCGTGAGGGCGGGGGACCGCCAGGTGCGGGTGGTTAACCTCGCTGCCATCGCTTCGGGCGAGGCCATCCGCCGTCTGCCCTTCAGCATTCGGGTCCTCCTCGAGAATGTCGTCCGCCACGGCGCTGCATCGGAGATCGAGGCTGTCATCGGCTGGAAGCCGAAGGCTGAGCCGTCGCACGAGATCAGCTTCCGTCCGGCGCGTGTGCTGTTGCAGGATTTCACCGGCGTGCCATGCATGGTAGACCTCGCGGCCATGCGAGACGCCATGGCCGAGCTCGGCGGCGATCCGGCGCGCATCAACCCGCTGGTGCCTGTCGAGCTCGTCATTGACCATTCTGTGCAGGTTGACTACCACGGCTCCCCGGACGCGCTCGATCAGAACGTGCGGATCGAGTTTGAGCGCAATCGCGAGCGTTACGCCTTCCTGAAGTGGGGGCAGCGCGCCTTCAAGAACGTGCGGGTTGTGCCGCCCAGCACGGGCATCGTCCATCAGGTGAACCTCGAGTACCTTGCCCGCGTTCTGTTTGCGAGCGACGAGGCGACTGACGAACCGCCGCTGGCCTACCCCGATACGGTGGTGGGAACCGATTCCCACACGACCATGGTCAACGGTCTCGGCGTGCTCGGATGGGGCGTCGGCGGCATCGAAGCCGAGGCCGCCATGCTCGGTCAACCCGTCTCCATGCTGGTGCCGCAGGTAATCGGTGTTCGCCTGACCGGCAGGCTGCCCGACGGCGCTACAGCCACCGACCTTGTGCTCACCATAACAGAGATGCTCCGCTCCTACGGCGTCGTTGGCAAGTTCGTGGAGTTCTTCGGTCCAGGCGCCTCCGCGCTGACCGTTTCCGATCGGGCCACCATAGCCAACATGGCGCCCGAGTACGGTGCAACACTAGGGTTTTTCCCGATCGATGATGAATGTGCGAAGTACCTTCGAGCAACAGGCCGATCCGAGCTCCACGTGAGCGTTTACGAGGCGTATTA
>JAAYVH010000263.1 GCA_012517255.1 Chthonomonadales bacterium
GAACGCGATGGTGACGCGGCGCGGAGGTTGGGCAGGCGGTCCGAACGGCCACGGAGGCCCCGCCGAGCCGCCTGCAGGAGGACCGCTCGAAGCGCCCGCTGGCGTCTGAGGTGGTCGGCGACGCTGGGACACCGGACCGTCGGTGGATTCAGACCCGGTCTCACCCGACGGCGGCGCGCCGCCGGCTTCCATCTGCACAGGTCGGTCAGGTGCGAGCGTAACCATGAACACGCCTGCCCGGCCCGGGCCCCCTATACTCCCGACCGCGCCGACACATGCGAGGAAGCGACCGTCGCGAGACCAGCGTGGACTGCGCAGATCGCCTGCTCCTGCCGTCACGTTCACGGAGACGCCGCCTGCGGCAGGCACAACGTATATGTCGCGGCCGCCTCGCTCTGTAAGCGCCGTGTAGGCCAGCCAGAGGCCATCGGGCGACCAGTCCAGATCCTGTATGTCCTCTCGGGCTGCAACGGTCGTGGACGCGCCCAACGGATCCTCGGCAGCGGGGCCCAGATAGCGCACGACGAGCGATGTCGCCGCCCCCTTCGCCTGTATGAAGGCGATCTTGCTGCCGTCTGGCGCATACCGGGGCGTCCGCTCCTCGGCTTCGTCATCGGTGAGCCGCGTCTCTCGTTTGTCGTCGAGACTCAGCGCAAACAGATCGGTTCGTCGCTCTCGGACCGCAGCATAGACCAACTGCTTACCGTCCGGCGACCACGAAGGCTGGCGCTCTGGCCCGGGTGTTGCAGTCATTCGCACGGCGTCTCCGGCCTCCAGTGGGGCCGTCCATAGATCGCCCAGCGCTATGAATGCAACCCGTTTGCCGTCGGGCGACACAGCAAGATCAGCGAAGCCGCGAGTCTGGCGCACGGTCTGCCGATCCATGGCCCTGACGTCGGCAACGACCGAAACACGGATGGGCTCCCACGAGGCGGCTCCTTCGCCTCGAAGCGCCCACAGCTCGCCTGCTCGTTCGACTATCAGGAGCCTGCGATCACGCGCGGACCCGACTGCGGCAATCGGCTCAGGAGAGAGCGCCACAACAGAGCGCGCTGCGGTCGGTTGGTCGCTCAGCCGTTGTATGGAGAACCTGCCGTCCCGCACCGAAGCGCAATAGACGCCGGTCAGACCAACTGCAGGATGACCATCGAAGCCCTGGGCATCCGTGAGCGTCCGGGGATCGCCGCCATTGGCCCGCACCTGGCGGATCAAGGACGCCGCCGGACCGCGGTACCCCGTCTCCCACCAGCGCTGCCCGCCCGATGCGTAGTAGATTGTGAGGCCGTCGCGGGCGAAGCGTCCGTCACGCGCGCCGGCTGGATCCTGCGTGATCCGCCGCACCCTGCCAGTCGTCACGGACACCGTATAGAGATCGGCAAGGGCGCCCCGACGCGCCGATGAGAAGAGCACGCTCGAGCCGTCTGGCGACCAATCGCACACAATGTCATCGGCTGGATGGAAGGTTAATCTGACGGGTTCGCCTCCCTCCGCCGGAATGACATACACGTCGTAGTTCCCCTCTCGCCTGGACGAGAAGGCGATCCTCTGCGCATCCGGTGACCATGCGGGATATCCGTCGTAGGCCGGATGCGCCGTTACGCGGTCGGCGGTGCCGCCTGAAGTCGGGCATCGCCAGATGTCGCCGTGGCAACTGAAGGCCAGCGCCGCGCCGTCCGGGGACACGGCAGGTTGGTGCAATCCAACCTCTGCCCTGGCGGATGCGACGCCGGCCGCAAGCCACCATACGGCGCCGAGCATGGCGGCCCGCACGACGACGCGGCGCCGAAGGGTCACGGCTGCCCCAACTCCTTCAGGAGGATCGATACGGCAGCAGCCAGTTGCTCATCTGATTCGGCATCGCGCCCGGAGCGCTCGACCGCAACGTCCGGCGCCACGCCTTCGTTCTCGAGGTCCTTGCCGCGCGCGTCATACCATCGCCACATGGGGATCCTGTAGGACGTGCCATCCTGCAGAGTGTCGCTGTAGGTCCCGATCACATAACCCGGCGTGCGCGTCCCTACGATCTTGCCTAGCTTGAGTTCCCGGAAGCCCATGGCAAGGATTTCCGCGTCCGACATGGAGTTTTCGTCCGTCAAGAGAACCACCGGTCGGTCCCAGTGTCGCCATGGCTGGGTGGATCGGGGGCCGTCACGCGGCTGCGTGAACCCATAGGATGCCCGGGCCAACTGCGCCAGCACCGCGTCGTGTGTCGAGCCGCCCCCGTTTCCGCGAACGTCCAGGATCAGACCGTCCTTCGTTTGAGCCATGCCCCACAACTCGCGCTCCATCCGTTGCAACGAGGGCCCGTCCATGCTGCGGATGTTGATATAGGCAAGACGTCCTTTCGAGAGAGCCTCCACCCGGGCGCGGGCGTCACGCACGTCTTGCTCGTACTGCAGGTCATCGATGCGCGCTGACGTGACCGGCTTCATTTTGACCGTCCGTGCGCCTTCGCGCGACGGTTTTGCATTCACCAGCAGCTCGGTCTCCTTGTCCGCTCGCCCAGCCAGCGCTGACCACATGGTCTCAGTGAGCGACACATCCGTGTCTCCGATTGCCAGGATGTACTCGCCGGGCTTCACGATCGGGCTGGCGCCGCCATTGGGTCCGTCCCTCACGTAACCCTTCACGCGCAGCCCGGGACCGGGATGCGTCTCGTCGAACACAAGCCCGAGCTCGGCCACTTCGGGTTCGGAGCCCGTGACCGACGGACTGACCTCGGCATGCGACGCATTGAGCTCGCCTGCCATGGGGGACAGGATGAAGAAGACCATCTCCTCGGTAGTCCACGCGCCGGGCAATAGCCGCTCATAGCGTGCGCGCACAGCGTCCCAGTCCACTCCGTGCATTTTCGGGTCGCTGAATCCTGTGGCCAGGCTGCGCCAGAACTCGGCGAACACCTGAGCGCGCTCTGCTACACGGTCGAGATCCCGCCGGGCCTCGAACGCCAGCGGCGATCCCGCCCAGCCCGGCCCCTGCCGCCGATAGGACCGAACGGTCCCGCCACGGACGAGACACCAATAGCGATCGGAGGTCGCGCCGAACCTGGGCGCGCCTTCGGCATCGCCGGAGTTGCTCAAGCGCTGCACTTCGCCGCCTGCCAGCGGAACGGCAAAGTGATCGCCGCCCGGACCGAAGCCGCCCACGCCGAAGGCCGTCTTGCCGTCGGGCGCGAGATCGTAGGCCGCCACTCCCATGAGCGTAAGCCGCTTGGACCGCAACTCGATCTCCTCGAAATCTATGGTGATCTCCTTAGGGCCGGTCGCGCCGTCCTTGGTGGCCTGTGCGTCAGTCCGCTGCAGCGGAACGGCGTAGAGGTCGCGTCCGGATGGGCGATCCCGAGAAGAGAGGAACGTGAGGAAGCGGCCATCCGCTGACCACTGGGGCTGCTCGTTGCTGCCGGGGTACATCGTCACGTTCACCGCCTCGCCGCCGCTGACCGGAACGACCCAGACATCTGTCGTGTTGCGCACATCACGCCGTGCAAAGGCTATCCACCTGCTGTCGGGCGCCCATGCATGACTGGTGATCCCCACGCCGAACCGATTGTTGCCATACGACGGCGCGAGCTTCCTCGGTTCACCCGTGCCATCTGCGCTGACCAGGTACAGGCCCGGCTCGGGCCCGCCCAGCAGGTAAGCGATGCTCTTGCCGTCAGGTGACCAGTGCGGGGACGACACGTCACCTGCACCGCCGGCGATGCGCCGTTCGTCGCCTGTTCGCACATCCACGACATAGAGCGCGAAGAGACCGTCGCGATCCGAGACAAACGCTATGTGAGCGCTATCGGGGGACCATACGAAGTCGTTGTCGTTGGCGGGACTGCGGGTCAGTCGCCGAGCGTCGCCCCCCTTGTCGGCCGGCACGGTCCATATGTCCCCGCGGACGACGAGCCCGAGCGTTTTCCCGTCAGGGGAGACCTCGAGCTCGGTGGCCCCCGAGGTCAGAGTCAGGCGTTCCGAGCGGTTCATCTTCACATCGCTGGCGGCGTACACATCCACCTTGCGCGTCGTTCCCTCGCGAAGGGAAACGACATAAAGATCACCGGAGTTGATGTATACGATGGCCGAGCCGTTTCGGGCGATGTTCGGCCAGGTCACCGCTCCACTGTCGTGCCTCGTTACCGCCGCTATCTTGCGCGTGTTCAGGTCGGCTTTCACGACATTGGGCACGCCCCGGCTGAGCACGTCGGAGACGTAGAAGAGGGTTTTGCCGTCCGCCGAAAACATGGGCCACAGATCGGTCCCATCGTAGTCGGTGAATCGTGTGGGCCGCGGCTCGTCGGGCGCCTTGATCCAGATATCCATGGCGGCGGATCCCCGGTAGCGGGGTCGCCACCAGGCTCCTGCGCGCCCCGACCGATTGAAGGCGATCGTCCTGCCGTCCGGCGCATACACCGGATAGCGGATGTAGTTCCGGTCATCAGTGATCGATCGAAAGGCGAGCGTCTCCGCGTTGATCTCGATGGCCTGCCAGCCGCCGGTCCCGCGAGGGCCCTGAATCAGCAGGCGCTTACCGTCGGGCGACCAGTCGAACGGATAGTCGTTGTTGGTGTGGTAGGTAATGCGTCTCGGCTCGCCGCCCATCGCCGGCATCACGAACACGTCGTAGTTCAGACGCGGACCGGGATATCTGTTTGACGCAAACGCGATCCAACGACCGTCCGGCGACCAGCGGGGATAGGCGTCGTGCGCCGGGTGTATGGTGATCCGCGTCGCCGTGCCGCCGATGGCCGGTACCGTCCATAGATCCCCCTGATAGCTGAAGCAGATGGTGGAGCCGTCGGGCGACAGAGCCGGCGTGTTCATGCCGACGATCGGCTGTCGTGCCGGCGCGGGCTGATCGGCAGCCCTCACGAACGCTGCGTCCACGAAGAGGAGCGCGAACACCACGGTCAGCGCCGCTGCATTTCGCATGGCTACGCCCACCTTTCTCGCCGGCTCACCGTTCCGACCACGGTGAGCTCACGAACTCATGCCAGATCCGCTCGTAGGTTCCGGCGGTCTGCTCCGCTATGTGGCGCCAGTTGAACCGCGATCGCACCTCATGCCAGGCGTTGCCCGCCATCCAGCGAGCATGGTCCCGCTCGACAATGGCCCGCCGAATTCCCCACACGAGACTGTCGAGGCTTCCGCTCCAGACAACGGTTCCCGTATGATCGTGCCGAACCACTTCCTTGAGCCCGCCTGCATCCGAGACCACCACCGGCGTGCCCGCCGCCATGGCCTCCAGCGCCACGATACCGAATGGTTCGTAGAGGCTCGGGTAGCAGGCGCAATCTGCCACGCGGTAGAGACGGAGCAACGAATCGTCCGGAAGGAAGCCCGTGAAGAACACATTGTCGGCAATGCCCAGTCCGTGCGCGAGGTCCACGAGATGCGTCCGATGTCCGCCGCCGACGATCACGAGCTTTACCGGCAGCATCTCGTCGCGGAGGCGGCGGGTTGCCTCGACCAGCAAATGAGCCCCCTTCTCGTGCACCATCCGGCCCGTGAACATCACCAGACACTCCTCCGGTGCAGCAAACATGGCTCGAAAGGCGCTCGCCTCGTTCGGGGGGAAATCGAACTCGAACTTGTCAGCGTTCACGCCGTTGGGGATCACGTCCATCTTGTCCCATGGGGTGCCGAGCGTCTGCTCACACTCGTGCTTCATGAACTCGGAGCAGACGACGACGCGCCATGCCTCCGTGATCAGATCCCGTTCGACAGACGCGATGTATCGCTGGCCGTCCGTGTGAAGCCCGCGGTTTCGACCGAACTCGGTTGCGTGGATCGTGCAGACCATGGGAATGCGAAACCTGTGCTTGAGCCTTGCAGAGGAGAAGTGCGTGACCCAGTCATGCGCATGGACGATCACGCCTCTGTCGGCGGTGACCCCGCGAGGCGTCTTCACAGCCGGATCGTCGTCAGACACGAGCTCCGCCGCCCGATCGAACATGGCGGCGTTCAACTGCTGCACCCAGTGGACGAAGTCATTCGTCGGGCTGTAAGGATGAACGCGATGGACCCACACGTCGCGGACACGCTCGTCTGCCGGCGCGTCGGCGAAGGCGCATGTGATGACGTGGACTTCGTGGCCCAGCGCGGCCAGCGCCCAGCTCAGCTCCTCGGCATGGCGAGCAATGCCCCCCACAATACGCGGCGGATACTCCCATGTCATCATCAGTATTCGCATGCTCAGAACAACCTCCTTCGACACACAGCCCTCGCCGATCACGTCTGGGGCGCCGCCCAGTGAGGCCCATCATAGCATACCGGGAAGACCGTTCGGAGCTTGACACGCCCGCTGAGGCTGAGGTAAGAACAGCGCCCAATCCACAGTGAGGACACCCATGGCCGACGAGACCGTGTTGACCGAAAGCAGTGTCGCGAAGCTGCGCGAAGAACTGGAGTTCTTGAAAACGACGAAGCGGAGGGAACTCTCCGAAGCCCTCAGCCGCGCGCGCAGCTACGGAGATCTCTCGGAGAACTTCGAGTACCATGCGGCTCGACAGGAACAGGCCATCCTGAACGGCAGGATCGCCGACATTGAGGCGACCCTGGAGCGCGCCGTAGTCGTGCCCGATGGTCCGGAGGGGACTCCCGATGCCGTGGGGCTTGGCTGCACCGTGACCGTGCGCGACCTCGAAGAAGACGAGGAATGGACCTTCACGCTCGTTGATCCCGTTCAGGCGAATCCGATCGACGACCGCATCTCGATCAACTCGCCTGTCGGACAGGCGCTTTCCGGCAAGGCGGTTGGCGATGTGGTTCAGGTCAAGGCGCCGGCCGGGGTGTCCGAGTACGAGATACTGGCCATTCGGCACTGATCCGATCCAGCCAGGCCGACACAGCCCCGCGCGACCGTACCGGAAGGTCCATGTGGCCTCCCTCCACGATGACGAACTCAGCGGATGCTCCGCATCGTCGCGCGAGATCCTGGACATGGTCGGGCCGGACGATGACATCCCCGCGCGCGGCTATTAAGAGCGCGGGTCGAGATTCCAGAGCCAGATCGCGAGCGCACAGCTCGCCCAGTTGGCGCAGAATCCGCGGTGCAGGCGCACCCACGACATAGTCGCCGCGCTGGGCCATCAGAGACTCCCCGGCTTTCGTGCCGAATCCGCGCACGACGGTGCCGCTCGTGCCCAGCGCCGCAACGGCCGCGACATCGTCGTTCTGCGATGCCGCCACCAGCGCGGCCGCGCCCCCCATGGAGTGGCCCACCAGCGCCGTCGGCCCCACGCCGAACAGTCGCTTCGCCTCCGCGATTGCCGCGCTGACATCGTCAACGGCATCCGACGCTGCCAACATGGCGCCGTCGCTTCCGCCGAGTTTGTGCCCTCTGAAATCGAAGGTCAGACACTGCCAGCCGCGTGAGCAAAGATATGCCGCGGGAACGTCGAGTGTCTCCTTACTGCCGGTGTACCCATGTGCCAGCACGATCGCCCCTCTCGCCTCGGACGAAGGCTCATACACGAGCGCGGAAAGGCGCGTTCCGGAAGCGATGAGCGAATGTCGCCGCAGGCGGACGACCGGTCCCGCCCAATCGGTCATCTCTGAAGTCGCGACGCCGTCCCTGGTCCTCTCAGTCATCTGTCGGTGGCACCCGTATCCGGCGAAGTCTACCGCATGCGGTCCGGCAACAATGTATGTTTGACTATCTGGCCTGCCTTTGCTAGAATCGCGAACCGAAGGAGGCTCCATGAATCCAGCGCTCTCCGCTCTCGACGCCCTGCAGGAAGTTGACCATGCCATTGCCCGGATCGAGCGCGAGTTTCGCGCGCTCGACAGCGGGGCGAAGGAGAAAGACGAGTACGACAGACTGCGTGTTGCCTACGATGACGCGGCCCAGACGCTGCACGCCATCGAGCGCGATCGGCGAGACGCCGAGCTCGAGCTCTCTGCCGTCGAGACCAAGAAGCAGGACCACGAGAAGAAGCTCTATTCTGGATCGGTCCGAAACCCCAAGGAGCTCGACGCCATGCAGCACGAGATCGAGGCGCTGGGCCGCCAACGATCCCGCCTCGATGGCCTGATTCTTGAACTCATGGAACGAGGGGAGGAGCAGTCGCGCGTCGTGTCTGAGCTTCATGCTGAGATGGAAGCCGCGCGATCGGCCTATGAGGCCAAGAGCCAGGCATACTCGGCCGCGACGCGCCGATTGCGGACCGAGATGGCGAAGTTGCAGCGCATGCGCGAGGAACGATCGGCGGCGGTGCCTCCCGGTCCTCTGAAGCGCTACGAGAGCATCAGGGCTGCCAAACACGGCATCGGACTCGCCCGAATCGAGCAAGGCCAGTGTCGCGCATGCAACACTAGCCTGCCGAAGAACACGGTCCTTTCTGTGCGCGACACGGACGCGCTGTTGACCTGCGAGAGTTGCGGTCGTCTGCTGTACCTCGCGCCTGAGGGTGGCGAACATCCGCATTGATAGCCGGCGGCATGCGCATAACGCTATGTTGGAGTGCAGTCATCGCGAGACCCCGCATGTCCAGGGAGGGCATGGCCGATGAGTGAGCGTGAAGACCATCTGAGCAAGGGCATTGCCCATAAGATCGCCGGCGAGTACGATCAAGCGATCGCGGAGCTTGAGGCAGCTATCACACTCGATCCCGCCTGCGCTCAGGCTCATCATGAGCTCGGTCTGGTGCTCGGGTTCATCGGCGAGTTCGACCGAGCCATCGAGGAGCTGCAGCGGGCCGTTGAGATTGCACCAACCGACGTGCAGGCAACCCTCGACCTGGGTCTCACGTACGCTATGGTAGGCATGAGCGACGAAGCCAAAGCCGCTTTCGAGGCCGTCCTGAAGATCGATCCGGGCAACAAGACGGCCGTGAAGAACCTCAGCTACTTCGAGTGACCCGAGCGCCACTGCCTGCCAAGAGCCCACTCAGTCTCCGTTGCGCATCCGGAGCCAGCGCGGCGATCATCTTTGTCGGCGTTATAGCGCTCCTGTTCTGGCGCTGCCTTACCCTGGGCGAAGCCTTCGTGCCGGCCGAGCAACTCCGCTATGTCGCGCCGTGGTCGTCCAAGCCGGGCTCGGAGCGACGCCCGGCATGGAATCCCCTCCACTATGACTCGGTGGGCCAGTTCTACGTATGGTCCGACTACGCCGCCCGGGAGCTTAGGCACGGCTGGCTGCCGCTGTGGAACCCGCATCAGCTGTGCGGCACGCCCTTCGTCGCCAACTCACAGTCAGCCATCTACTATCCGGTCAACATCCTGCGCCCCGTGCTCGGGGCGGCGCGTGCTGCTGGCTGGATTGCGGCGATCCACCTGCTGATCGCGGCGCTGTTCACGTACTGGTTCGTTCGTTCGCTGGGCATGTCTTCGGCGTCGGGCATCATCGGCGGTCTCACCTACTCTCTTTCCACGTGGCAGATCTCGTGGCTGCATCTGCCCACCTTCGCCGCTGCTTCCTGTTGGCTGCCAGCGATCCTGCTGTCCCTGCGATCATTGCGGCGGGCTCCCACCCGGCAGGCAACTGCGGGTCTGACCGGCTCGCTAGCACTCACTCTGCTGGCGGGGCATCTCCAGATCGCCCTGTACGTCCTGCTATGCGCCTCGCTGTACGCCCTGTGGCTCCTGCCTGATCGAGACCAGTGCCAAGGCTCGAGGAAGAGATACGGCGTCTGCATCCTCGCGGCATTGGCGATGGCCTCACTCATCGCGTCGCCGCAGCTCATGCCGGCATTGGAGCTATCCGCACATTCGCATAGGTCGGGCAGGCCTTCTCTCGAAGGATACGCGGCATATGCGGCCTACGCGGTTCACACCGCAGCAGCCGGCACGCTGGCCATTCCGGACCTCTTCGGCAACCCGTCGAACCCGCAGATGCCCTATTTCGGTTTTTCGAAGGGCGGTATGTACTTCAACTTCGCAGAGGGAGCGCTCTACGTCGGCCTGCTGCCACTTCTCCTCGCAGCCGTCGCCATCTCCCAATGGCGGAGGTCAGACGCCCGATTCCCGGCCATCGTCGCCTGTCTTGCGCTTGCCATCGCGTTTGCGACGCCGGTCGCCATGTTGCTGTACTTTGGCATTCCCGGCTTCTCCCAGTCAGGCTCGCCCGGGCGCGTCCTCGTGCTCTGGGCCTTCGCGATGGCATGGCTTGCCGCCGCCGGGACCGAGTGCATGGCGAGCGGTCGCACACAGGCGCGGAGTCTGGCTGCGCTTTCGATCGTGGTCCTCGCGGGGCTGTCGGTCGCCGTCGCATGGGCGGTTATCGCTGTCATCCGGCTCGGCAGCGATCTCACCCCCAGCGTTTCCGACGTCGGAAGACAGGCTGCGCTCTTAGCCCTGGCGGTCGCGGCACTCGTCGGGATCGGGGTGAGGCCGCAGTATCGCGCCAGAGCCGGCCTTCTGCTCGGCCTGGCGCTGGTCGTTGACTTGCTGAGTCACAACGTGCATTACAACTCCACGGCGTCGCTGGCGCGCGAGCTTGCGCCATCGGCGGCGCTGACGCGCATCAGGACGGAGGCCGGGCACGACCGCATCGCTCCGATTAACGCCAACTGGAGCTTCGCGGGACCTTCGGCCGTGCTTCCTCCCAATATGGCGACCCTGTACGGCCTGCACGATATCCAGGGCTACGATTCCCTTCTGCCGGGCCAGTATAAGCGATGGCTGGCCGACACGACGGGTTCCGATCCCAGCCCGCCCGAAGTGGGCAACATGGTCTTTCTGAAGAGACCTGCGGAGGACATCCTGGACGCGTGTGGCGCTCGCATCGTACTGTCGCCCGCAAGACTCGGCGTGTCGCGGGCCACAGAGTCTTTCGCCGATGGCATGTGGATTTATGAACGCCACGATGCGCCCGGACGAGCCCGATCACTGCCGGAAATGAGCGGCGTTGAAACACCTGTTTGGATTGCCGATGAACCCAACCGCGTGGTCCTCCGGGTGCGCAGCTCCGGGAATGGCGTGCTGCGCCTGGCCGATCAGTACTGGCCCGGGTGGCATGCCTATGTGGATGAGCGGCTCGCGCCCATCGAGCGCGCGGATGGCGTGTTCCGCCAGGTTCGCGTCGCCGCAGGCGAGCACACGGTCGAGTTCCGTTTCGAACCCGCTGTGACCATGCTCGGCCACTACCTGCTGGCAGTCGGGCTTGCCTTGCTCGCGGCTTGCGCCGGCGCCCCGCTGTCGAGACGAAAGGCTGTGTAGCCGCCGAAGGCTTCGGGCGGCGATCTACCGCAGTCGGATCACGCGATCGTTGGTCCGAATATCGCGGCTGCGCAGCAAATCGTGCACCGTGGCGCACAGCCACCGGTCGCTATCAATGGTGAAATCCACGCGGAGTCTGGCCTGACTGCCTGCGCCGGGAGGATATAGCCGGATGGCATCGCCCTCATTGAGCGCCATCACGCACTCTGCCTCCTCGGTACCCTTGGGCTGCCAGTAGTAATGACCGTTGCGGCTCTGCTTCCAGTCGAGCGCGAGCCGTCCTGCCAGACCGACCTCGCACACTGGCAGGCTGAAAAGCTGCTGCTTGGGAGCCACGGAGTAGTATCGGGTCTCGAAGCCCTCCGGCGTCGGATACGCCGTGCCGCGCTTGATTAGCATTTCATACTGCGGGCAGTTGGCTTGCTCGCTGTACACCCGGATGGCGTAATCATGGTGGATGATCTGGTCCACATAGTAACCGGCGCCATAGATGGCGGCGCCTTCGACTACCGCCTCAAACGGCTTCCAGTAGTGCACACGGTTGGCTCCGAACAGTCGCTCGAACAGATCGCGAATGCCTGGCAGCAACGTCGAGCCGCCAACCAGGAGTATCGCATCAATGTCAGCTACCGACATCCGGTGGCGGGCATCGCCGATGACGGCGCTCACAACCGTCTCGACCGTGTCGTAGAGTCCGCGCGCCTGCAGCGTCTCGAGAAACTCCTGACGCGACACGACAAGTTCATCGCCGCCCGGCAGTCGGAAGTACGTGTCCTGAGTAGTAAGGACCTTGCCGGACAGCTCCTTTTTCACGGCCTCGGCTTGCGCCCGAATCGCGGGACGCATGGTCTCCACGTGCGCTGATAGCTTGGCGCAGGCCATTTCCGTGACCCATTCGTCCACGGTCTCTCCGCCGAGGTTCAGTCCACGTGCCGCCATCACCTCGGCTTTGCGGTGGCCCACTCCATGCGGTCGTGCGCCCGGCGCGCCCCCCAGCGCGGTGCGGACCAGCGCGATATCGAGGGTGCCGCCCCCAAAGTCCACGACCAACAGGTTGCGGTCGTCGGTGAGGTCCACGCCGTAGCCCAGCGCCGCTGCCACAGGCTCATCGAGAGTGCGGAAGTGCTGCACGCCCAGTTTGCGCGCAATGCTCTGCAGCTCCATGCGGTAGGCCTCGAAGCTCTCGATGGGCACCGTCATGGTGAGATCGTTCACGAGGCCTTCTCGTCTGATCCAGGCGAGCGCGCGACGCAGGATGTTCCAGCGAGGAATCGCATGGGATGTGAGCGACTGCTCTCGCTCGGCGGTCACGCGGAGGATCTCGCGGAGGAACACCGTGGCGCACTGACGCGCGCTGATTGCCTGAGAACCGATCTCGGCCACCGGCTGTCGGCTATCGCGGGCCAGCACGCGCTTGAAGGATCGAGCGAGAGGGGTGAGGCGGCCCGCGAACGTGGCCCTGAGCACCTCCTCAGCCGCGAAGGCTTGCGCGCCGACAAAGCCGCGGTCGGCGTCTTCGAAACAGACGACCGATGGAATGAGAGGCGTGTTCCACGCCGGCTCGCGAGCGCAGATGTCCTCGAGTACGACCGTCTCGGCATGGGTGCCCATCCACCGCGCGATCAGACTGTTCGTTGTGCCGAGATCAATGGACCAGTGCGTGCGTGTCATCGGTTCCGTGCGTTCTCTGAATGACACATGGTACCCGCCGCAAGCCGATACCTGAATGCCGACACCACCGGCTCCAGCGCAGGGCTCGTCCGCCCGCTCAAGGCCGCGGTGCGTCCAGGCGTTGCACAGGAGCGCCGAAAACTGCCGAAACCACTTGCACGTTCGTAAGCCTTTGCCTTATAATGGGGTCAGAGCCTTCTCCAATCCCAACACAAGGGGGGTGTCTCCGTATGGTGGACAAGAGACCATCTGACCGCCAGACGTACACTCGGAAGGCGGGAATGCTGTTCGCAGGGCTCTTTCTGCTGGCAGGTTCCTGCCTGACGACCGCCGCCCGATCCGATGATTCCACGCGGATCCCGGGCCAAGTGCTCCAAAACGGTGGAGCACCGTTCACAGACACCGTACGCCAGATGGTGCTCAGGGACGAGCAGTTCCGGCGCGATGTCATTGCCGGCCTTCGCCCTGCACCGGATCCGACGGTGGGAGTTACTCGTTATCGCTGGCGCTCCAAAGGCACGCAAGCTGATGGAGCCGTCTTCCAAGCGGTGCCGCGTGTCGAGCATAATGGCGCCCGATCGCTGTTGGGTTCGCCTGTCAATGCTCCGCAAGGACTGGGCACCAACTTCGCCGGCATCAGTCAGCAAGACCAGATTGATGAGTTCGGCGGAGCCGGCTTCGCGCCGCCCGATACCATGGGCGCCGTGGGACCGAATCACTTCGTGACGATGCTGCGCGGCTCCGTCGCCATCTACGACAAGTCGGGGTCGCGGCTCAGCCACGTCACTCTGAACAGCTTCTTCACAGTCGGGAGCTATCCGCGCGGCAACACCTACAGCCCGCGGGTCATCTTCGACCGGCGCAGCGGACGATGGTTCGCCGTAGCGCTCGAGACTAACGGCGGCGCAGCCAACCACGCGATCCTTGCGGTGTCGGCAACCAGCGACCCGACAGGGACGTGGAGGAAGTACGCCATCACCATTGGCGAGTCCAACACTACCACCGACGAGGTCATGATCGGCACCGACGACAACGGTGTCTATTTCGGCGCCTCGATGATCCCATCCGGCGGCTCGCCGTTCGGCAAGGTCGCGGCGACGCGCAAGGCTTCCCTCCTGGCAGCCAGCCCGTCGCTGAGCACCGTCTATACGTGGCGACTGATTACCGACATGATGGCCACGCCGGTGCCGACCCACAACCAGGATGCAGTCGCATCCAACGGGTTCGCATACCTGTTCGCATCCTCTACCGTTGCCTATGCCAACATCCGCTACCGGACGCTGCAGTGGGCGCTGTCGGGAGTTCCGACCCTGTCGCTTACTGTAGAGATTCCGTCGGCGGCATACGGCCCGCCGGTGGACGCTCCGGCGAAAGACAGCACGACCGACATTGACGTCGGCGACGACCGCGTTCTCATGGCCGTCCAGCGTGCCAACGGTATCTGGGGCACTCGCAACGTCGGCGTGACCTCCAGCGGCGGCGCAGGCGCGGTGGATCGCACCGCCGTCGAGTGGTTCCGCATAGACGCGAGCATTCCGGGCGCGCTGGCGCTTGCCGATCAGGGCCGTGTGTTCGACCAGAGCGCCGAGGATCCCATGTTCTACTACTATGGGTCCATCGTGGTCAGCGGCCAGGGGCATGCGGCTGTCGGCTTCTCGGGCTCCAACACGGCAAACTACGTCGGGGCGTACACCTGTGGCCGCCTCGCTAGCACACCCGCCGGCACCATGCTGGGCGTCATGCAGATCAAAGACGGCCTGGCCGGCTATGATCAGTTGATCGGCGGGCGCAATCGCTGGGGCAACTACAGCGCAACGACCCTCGATCCAAACGACGACATGTCCATCTGGACGATCCAGGAATATGCCGACAGCACGGATGACAATCCTGCCAACGTCTGGGGAACCTGGATTGCTCGGCTCCTCGCACCCGCTCCCACCATCACGAACGCTGCGGGCAGCGCGGTTCAGGGCGTGTCGGGCAAGGTGCTGAACATCACCGGTACCGGCTTCTTCGATCCGGGCACCGGCTATCCCAATCACATCGACGTCCAGCTCTCGGGCGACGAGATCAGCAACTACGTCATCACCTACAACAGCCCGACGTCGGTAACAGCCAAGTTCGACATCGGTCTGGACGCCACCATCGGCATGCGCGACGTCACCGTCATCAACCCTGACGGCCAGTCGGCAACTGCCGCCGGCGCGTTCGAGATCATTCGGGCCATTCCGACAACTCTCGTTGCCGATGATGTGGCTGGCGTGATCGGCGAGGTGGTCAACCTCACTGCGACGCTGACCAACGACGATACGAGTGCAGGGATCCCGGGGAAGACTATCACCTTCAAGGTCGATGGGAACGTCGTCGGCACGGCTGTCACCGATGCCAACGGCGTTGCGACCCTTCCAGTGCAGATTCCTGAGGGCTTTGGCGCAGGCGAGCATGAGATCCTGGCGGCGTTCGCCTTCGACGGCACCTACAGGCCGAGCGAGGACACTGCGACCGCCACGGTCTCCAAGGCTGGTACAACCGCCGTGGCCGATGACAAGACCGCGAAGATCGGCGCTACGGTTGGACTGACCGCAACCCTGACCCGCAACCATGACAGCGCACCGATCGTGGGCCGTACCGTTGGCTTCTCCGTTGACGGCACGGGCGTGGGCAACGGCGTGACCAACGCATCCGGAGTCGCCGGCACCAACTACGTCGTTCCTGAGGGTCCTGGCGTCGGCACGCGAACCATAACGGCGGCGTTTGCCGGCGACGGTGACTACAACCCGAGCACGGACGACGCTACGTTGACCGTCGAGAAGGGCAATACTGCTCTCGCCGTTCCTGCCGTTGTCGGCACCGTCGGCACCACTGTCGATCTGTCGGCTACGTTGACCGTTGTCGGCGCCGGTCTGCCCCTCGCAGGCAAGACGGTGGAGATCAAGGTTGACGGCACCTCGGTGGGAACCGATGATACCGACGCATCCGGCGTCGCGACGGTCGCCTACCTCATCCCCGACGGCACGGCTGTTGGCGATCATGCCATCGGCGCGGAGTTCGCCGGCGATGCCAACTACGAGGCAGGCTCTGGCAGCGGCACCCTGAACGTGGACGTTAACACCACGATAGTCGCCGACGACCAGAGCGGCATGATGGGCCAGACGGTCGTACTCTCGGCCACTCTGACCCGCAGCGACAACTCCGATCCGGTCGCCGGCAAGACCGTGGACTTCTAGGTCGACGGCACCGGCGTCGGCAGCGGCGTCACAGACGGCTCGGGCGTCGCCTCGATGAACTACCTGATCCCCGAAGGACCGGGAGCAGGGGTCCGGACCATCACCGCGGCATTTGCCGGTGACGGCGACTACAACGCCTCCACTGACGATGCCAACCTGACGGTTCTCCAGACTCCGACCCGGATGTTCGTTCCGGATCGCAGCGGCACCATCGGCGCTCCCGTGGAGCTTCGCGGCTTCCTGTATCGCAACACAGACAGCGCCCCGATCGCAGGCCGCACCATTGACTTCTCGGTGGACGGCACGGGCGTTGGCTCCGGCGTTACGTCGGCCACAGGCCGCGCCACCTACAACTGGCCCATCGTTGAGGGCGCCGGCGCCGGAAGCCGCACCATCGTGGCTGAGTTTGCCGGCGACGCCAGTTTCTTCCCGAGCAACAACAGCGGCACGCTCACCGTCAGCAAGGCCAACACGGTCCTGACGGGCCTGGATCGCACCGTGCGCAACGGCGACACCGTTGATCTGAAGGCGTATCTCCGCCGCACGACCGACCTCGCCTGGGTGGTGGGCCGAACGATTGACTTCTCGGTAGACGGCACGGCAGTCGGAAGCGGCGTCACGGCCGCCAACGGCGTCGCTGTGTTCACGTACAACGTGACGCAGACCCCGGGCCAGTACCCGATTGACTACGCCTTCGCCGGCGATGCCGCGTACAATCCCAGCACCGGCGGATCGACGCTCACCGTCACCGACGATACGACGCTCGTCGTCGACGACAAGACAGACCAGATCGGCGCGACCGTTGCGCTGACCGCCACCCTTACCCGCAACCTGGACAACGCCCCGGTTGCCGGCAAGACCGTTGACTTCACCGTAGACGGCACGGGTGTTGGATCAGGCGTGACCGATGCTGCCGGAGTGGCCTCCAGCAACTACCTGATCGAGGTCGGTTCTGGCACCGGAACAAGGACCATCGGCGGCGCATTCGCCGGCGATGTCGTATACGGCGCCTCCAACGACACCGGCACGCTCACGGTTGAGGCCGCAGACACAACCACCGTGGCCAATGATGCTGCGGGCAAGATCCATGAGACCGTGGACCTCACGGCAACCGTCACGCGCGATAGCGATGGCGGACCCGTGGTCGGCGGCGGCGTGGACTTCCACGTTGAAGGCACTATGGTCGGCGACGGCGTCACCGACGGATCCGGCGTGGCGACCTACAGCTATGCCATTCCCGAGGCTGGCGGAGCCGGCGACCGGTTGATCGAGGCGTTCTTCATCGGCGATGCGGAGCACAATCCGTCCAACGATGACGCGACGCTCACGGTTAACAAGGCCGACACCGTCCTGACAGTCAACAGCCCGACCGGCACGGCCGGCCAGAGCGTGAACATTACCGGTAACCTGAGCGTGAATCCTCCGGTTTCGGGCCGCACTGTGGATATCTCCGTGGACGGCACCAACGTGGGATCGGCGGTCACGGACGGTTCCGGCGACTACTCGTTCGACTACGCCATTCCCGCCAATACGGCAGTCGGAGCGCACGCGCTGCAGGCCGATTTCGCCGGCGATGGAGCCTACAACCCGTCGTCTGCCAGCGGCACGCTGACCGTGTTGTCCGAGACTACCGTGACCGTTGCGCCTGCGGCCGGCAAGCCAGGCCTGACAGCAGTCCTGAGCGCAACGTTGACCGCCAACAATACCGGCGACCCGCTCAGCGGCAGGACGCTGGACTTCAAGCTGGAAGGCACGGACGTTGGCAGCGCGGTCACCAACGCTGGCGGCACCGCTTCCGTTAGTGTTGCGGTGAATGACAGCGCCGTATCCCAGTCCATTACAGCCGAGTTCGCCGGTGACGTTGACTACCATCCGAGCTCCGGCAACGGCACCCTGACTGTCGTGCCCGCGGATACCAAGCAGTTCACCATAGACCGCACGGGCATCATCACGACGCTCACGATCCTGCGGCAGTTCGACCTGAAGCGGACCACAGACAACGCCGATCTCGCCGGCAAGACCATCGTCTACAAGATTGATGGCACCGAGGTCGGCACGGCGGTGACCAACGCGGGCGGCGACAGCTCGCTCAACTGGGTCATCACCGATGGTCCTGCAACCAGCACGATCACGACTGAGTTCGCCGGCGATGCGTTCTACAACGCCTCCAGCGCGAACGCAACGCTGAACGCTCAGACCGTAGCCACCAAGATGGTGGGCGTCGACCGAACGGGCCGCATCACCTCCTATCAGGTGCTGCGAGCATGGCTCTACAAGATGGACAGCACACCCGTTGCCGGCAAGCTGATCCAGTTCTCGGTGGACGGCACTCCGGTCGGTATCGACACGACGATCGCATCTGGTCGCGCTCAGATCGGCTACACCATCCCCGACGGAGCTGGCGCCGGCGCGAGGCCGATCCTGGCACAGTGGGCTGGCGATGGCGGCTTCCTGCCGTCCTCGGTCACCAACACGCTCACCGTCCAGAAGGCTCTCGTGTACATCTGGGTGATGAGCAAGTCGGTCAAGCAGGGCACCAACGCTCCGCTGTACGCCTACTTCCGCCGCCTGAAGGACTACCAGCCGCAGACAGACAAGCCCGTCGATTTCAAGATTGACGGAACGGTCGTGGCTTCGGTCCTGACGGACGGCACGGGTATCGCCCGGTACTCGTACCTTACGCTTGATCCGGTGGGAGCCCATACCATTCGGTGTGAGTTCTACGGTGACGCGTGGCTCGAGGCCGGCTTCGGCGAGGGCACGCTCAACGTCCTGCCGTAACGACCCGCTGGCATGAACAACTCGCCCTCCCCCTCACCGGGGGAGGGCTTCTTCTTCGCCTGAAGGAAGTCCCCAATGCCCAGAATAGAGATCAGCCTTGACGTGGAGGCGCCCGCCGACGTGGTCTACGACGTTGCACGCAAAGTCGAGGACTTCCCGACGTTCATGGAGGACCTGCAGTCTCTCACGGTACTCGAGCGGAGCGACGACGGCAACCGCACCGTGACCGAGTGGGTGGGCATCATCCGCGAGTTCAAGATGACTGTCAAATGGACCCAGGAGGATATCTGGAACCCCGACGCCCGGCGTGATGACTTCAGGATGCTTCAGGGCGACATGGACAGCATGTCGGGATGGTGGCAGTTCGTTGAGACGCCGACGGGTTCACGGTTCGACTCGCTGCTCGACTACGAGTACAACGTGCCCCTGATCGGACCGATGATCAAGGCGCTCATCAAGAAGAAAATGGCGGCCAATCTCGAGGCTCAGATGCGGGCCATCAAATCCCGCGCCGAGGAGATCGCCGCTCGCGCATGATCTCGGCCTGGAGCCCGTACTAGCCTGGGCGGTCCTGGTCCGGATGCAGCAAAGGTAGCTTTGGCCGACTGGGCGGCGGACTCTCCTGCGGACGTTCGCCGTACTCCGGCGCCTCCGTGTCGTCGGTTTGGCCAGCCGGCGTCTCCGGTAGGGGTACCGAAGCGC
Organism: Chthonomonadales bacterium; assembly: GCA_012517255.1. Lineage (GTDB taxonomy): Bacteria > Armatimonadota > Chthonomonadetes > Chthonomonadales > CAJBBX01 > JAAYVH01. The sequence continues at coordinate 19,526 of JAAYVH010000263.1, forward strand.
TGTGAATCAGCGCATTCAGCAAGCCCGCTTCGCGCGCCGCGCGGATGTCCGCCTCTCGAATCTGCGTTCCCCGGGGCACCAGCACATTCCCTCGAATGTCGGTCACGTCCAGACCGGCACGCCGCCCGACGCACAGTCGTGCCCGGGCATAGTCGTCGGCGCTGTCGAGCGCACGCTCCTCTGCCCCGTCAGGCGTAGCGGCGCGCACATCCGCGATGCGCTCCTGCAGATCCTGCAATCCCGCGGCGGCCACCGACGAGACCAGCGCAGTCAGCATCCCGCACGCAAGCGCGCGTTCAACCGTTGCCTGCTCGATGACACGGCCCGATTCGACGATGATCTCGCCGTTCTTATCCATCACCGTGCGCCCGGCGACCTTGCCGAGAACAAACGCAGCCTGCTCACGCTCGAGCGTCGTCTGCACGGCGCTCTGAGCCTTGCGCACCTGTTCCTGCAGCCGATCGAGCCAGTTAGTCACCCGACTGCGCTCCCGCATGCCAGACCGGATCGGCCACACCCGACCGATGATTCGCCCACCTGGCCAGGACGAACAACAGATCGGACAGTCGGTTCAGATACATCAGCGTCTGCGCACTGAGGTCATGATGGCGCGTAACCGCAACGACTGCGCGCTCGGCGCGCCGACAGACTGCTCGAGCGACGTGAAGATGAGCCGCAAGCAACGTGCCGCCGGGAAGAATGAAGTTCGTCAGCGGTGGCAACGGGGCTTCCCACGCGTCGATGGCACGCTCAAGCTCGCCGACAGCGGAATCTGACAGGCTGGAGGCAACGGGGCCCCGTCCGGTTGCGGCTATGTCAGCGCCGATAGCGAATATCGCTGACTGTGCTCCGTGGAGCAGGGCCGCCAGCTCCGGATCATCAGCGCAGGTTCGGGCCAGTCCGAGCGCCGCGTTCAGCTCGTCGCAGGCGCCGCAGGCCTCAACGCGCACGTCGGTCTTGGGTACCCGAATGCCCCCGCGCAGAGCTGTGCGACCGCGGTCGCCCTTGCGGGTGTATATTCTCACGAGGGACGCCCCCGTAGCGGTGATGGGCCGCCCGGACCGAGGCTCGAACCCGGGCGGCCTGCAGGACGAAGGTGAGGCCGAGATTACTGCTGGTAGAACTTCGCGTTAATCTCGGTGAAGGACGCCCACTTCTCGGGCACATCGGTGTCGGCGAAGATCGCGTTCACCGGACATTCCGGCTCGCACAGGCCACAGTCTATGCAGTCATCCGGATTGATGAAGAGCATATCGTAGGTCGTGCCGTCGTCGCCCGTGTAGACGCCCTCGTGGATGCAGTCTACGGGGCACACAGCCACGCAGGCTTTATCCTTGACATTGATGCACGGTTCACAGATCACGTAGGCCATGGAGGCATCTCCTTGGAAGCATTGGGTGATGATCCTTTCGGCATTCTACCCGTTCATTCCTTCCGAGCCTGCCGCCGATGCGTGATCTGTTGCCACGATTTGAGGCCCTGCCCCTGCGGCATCTGCCGGGCAGGCGCCCCGACGTACTATCATGGCAGCGTATCCTGCGCCGTGAGGGCGAGCAGCGCGGCACGCAATACCGCGTCGCCGTGCGCAACCGCCTCACGCCCCGACCTGCCGCCACTGAGTTCGATGGGGGCAATGGGGGATCCGAAGCGAACGATCAACCGGCATCCGGCATGCCGCAGGCGCCACTCCCGCGGCGGCAAGGCACGGTTGGTACCGAGGACGCCAACGGGCACGACGGGCACGCGCGTCCGCAACGCGAGCCAGACCAGACCCGACTGAAGGGGCTGAAGCCGCCCGTCGAGGCTCTCATGTCCCTCAGGAAAGATGATGACCGCCTCGCCTCTTTGAAGAAGCTCCTCCGTGCGGCGCAAGGCTGTTCGATCAGCCGAGTCCTGACGTATGGGATAGGCCCTTAGCCACCGGGCCAGACGCCCGAGCACGGGGATCGTGAACAGCTCATCGGTAGCCAGCGACCACGCCGGACGGCGCACCGCCATCCCGACAAGGAGCGGGTCGGCGTGGGAAACATGGTTCGGCGCGATAATGACGCCCCCGCTGCTCGGAACGTTGTCTGCTCCCTCAACGCGGACCCCGCCGAGACACCCGAATAGCGCGCGCAGCATGGCGCGAACGGTCTCGCGGAATAGCAGCTCAAGCATCCGTGCGCCGACCTCGCGAGCCCGTTGGCCACGCCGTGAGCCAACCAGCGGCGCGGGAACGCGCAGGTATACTGTGCCGGACGTGCGCTCTCCGAATCGCCGCGTTACCGCTATTCCACGTGGAGATCACCATGGACCTCGACCGACTCTGCATCAACACGATCCGTACCCTGTCCATTGACGCGATCCAAGAGGCCAACTCAGGCCACCCAGGACTACCGCTCGGAGCCGCGCCGATGGCCTACGTCCTCTGGACGCGACACATGAAACACGATCCGACCGATCCAGCCTGGCCTGATCGTGATAGATTCGTGCTCTCCGGCGGCCACGGCTCCATGCTGCTCTTCAGTCTCCTGCACCTTACGGGTTACGATGTGACGCTCGACGATCTGAAGAGCTTCCGGCAGTGGCATAGCCGCACCCCCGGTCACCCTGAGTTTGGCGAGACGCCTGGCGTCGAGACTACCACAGGGCCGCTGGGTCAGGGCTTTGCGACCGCGGTGGGCATGGCCATCGCCGAAGCCCATCTCGCCGCTACCTACAATACCCCCGACCATGCGGTTGTGGACCACTTCACCTATGTCCTCGCCTCCGATGGCGACATGATGGAAGGCGTGGCGTGCGAAGCTGCTTCTCTCGCCGGCCACCTGAAGCTGGGCAAGCTCATCTGCCTCTATGACAGCAACGACATTTCGCTGGCAGGGGCCACGTCGCTCTGTTTCACCGAGAATGTCGGAGCGCGCTTCGAAGCCTACGGTTGGCAGGTCCTGACGGTTGAAGACGGCAATGACGTCGCTGCGCTGGATCAGGCGATCGCCACGGCCAAGGCCGACCTGACCCGTCCCAGCCTGATCGTGGTCAAGACCATCATCGGGTTCGGCTCGCCCAACAAAGCGAACTCCTCCGATGCCCACGGTTCGCCCCTGGGGAAGGACGAGGTTGCGGCCACCAAGCGCAACCTGGGTATGCCCGAGGATCGGTCGTTCCATGTTCCCGACGAGGTGCGTGCGGCATTCGGCGGTGTCGTCGAGCGCGGACGGGCGGCCCATGCGGCGTGGTCCGAGACGTTCGCGAAGTGGTCGTCCGCCAACCCGGCAGCCGCGGCACGCTGGTCCGACGCCATCGCCGGCCAACTTCCCGACGGCTGGGACCGGGATATCCCCGTGTTCGGCGTAGACGATGCCTCGGCGACGCGAGCCTCGGCGGGCAAGGTCTTGAACGCGATCGCCCCCAACTATCCTGCGCTGATGGGCGGCTCGGCCGATCTCAATCCTTCGACCAACACGGCTCTGAAGGGCCTAGGCGACTTTGAACCCGAAGCCATCCCGTCAGGCGTCGAGGGCGCCGTCGGCGGCGTGTGGGGCTATGCAGGCCGCAATATTCACTGGGGCGTGCGCGAGCATGCTATGGCTGCCGCAGCCAACGGCATGGCATTGCATGGCGGCGTCCGGCCATTCGTCGCCACGTTCTTCAACTTCGCGGACTATCTCAAGCCCGCCCTCCGGCTGTCCGCGCTGATGCGGCTGCCCGTGATCTACATCTTCACCCACGACTCCATCGCGCTGGGCGAGGATGGACCGACCCATCAACCCATAGAACAGCTCGCATCGCTGCGAGCGGTGCCCAACATGCTGACGCTGCGCCCCGCTGACGCCAACGAAGTGGCGGAGGCGTGGAAGATCGCATGTCAGCACAGGGATGGGCCCGTGGCTCTCGTTCTCAGCCGCCAGAAGGTCCCGAACTTCGACCGCACTCAGTTCGCCTCGGCAGAGGGAGTGAGGAAGGGCGCCTATACGCTCAAAGAAGCCGACGGAGGAGCCCCGAAGATGGTCCTCGTCGCAACCGGGTCGGAAGTCTCGCTGGCCGTCAAGGCGGCTGGACTCCTGGAAGCGGATGGCGTGCCGACAAGGGTCGTCAGCATGGTCTCGTGGGAGATATTCGATGCCCAGCCAGAGGACTATCGGATGTCGGTGCTGCCTCCGGGAGTCAAGAAGGTGGCGATCGAAGCGGCCTCCCCCATTGGCTGGCACAAATACGCCGGCGCCGATGGCGATGTCGTGGCTATGACGAGGTTCGGCGCATCGGCTCCGGCCGAGAAGCTTCTGGAAGCCTTCGGTTTCACGCCGGACGCCGTGGCCCAACGGGCCCGAGCGCTCCTCGCACGTTAGGCGCCGCAACCACGCTGGATGGCCGACCGGGATCGCTTCACAGCGATCCCGGTTTGTTCTCCACAGGCGCTATGATGCTGGGGTACCCAGCGCTTCGGTCGTAAGCCCCGCGACGGCCGCACGGATGTCCGAGAGGAAACGAGCCGCGCCTGCCCCGTTGGTGATCCTGTGGTCGAAGGTCAGGGTCACCGTCGCTCGGCGCACGAGCACAACCTGACCGTCGCGCATCTCAGGCGCGTGATGGACCGCGCCAACGAAGATGGTCCCCACTGCGGGAGCTGCCACTACCGGAATGGCTCGTGTCACGCCCGAACCGGTCAGATTGGACAAGCTGAGCTGCATCAGCGCCGTAGCCTGATCTTCGCCGTTCCTCGCCCGTTTGATGGCGCGAGATGCGGCGCCGACGAACTCCCAGAAACTCAGAGCGTCCGCTGCCTCGACGCGAGCCGTAGCCAGCTCATCGTCGTCACGCGTGACGGCAATGCCGAGGTGCAGATGCGCATGCCGTCGGATCATCCCGTTCCCCTGATAGGTGGATCGAAAGACGGGATGCCCGATCGTCGCGCGGACAACGCACCATGCGAACAGCAAGAAGGGTGTCGGCACATCGGCGCCAGCCTTCCTAGCCATCTCCTTCAGGTCGCGCCGGACCCGATCAATGGGCTCCCACGGCACCTCAATCTCTTCGGTGGCGGAGATAACCTCACCGGCACGCTGCTGCAGACGATATACGAGCGTGCGCTGTGCGCTGGACAGTGGAACATCCTCGTACTGGCCCGCCTGCCCAGCGGTCGTTTCGGCTCCCCGCCCTGCAATCCAGGCGTCCACGTCGGCGGGCAGTACCTTGCGGCCGACGCTCGTCACGATGCGCTGGAGTTCGTCTTCGTCGAGCCCGCACTCTCGCGCATATGCGCGGGTGCGTGGCGGCAGGAGCGCATTGCGCGCAGCTGGCGCCGCCGCTCCTCGCGGCGCGCTCACCTCCGGCGCTTTGCTCGACGACGGAGCCTGCGGCGAGGTTGCCTCGGTCACGGCTGAATGGGATTCGATGCGGCCCACCACGGCTCCGATCGGGACGATGGCGTCCTCGGCCACCAGCCACTCGATCAGGACCCCGGGAACCGGAGCCTCGATCTCCATGGTGGCCTTATCGGTCTCCATCTCGAAGATAGGCTCATCACGCTTGATGACATCGCCTGGCTGCTTGAGGAATCGCAGCAGTCGCGCTTCCTGAAGTCCCTCACCCATCTGAGGGATGGTCACATCGAGGATGCTCACGGGTGCATGATCCTGATTGTCACGGTTACCCCATCACGGTGCGGATGGCTTCCATCACTGCGTCGAGATCCGGCAGCGCGGCGTACTCGAGCGATGGGCAGAACGGTACCTGCGTGTCCATACGAGCCACGATCTGAGGGGGCGCGAGGAAGGCGTCCCATCTCTCCGGGTGGGACGTCATCTGCGCCACCACAGTCTCGCCGAAACCTCCTGTTCGATTGTCCTCGTGCAGCACGACAAGCCTGCCCGTTCGCGCCACCGACGCCTCGACGCTTGGCCAGTCACACGGACTGATCCAGCGCAGGTCGAGGATCTCCACGGAGACCCCCTCATTCCCGGCGCGCTGCGCGGCTTCGTCGGCGAGAACAACGGTGCTGCCCCAGGTGACCAGGGTGACGTCGGAACCCGACCTGCGAACCGCTGCGGTGCCCGGCGCGCCTTCAGGAAGCTCGGTTATCCGCGACCGGCGCCGGAAGACATGCTTGGGAATCAGGAACAGCACGGGGTCGTCCATGTGGATGGCCGTCCAGAGCATGGCAGCCGCATCCGCCGGCGTAGACGGCACTGCCGTGCAGAGCCCCGGCACATGCGCCCAGATGCCCTCGTTGGTCTGGCTGTGCCATATGCCGCCTCCCGGCAGGTAGGCTCCGCAGGGGGCCATCAGCACCATGGGGCAGATCTCATCACCATTGGTCCGCCATCGCAGCGTAGCCGCCTGATTCACAAGTTGATTGAACGCGGTCCCGACGAAGTCTATGAACTGCAGCTCAAACACCGGACGGCAACCCGCGACCGCCATGCCCACGCCCACACCCACGATGGTAGCCTCGGCAAGCGGGGAGTTTCGCACCCGCCCCGGATAGGCCGTGCTCAACCCCTTCGTGAACCCAAACACGCCGCCCTTGGGGTCCTCGATGTCCTCACCGAACATGACGATCGTGGGATCGAGGCTCAGCGCATGCTGCAGCGTAAGGTTGATCGCTTCGACCATGGTGATGGGCTCATCGCGCACGAGAGCGCTCGCAAGTTCGCCGGGAATGGGCGGTATGCTGAGGCCAGTCCCAATCGTGTTCGACAAAAGGCCGGCGGGATCGGGCTCCGGAGCGGCAAAGGCCCGATCGTAGTCGGCCTCGACTGCTCGAGCGATGGCCTCGGCCTCATACTGCCAGTCTTCAGCGCTGATCAGCCCGTCATCCACGACCCTCTTCACGAGCTTTCGTATCGGGTCTCGATGGGCGATCTCGGCGAGCTCATCTGCCGACCGGTATACTCGTTGATCATCCGATGAGGTGTGGGGGCACAGGCGGTCCATCTCGCACCAGAGAGTGGTTGGTCCGCCGCCACGACGCGCTCGTTCTACGGCATCGAGCGTAGCTTCGAGGACAACGTAGGGGTCGCGCGCATCAATGCGCACTAACGAAGATGAGTCCAGAACGCGCAGGCGAAACGGATCGTGCGGCGCCGTCGGCGTGCTGATCCCATAGCCGTTGTCCTCGACCACCATCACGAGCGGGAGCTTCTCCTGCAGCGCAAACGCAAGCGCCTCATAGAACTCGCCCTGCCGCACCGATGCATCGCCTACGCAACAGGCGACCACACGGTCCGTCCCCTGCAGCTTGGCTGCCCATGCGGCGCCAGCCGCCGGAATGCACTGGGATGCCGTCGGCGTGGCCACCGACACGATGCCCAGACGCTTGCAGCCGTGATGCCCGGGCATCTGTCGGCCGCCGCTGCACGAGTCGGCCCTGGCAAAGAACTCCAGAGCGAGATCGTAGGTGGTCAGGCCGCGAGCTAGACAGAGCGCGCGGTCGCGGTAGTAGCAGAAGAGAAGGTCGTCGGGGCGAAGCGCATAAGCGAGAGCAGCCATGGGCTCCTGCCCCATTCCGCCGACAGCGAACCATCCTTTGCTCTGGCGCAGCAGGATGCCTTCGCGCCGGTCTCCCTGGCGAGAGGCCTCCATGATGCGCAGCACATCCAGCGGAGGCATTCGCTCCTGCAGATTCCGCACTCCTTACTCCCCGATCAGCGCGATGAAGCTGTCACTCACCGGTGCCCCAGTTCGCGACCCAATCGCCCAGCCAGCCTTTCAGCACCGTTCGGAACGTCGCGTCCTGAAGGGACGGCTCCTGCAACAGCGCGACTTCGGCCGAAGCTCGTACGATCTGCCCGAGATCCTCGGCATCGCCATCGTCCAGATCATCGGTGCCGTTCTCTACCCAATCGCGCAGAATCGCCTCAAGAACGGACTCGTAGGCGACAACCACCCATCCGCTCGATCCGCCCGAAGGCAGCGACTGGACGGCCTGGGCTGCGACCCCCGTCGCGCGACGCACGATCTTCACATCCTCGTCTGGCACGTTGCCGTAAGCGCTCATTGTCGGTCTCCTGTGTTTCTTGATGCCGCTCGCAGGGCGTCACGCTCGACCAGCCAGCGATCACACGCCTGACACATGGTGCATCGTCCGATACGACAGTCTTCGGTGCGAATGCCTGCCTCCGCTCGTTTGTCCTCAGCGCGCAGGTAACCTCTGTGGATGCCGCAATGGATGTGGTCCCACGGTAACGCTTCATGATACCCGCGCACTCGGTTCGCCACCCATGCGGGATTCACCTGCGCCAGCTCGAACGCTGTCATCCAACGATCATAGCTGAAGCGGTCATCCCATGCGTCGAAGCTTCCACCCAGTCTCCAGCAGTACTCGATGGCTCGGGCCACCGATCGGCCGCCGCGCGCCAGCACTCCTTCGACGTGCGAAACAAGCGGATTGTGGAACCTCAACTGAACCGACCGGTCGCGCATCGACGCCTTGAGAAGGCGCTGCTTGCGCAGAAGCTCCTCTGGCGTGTCCTGAGCGCGCCACTGGAACGGCGTATGGGGTTTGGGCACGAACCCGGCGACGCTTACGGTCACCTGCGCATCCCGAACCCCCATCCTGCGTCCATGGAGAACCACTCTGTGGGCAAGCGCGCCGATGGCAACCACGTCTTCGTCGATCTCGGTGGGCAAGCCGATCATGAAATAGAGCTTGATGCGACGCCAGCCGTTCTTGAACGCCGATTCCGCCGCTCCCATGAGGTCCTCTTCCGTGACGCCCTTGTTGATCACGTCTCGCAGACGCTGCGAGCCGGCCTCGGGGGCGAATGTCAGGCCCGCCTTGCGGACGGTGCTGATCTGTCGAGCCAGTTCCACGCAGTCCCGATCGGCCCGGAGCGACGGAAGGGCAACCCCAATCCCCTGGGGCCGGTAGCGTTCGATCAGGTCGTGGACGAGCGGCTCGATCTCGCTATGATCCGACGTCGACAGTGAGACAAGGCTGATCTCTTCGTGCCCCGTCGAGCGCACCAGCTCGTCGCACAGCCGAAGCACAGTCTCCGCGGAGCGCTCGCGCACCGGTCGCGTGATCATGCCCGCCTGACAGAAGCGACACCCTCGCGTGCAGCCACGAAGCACCTCCACGGAGATGCGGTCGTGCACAGCTTCCACCACGGGCACCACGGGGGCAATCGGGAACGGCATGTCGGCCAGACTAGCTGCGAGCCTGCGCTCGATCGTTCGAGGCGCAGAATCGTCGACCGGTTCAACAGACTCGTCAGCCCGGCACCGGTAGAGACCAGGCACGTAGACGCCGGGAATGGCAGCCAACAGGCGGAGGAGCGCAGCGCGAGACGCGTGACGGTTGTGCTTGTACGCCTCAACGATCTCGCCGATGACCTCCTCGCCATCGCCGATCACGAAGGCATCCAGGAAGGGAGCCATGGGCTCGGGGTTGACGGTGCAGTGCCCTCCTGCGATGACGAGGGGATGGCGTTCGTCGCGATCGCTCGAACGCAACGGGAGACCGGCCAGATCCAGCATGTTCAGCACATTGGTGTAGCCGAGCTCGAAAGCCAGACTGAAGCCGACGATGTCGAAGTCCCGCACCGGCGTGCGAGTCTCGAGCGAGAACAGCGGCACACAGGCATCGCGCAGCGCCCGCTCGGCGTCGGGCCAGGGCGCATACACACGTTCCGCGTACGTATCGCCTCGGCGATTCAGCACGTCATACAGAATGGCAAGGGCGAGGTTGCTCATGCCGATCTCGTAGGCATCCGGGAATGCCAGCGCGACGCGGACCTCCACGCCGGCCGGATCTTTGTAGACGGCATTGAACTCGCCGCCGACGTACCGACCCGGCTTGGATACCGATGCGAGGATGCGCTCAAGTCGGCGCTCAACGAATAGAGATGGGTTGGTCATGTTTTGTTCCGATCAGGCTTGGCAGTATATCACAGCGCTCCGCCATCGCGACCCGTGCGGTTGCAGACAGACGACCGTATGCTTCTTGACTTCACGCGCGTGGTCCGCTATACTCGCATCATGAGCTGGCGTCGGGAGTACTGGCGTCCGCAGGTTCTTGTGTGTGCCCGGCATGCTTGGCTGATACCATGGTCACGAAGGGAGTACGATACGCTATGGCAACTGCGCCGACGTTAACCGCGAAAGCCGTGTGCCGCAGGTGCATCGTCATGGGGCTCTTGGTCGGCGCCCTGCTGGCGACTCAAGCGCCCAGCATGGCGAGGCAGACCTCGGACAAGCTGTCGCTGCCGCTGTCGTTGGCGTGGAAGTTCACCGCTACATACGACACCAACAATCCTGCGTCTCCGGTCGTATCGGGAGACACCGTCTATTTCGCATGCGGTGAGCGCATCTACGCGCTGGATTTCCATTCCGGCGCCCTGAAGTGGAAGTATCCGGAGGACCAGCCGCTGGGGACCCGCATCAGGACCACTCCCGCCATCTCCGACGACATGCTGTACTTCGGCGCGGAGGATGGCAAGCTCTACGCGCTCAACACGGCAACGGGCAAGGGCACCTGGTTGTTTGATACGCGTACGAGCGTCGGCTCAACACCCACCATTGCGGATGGCATCGTCTATTTCGGCGCTTCGGACGGGCGCGTCTACGCCATTGACACGCGCACCGGCGCCGAGGTCCCCAGCTGGCGCGGCGGCTTTCAGGCTCAGGACGAGATCACCGGCGCGCCTGTGGTCTCCGAAGGCATCGTCTATGTGATGTCGCTCGATCAGGTTCTCCATGCCGTCGGAGCCGCCACCGGCAAGCAACGATTCAGCGTCCGCCTTAACGGCACCGTCCTCCGCCAGCGCCCCGTCGTGAGCGGCGACTACGTGCTCGCTGCATCGGGCTCCACCCTGAGCTGTTTCATGGCCCGGAACCTCACCCGGCGCTGGGCTCAGATACTGAACACCGACATTACCGTAGCGCCGGTGGTTTCCGGCGACACCGCGTTCGTGATTACCGCTGATAGCCACGTGGTCGCTTTCGACTTGCGCACGGGCCGCGTCAAGTGGCGGAACCCGCCCAAGCTCGACTACGATGTGCTGGCTGCGCCTGCCGTCGTCGGCGATCTACTCTTTATTGGCACGGTGCAGGGCGGCATCTACGCCCTGGACACCGCCAACGGCGCCATCAAGTGGATCTATCAAACGCAACCGTCCACGTCGGTTGAGGACACTATCGCCAAGTGGACGAACATCGCGGCCACGCCCGTTGCCTCACAGGGCAAGCTCTTTGTGCTCTCCGACGACGGGTCCCTTGCCGCCTTCGATTCCAACGTCCTCGATACGACCGGTCCTGAGGTAACCGTGGTTGAGCCGAAGATGGGTGTCGTCATCAACGGGGTTCCGCCGATTTACTTCGAAGCTCGCATAACCGACGAAGGCTCCGGGGTCAACCCGGATACCGTGCGGCTGCTGATTGATGGCGAGGGGGTCGCTCGCAAGAAGTCGACCCGTACGTTCGACGACGAGCCCGGATTCGAGTTCGATCTGCTGACGGCCACGCTGAAGTACAACACGCCTGAGCCGCGCACTGCTGCGCTCGTGAAGCCGCTTCCCGACGGCCGACATACGGTCACCGTGGTGGCATCCGACTGGGCAGGCAACACGGTTACCAAGAGCTGGGGCTTCACCGTGGACAATAGCGTCGCCAAGTTGCCGCGCCAGAAGCCTCAGAACCAGCCTACGGGCGGCATCGGCGGTTTCGCCGGTCCTGGCGGATCGGGAGGCCGCGGCGGCCGCGGTCGCGGAGGCACGGGCGGCGGCGATACCGACAGGTAGATCCAGATCCGCGGAAGGTCAGGGGCGCAGGGCAGCCGCTCTGCGCCCTCTTCATGCGATCCCATGAATGACGACGCAAAGCTCGCCTGGCTTCGGCTAGCCAACGTCGAACTGACACCCCGCGCAGCGCATGCCTTGCTCGACCGGTTTGGCGCTCCGCAGGCGATCTTCGATGCTGCGGTCGACGATCTTGCGTCGGTGCCCGAGCTGTCTCCCGATCAGCTCGATCGGTTGGTTCATGCCGACACGATGCCCACTCGCCATCAGATTGCGTGGGCCCAGCGGTCCGACGTCACGATCATCGGCCGCGATGCGCCCGAGTACCCTGCGGCGCTGCGCGACCTCCCCGATCGGCCTGCCGTCCTGTTCGTGAGGGGTGAGCTGATAGACACCGACCGATTCGCGGTCGCGCTCGTCGGGACGCGACGGCCATCGCCGTATGGTCGCCAGATCACCGCGCGGCTGTCGCGAGAGCTGTGCGATCTCGGTCTCACCATCGTGAGCGGTGGCGCCGTCGGC
>JAAYVH010000264.1 GCA_012517255.1 Chthonomonadales bacterium
CCAGCCACAGGCGTTCGCGATACCGCGGCGTCTCCTGTGCCCGGCCAGATCTCGCCAGCGCGACAACTTCCTGAGGTTCCGGCGGTTCCTGGCTAACCACCTCATCGGGCGCCTCATCGCTGAATGTGTCCCCTGGTTCAGGGCTTGGCTCGGCACGCCTGGTCGCACGCATGCGCAAGCGCCTTGCGAAGGCGTCAAACTCAGGAGCGCTGTGCACGAAGCGACCTGGGCGCGAGGAGCCACACGGAGAGCGCTCGCGGACCCACTGCAGGCGTTTGCGAAAGACATCCAGACTGCTTAGATCGTCACTGAACACCATTGACAGCTCATAGCCGGAGGGGAGATCTGTGTCGTCCCAGTGAGCTAGCCAGGTTGCCCTGCTGATCCTGGGCCAGGCTACAGTCGACGAGAGGTGCACCTTCTCAGCTTGTGACCCGCGCAAGAAGTCAAGCAGCTCAAACGTGGCTTTCCGCACCTGATGCATTGGACTTGCCGACCAGCCCCGACCTTCAATCTCTATCTCCATGTCAGAGAAGGCCAGGACCATCTCTACCGGTATAGCCTTGACTTCGAGGCAGACCACGCCGCACTGGCTGTCCCAGATCACGACATCGAGGTTTGACACACCGGGAAGGTGGAGGTCATACCAGAGGTGCATACCGTCGTCTGCCAGGGCGGCGAGACGCTCCGCGAACACCAGCTCTCCGTAATGTTCTGGTAACGGGGTGTGTACTGGCATCTGCTTACCTCCTCCATTCGAGCTTGCGCATGAGCCGCAGAGGGATAGCGACCAGCAACGGCTCGACAATGTTCCGACTCAGCACAGCATCGATACGCTCCATGGCCTGCTGATGAGCGGCATCGCCGCCGGTCAGGTCATACTGCCGCGTGATGTCGTTATGAAGGGCGGTCTCCACCACCTGAACACGGCTGACCAGCCGCACGTGCGCTTCAGCGAGACAAGCCTGCAGCTGCTGCAGGATCGGCTCCCTCGCATTGGCTCGGAAGTCGTCGGCAGCATCAGCCTTCAGTTGGCGGGCTTTCTCCGCAAACAGGTCACCGACCAAGGGAATATGGCTCAGCGCATCCACCGCGAGAATCTTCGCCTCGGTCCAGAATCCCGTGGGGTCTTGCCACTCAAACTCAGGCTTCGATGCAGTGATTCTCACCTCGGTCTCGGTGGCGCTCGCGGTAAGGAGGCGATCGGCCACACTGCCGGTGGGGGCGAACTCTGACAGCACGTATCCGCGCGACCCGCCGTTGGCCCAGGTCACGAGGTCCCGAAAGCAGGTGGTGGCATCACGTGCCAGGCGTTCCTGCGTCTCAGATATCTCATTCGTCACGCGGTCGAGAGCCAGGATTGAGCGAGCTTCGTGTCTGTTATCGTAGGTGATTCTCAACAGCCCTTTGGTAACCTGCTGTGACCACGTCCTGCCGTTCTCCGTAAGCGAACTCTCGATCAAATCCTGGGCCGTCTGCGCGGCCTGACTAAGCCGTTCTTTGAGCTCTTGATAGAGCTCCAGATTTGCCTCAGCGTCAGACCGAGCAGCGAGCGCTATACTGCGTAGCTCCCGATCCTTCTGTCGGAGCGCTGAATACACCTGCGCGTTGCGGTGGTAGGCCTGACGTCCATCCAGGAAGCGATCGAGTTGGTCGCGTAGAGCGACCATCCCACTGAGATCGAGCAGTTCGTCGGAGCCGAGCTGTCGCAGCCTGCGCACGAGCTCGCGTTCGCCCGAGGTCTGGATCCAATCCTCACCGGCTTGGGCCAACAGCCAGGCGGGAGCGCAGACCGGTACGATCGCGGAGGCGAGATCGCCGTAGTGGTGCTCGCACAGGCGCAGTGCCTCGGCGCGGTCGCGGACCTGATCCCACCGCGTGATCAGGACGTACACGAGCTTCGCGTAGCGTCGGGCCTCGCTGATCTCCTTTCGCGTAGCGCCTGCACCTATCTTCTCCCTCGACACGAGCCACAATACTGCGTCTGCTCGCTCATACTGCCACTTGAGGTGGTGCTGGTGCGACTTTGGCGCGAGCCGCTGGTCAATGCCCATGGTATCGACCAGCCTGATCCCTGGCAGAATCGCTCGGTCGCACGGGACCGACCATTCCATCTCCATGATCGGCGACCAGTAGGCGTTCGCCTGGCCGAACGTCTCAGTGACGCGACGCTCTTCTTCCTTCGCAAGTCGCTCGGCAGCCGAACGGTCCAAGCGGTACTCAGTCAAGTTCCGGTACCCGCCGCATGGGCGTCCCAGCGCGTCTAGGTGACCGCAGCGCTGGTTGATCCGAAGGTTTTCATCGACGAATACCCGAACATGCTGCCGGGGCTCAGGCTCTGCCACGTACCGGTTGAAGCACCACGTTTTTGGCAGGAAATCCGTGGGTGCAATCGGCGCACCCAACAGAGCGTTGACTAGAGTGGACTTGCCGAACTTTCCCTCGCCCATTACGAACAACTCGAATGGTTCATTCGCCTTGAGTTCAACGTCGTGGATGCCGGCCTCGAGGTGCCGCAGCCTCGAAGCCAGCCCCGAGCTCTTGATCGCATCGGCGAGCCTTCGTTCCTGTTCCAGCACGCAAGGGGCGATCCCGCGCGACCCCGCAAACATGGCGCTAATGTGGCGGCGAAAGGCTGGCGCTGCTTCGTGGTAGCTCATAGTGGCCCGAGGCTCACTGACCCATCAGCACCGCAGCCAGTATGCCAACCGCGAACACCAGAATGCTCCCGCCCATGGCGACTACCCAGGTCTTCAGGATGCGCTGGGCGGCGAGCATCTCCGAAACGCGCTGATCTAGCGCCTCAATCCGACGCTGGACGATCGTCTCTGTCTCCGTGCGCAGGCTAGCGAGTGCGGTTCTGGTGTTCGAATCCAGGCTGGCGATGATCTGCTGGCTTGAGGCTTCGAAGTTCGCCACCGCCGGCGCGAAAAGCTCGGTGTACGCCGCCCTACTCGCCTCGACTGTCTGGGTCAGTTTGCTGATCTGAGCTCCCAGCGCCGAAGCATGCTGGTCAAGTACATCGATCGCTCCAGAGGTTGCGGCTCCATAGACCGAACGCACGTATGCCTGAAACTCCCGAAACAGCTCCTCCTCTTCCGGCGGTATTTGCTCTTCTGTCAAGGTGGGCATATCGACCTGCCTCCATCGTGGTGGTTGTGAGGGATGTTCGGCGCCGCCTCGCAGTCTCCTGCAACTTGAGGCCAATCTAACATACTGCTGGCAGACGTTGCCTGGACCATGATCTGGGAGGCATGCCCATGAGTACTGCGTCGATGCCCGCCCCGTTCGGAGCCTTCACCGCGGACTACGCTGTTGCAGGTCGTCTTGCTCGCGACTTGCGCGCTGCGTGCGAGGGGCTGTCGGCCGCCGAGTGGGGTCGGCTGATGGCTCGGTCCGCTGCAGCTTCCGCAAAGACAACGGCCCGCACTAGATGGTCCGTGCTTCGCCGCGCGGGAGCCGGAGCCACGGACGCGATCAGGCACGTCGCGGCGGTTGGACCGCGGCAGGCCGCTTCAGACGCGTGGACGACCACGGTTGACGCTTTCACAGCGCTACCCTCGCGTGCGCGCAAGGCCTTCGACCAGTTCCGCTCGATGACGCGCGGCAGGCAGGTCGATGAGGTTATCCAGATGCTGCTCACTTGGCTGGTGTTTTACGCAGCGGCGGGCGGCTCCGACCTCGAGGGCGGCTTGCCTGATCTAGATCTGATGACCGGCATCGGCAACCACCGTACCGTGTTCACCCACTCGGTCTTGCTGGGCATCGAGACCGAGTTCGCAATGCGTTTCGGTCTCCACTCGCTGGATAGCCTGATACAGCGCATGCCTGCCGACCGGCATCCGGTCTGGGACCGTGTGCACACGGCTTTGTCGCGCTATGGCGAGCGGACCATCACGGGCGTCTGGCTGGGCATTGGCGCACACCTGATCAAGGACGCCGGGCTGCTTCATCTGGGGGCCACCAAACCCGTCGTCGGTATGCCCGTTCCAATGCCGATGGAGGCACATCAGGTGTTCCTAGCATCGAACGGCGTGGCTGCAGCGGCTATGGCCGGTTCGGGGAAGGCGCAGGACACGAGCAAACGCTGAGCCCTGGCGCCGCTCGGTGCTGTGTTGTCATCGCGCTCGCGGAGCGGCAGATGCGCCGCCGGCGAATTGTGCCGACATCGTTATCTGCGACCTCAAGCTCCAGGCGCGCCGGGCACGAGCACATGCGTCCGTCTGTCGGACTGGCTGACGCGAGGCATGGACTGCGACAGTACTGGCTCGCCACATATACGGACTCCAGCCGGGCGGCGTAATACTGATATGAGGCCCGGCCTAAGGCAGCGATAAGAGCCTGCAAGTGCCTGACAATCGAGGCAAGGAGCGCCTGCATGCGCTCTAGAGTGCGACTGCACATTGCAGAGAAGCGGATCGCCGCGAGTGCCAGCGGCGAGAAGGGGTCTGGTAACAACATGGCTGAAACTGACAATCTGTCCCGCCGTCTGCCATTACCGCAGCGTAAGGAGGCAAGGGCCGCCATAGCCGACCTGCGCTGGACGGACGAATGGCTCCAAGCCGCCATCTCGGGAAATGAGGATGACCGCGCGCGCGAGCTGTGGGCGGCCATAGAACGCGATCCTTTCGGCTTCATGGCGGATCTGGTCACGTTTTGGAACGTGTTCATGGCTCGGGTGCATGATAGACCGAGTTTGGCTCTCGAACTATACGCCGATGCTCGACGCAAGGCGGTCGGGCACGATGACGTCCCGGCGGATCCCGAGCAGCGCGAGTGGCTGACCGAGGAGTTGGTCAGGTTCTTCGAGGATATTCATCAGCAAATCATGGCGGCCGTCCAGCAGCCCGGTCCTCCCACGATCGAGCGAATCAGGGAGCTCCGTGGAGTTCTTACCGAGATCAACCGTGTCTGGTACAACAACACCGCAGTCGAGTGGTTGCGTCGGTTCCACGATCGTCGCGTTCAGGTGCAGTTGCTGGCTGAGGGTACTGGGAAGATCGAGACGGAGAACCTCCCGCGTGAGGAGGTACCGGGCGCCGCAGCCATCGCTTTCGCCGAGCGCCAACCGGGCGAGCCGATCGCGACGACCATTAACCGCTTCGAGCGTGAACCCCGGAAGGCCCGGCCCGATGGCCGCACAACCGAGGTTTCCCATCCCGGAGGCGGGACTACACGCCATTTCGTTCCCATTGCAAGCCTCGACGAGCTTACCGCGACAGGCGCAGTTCAGACCCTCGGAGGTCTAGCACGTAACCCTATCGAGGAGTGGATCGAGGCTCAGGACGAACGGTCCAGCGCCGAGCATTGGCTGGCGAAGCTACGGGAACTGCCTTTGCGGGGACGTCTGCGGCGCATACGGGACCTGATCGTGGCTGACCCGGCGCGCTTCGTGACTGAGCATAACCAGTTCGATTGTGTCGAGCTGGCTTCAGCCGTAGGCGGCACACCCGGGCAGGTGGCCGTTGAGTTGGCGAGGCTGCGCAGGAAGGTGCGGGAATCGCAGAAGTAGGGGGTTTTCTGCGGGCGAATTGTTAATAGGGCGCCCCTCTTTGATGGCTAGTAAGTAGACATCGAAGGGAGGTTGGCTCATGGCACAGCCCACAAAGCCCAGCATCGTTGCGCTCTACGCGGGACGCAACCCG